>JBEVNH010000030.1:0-6136 GCA_040508175.1 Pseudoxanthomonas sp.
TTTTTTTATGGCCTCGACGGACATGCACACCGGCGCGTTGACCGCGACATTGGGCGCAGCTCCGCCCTGCCAAGGGCACGTGGTCCGTGCCTTGCAGGGCATGCGTTCGCGGGGGTGCCGGAAAGCCGCCGAAGTTTCGGCACACCACTTGCATTGGTGTTGGCAGTTCCGCTGGCCCAGGCCAACACGATGACCGACTCCATTTCCTCCGTGCTGTCGCAGATCCGCTCCTACCAGTCGCAACTGGGCCAGAGCGCATCGGCCGTGCGTGCGGACAGCGCCCGCAGCGACGCGATTGGTGGGGCCGGCCAGTTTGGGCAGTTCGGACAGCTGGGTCAGGTGGGCCAGACCGGCGCACCGAGCTTCAGCGAGACCCTGTCCCGTGCGATCAACGGGGTGAGCAACGCCCAGGAGCGCTCGGGCCAGTTGCAGAAAGCGTTTGAATTGGGTGACCCCAGCGCGGACCTGGCCAAGGTGATGGTGGCCTCCCAGCAGGCCCAGGTGGCGTTCCGCGCCACGGTCGAAGTGCGTAACCGACTGGTACAGGCGTACCAGGACGTCCTCAACATGCCGCTGTGATGGAAGGCTGACCCGAAATGGCAATTTCCCTGTCCGACACCACCATGATCCGCGAGAAGGCCGTCGGCAAGACGGCCGAGGCGATCGACCGCATGAACCAACTGCAGCTGGGCCGCCGCCTGGGGATGATGCTGCTGTTGGCCGGTGCCGTGGCCATCGGCCTGATGGTGTTTTTCTGGTCGCAGAAGCCGGATATGGTGCAGCTGTACACGGGCGCCGATGACAAGGCCACTGCAGAAGCCACCGACCTGCTGCGCACCTCGGGTATCCCTTTCGAGATCGACACCTCCACCGGCGCCATCTCCGTGCCGTCGGCCAATGTGCATGACGCCCGCTTGAAGCTGGCGAGCGCCGGCGCTGCCGAAGCCGGCCGCCTGGGCTTCGAGCTCATGGAGCGCGACCCCGGCTTTGGCGTCAGCCAGTTCATGGAAACGGCCCGTTACCAGCACGCACTGGAAACCGAGCTGGTCCGCACCATCACCACCATGCGTCAGGTCCGTGATGCCCGCGTGCACCTGGCCATTCCCAAGCCCAGCGCCTTCACCCGCCAGCGCGAAGCTGCCAGCGCCTCGGTCATGCTGCAGCTGCGCTCCGGCAGCGGGCTGGAGCGTGACCAAGTCAACGCCATCGTGCACATGGTGGCCTCCAGCATCCCGGACCTGTCGCCCGAGCGTGTCACCGTGGTCGACCAGAACGGTCACCTGCTGAGCGAGTCAGGCAAGGATCCGCAGGCCGAGCTGAGTGCCAACCAGTTCGAACAGGTGCGTCGCCAGGAGACCGAGTTCGGCGACCGAATCCAGCAGTTGCTGCAGCCATTGACCGGCGCCAACCGCGTCAACGCCAAGGTCAACGTGGACATGGACTTCTCCACCAGCGAGGAGGCCCGCGAGCTGTTCAACAGCGATCCCCCCAAGCTGCGCAGCGAGCAGGTCAGCTCCTCCAGCAACACCACGCAGGGCGCGGCGCAGAACGTGCCGCCAGGCGCGACCGCCAACACCCCGCCAGGCCCAGCCGCCATTGCCGCGTCCAACGGACAGAATCCGGCCGATGCCAACCGCAATGCCCCGCCGGCCGCCGGCGAGAGCTCCAACACCGCCAACCGCAATTACGAGCTGGACCGCACCCTGCAGCACACCAGCCAACCGCCGGGCCGTATCCGCCGCGTGTCGGTGGCCGTGCTGGTGGACCACGTACCGCGCCCGGGCAAGGATGGCAAGACCACCCTGCAGCCGTTGAACGCCACCGAGCTGCAACGCGTGGAAGACCTGATCAAACAGGCCGTGGGCTATGACGACAAACGTGGCGACATGGTGTCGGTGATGAACGCACAGTTCGTGCGAGAAGAGCCCGCCCCGCTCGAGCAGCCGGGCTGGTGGGAAGACCCGCGCATCCGCGATGCCCTGCGCCTGGTGCTGGGTGCCGTCGTGGTCCTGGCCGTCCTGTTCGGTGTCGCCCGCCCGGCCATGCGCCAGATTTTTGGCTCATCAGCCAAGAAGAAGGGCCAGGACACGCCAGAACTGGCGGATGTGACCCTCGTCGACGACGAAATGCCGGCGCTGCGCGAAGATACCGCCCGTCTGTCCTCGCCACAGGCCATCGCCCTGCCCTCCAATGCCTACGAAGACAAGCTGCGCGTGGCCCGGGAAGCGGTGAAGAGCGATTCCAAGCAAGTGGCACAGGTCGTGAAAGGATGGCTGGATGATGAAAGCTGATCCCACTGCATTGACCGGCGTCCAGCGCGCAGCCGTCCTGCTGCTTTCGCTGGGCGAAGCCGACGCCGCCGAGGTGCTCAAGCACATGGGCGCCAAGGAGGTCCAGAAACTCGGACTGGCCATGGCCACGCTGAGCAACGTCTCGCGCGACCAGGTCCTCCAGGTGATGAACGACTTCACCAGCGCACTGGACGGCCAGACTTCGCTGGGCGTGGGGGCGGACGAATACATCCGCAACATGCTGGTGCAGGCCCTGGGGGCCGAGAAGGCCAACAGCCTGATCGACCGCATCCTGCTTGGCCGCAACACCACGGGCCTGGACACGCTGAAATGGATGGACCCGCGCGCCATCGCCGACCTGGTGCGCAACGAGCATCCGCAGATCATCGCCATCGTGATGGCCCACCTGGATGCCGATCAGGCCGCCGCCACGCTCAAGCTGCTGCCCGAGCGCGCGCGTTCGGACGTGCTGCTGCGCATCGCCACCCTGGATGGCATCCCGCCCAACGCGCTGAACGAGCTGAACGAGATCATGGAGCGCCAGTTTGCCGGCAACCAGAACGTCAAGTCGTCCAACATCGGCGGCGTGAAGGTCGCCGCCAATATTCTCAACTTCATGGATTCGGGCCAGGATCAGGCGATTCTCGGCGCGGTCTCGCAGGTGGACCAGGATCTGGGCAACCGCATCGCCGACCTGATGTTCGTGTTCGACGACATCATCGAGCTGGCCGACAAGGACATCCAGCTGGTGCTGCGCGAAGTCACCGGCGAACGCCTGGGCATCGCCCTGCGCGGCGCCGACGCCAAGGTCAAGGAGAAGATCACCCGCAACATGTCCCAGCGCGCGGCCGAGATCCTGCTGGAAGACATGGAAGCCCGTGGTCCGGTACGCCTGTCCGACGTGGAGAGCGCGCAGAAGGAAATCCTCACCATCGTCCGCCGCATGGCCGATGAAGGTGGCATCGTGCTCGCCGGCGGCGGCGCCGAGGCCCTGGTATGAACGAAGTCCTGCGCTGGAGTGCCCCATCGCTGGCGCCCGTGGTCGAAGCCCCGGTCGAGATCCACCTCGAGCCTGAAATTCCCGTGCTGCGTCCGCCCACCCTGGATGAAATCCAGGCCATCCAGGAAGACGCGCGCAAGGAAGGTTTCGACGCTGGCCACGCCCAGGGCCAGGCGCAGGGCCAGGCCGAGATCCGTCGCCTGGTGGCGCAGATCGAAGGCATCCTGGACAACTTCAGCCGTCCGCTTGCGCGTCTGGAGAGCGAAGTACTTGCCGCGCTGGGCGAACTGTCCGTACGCATCGCCGGCAACCTGGTCGGCCGCGCCTATCAGGCCGAGCCCGAGCTGCTGTCCGAGCTGGTGCGCGAGGCCGTCGACGCGGTGGGCCTGAGCACTCGCGAAGTCGAAGTGCGCCTGCATCCCGATGACATCGCGGCCCTGGCGCCGGTCATGCAGCCCCTGCCCGGCACCCGCCTGGTGCCCGACCTGTCCCTGGCCCGCGGCGACCTGCGCGTACATGCCGAAACCGTCCGCATCGACGGCACGCTCGAAGCCCGCCTGCGCGGCGCGCTGGAAGGCGTGGTCACCAAAGCCGGCGGTGCCACATGAGCGCCAACCTCGGCCCTGCCGCCGTCGCAGGCGATTGGCTGGATGCGCGCAACCTGCGCCTGGCCGCCCGCCTGGGCAAGCTGGCGCCGGATCCGGCGGCCGGCCGTGGCGTCATCCATGAAGGCATCCTGCGCCGCGCCGTCGGCCTGACCTTGGAAGCCACCGGCTGCGAGGCGCCGATGGGTGCCACCTGCAAGGTGGAAGTGGACGGCGGCTGGATCGACGCGGAAATCGTCGGCTTCGCCGGCGAACGCACCTATCTGATGCCCAGCGCCGAGCTGCACGGCCTGCTGCCCAACGCACGCGTGGTACCGGTGCGTCGCCGCGGTGGCGTGCAGGTGGGCGAAGGCCTACTGGGCCGCGTCATCGACAGCGATGGCGTGCCGCTGGACGGCAAGGGCCCGATCCGCGGCGAAGGCAGCGTCAGCATGGCCGGCGTATCGATCAACCCGCTGGCCCGCGAACCCATCACCCAATCGCTGGACGTGGGCGTGCGCGCGATCAACGCCATGCTGCCCATCGGCCGCGGCCAGCGCGTGGGCCTGTTCGCCGGTTCGGGCGTGGGCAAATCAACCCTGCTCGGCATGATGACCCGCTTCACCTCGGCCGACGTCATCGTGGTCGGGCTGATCGGCGAACGTGGCCGTGAAGTGCGCGACTTCGTCGAAAGCACCCTGGGCGAGGAAGGCCTGCGCCGCGCGGTGGTCGTGGCCGCCCCGGCCGATCGTCCGCCGCTGGCACGCCTGCACGGTGCTTACCGCGCCACTGCGATCGCCGAATGGTTCCGCGACCAGGGCCTCAATGTGCTGCTGCTGATGGATTCGCTGACCCGTTTCGCCCAGGCGCAGCGCGAGATCGGCCTGTCCGTCGGCGAGCCGCCCACCACCCGCGGCTACCCGCCGTCGGTGTTCGCCAAGCTGCCGGCCCTGGTGGAACGCGCCGGCAACGGCGCGGCTGGTCGCGGCTCGATCACCGCCTTCTACACGGTGCTGACCGAAGGCGACGATCCGCAGGATCCCATCGCCGATGCGGCCCGCGCGATCCTGGACGGCCACATCCTGCTGTCGCGCCGTGTGGCCGATAGCGGCCTGTACCCGGCCATCGATATCGAATCGTCCGTCAGCCGCGTCGTGCAGGACATCGCCGATGCGCCCTGGCGTGATCGCATCCGCCGCCTCAAGCAACTGGTGTCGGCTTACAACAGCCATCGCGACCTGATCGCCATCGGCGCCTACCAGCGCGGCGGCAACCCGCTGGTGGACGAAGCCATGGCGCGCTGGCCGGAAATCGTGGCCTTCCTGGGCCAGGACATCGCCCACGCTGCCGACCTGCACCACAGCAAGTCCTCGCTGGACGAACTGCTCAATCCCACCGCGCACATGAAGGACACCATTGAATGATGCAGTCGCGCCGGATTGACCCCTTGCTGCGCCGCGCGCAGGAGCACGAGGACAGCGTGGCCCGCGAGCTGGCCGAGCGCCAGAAGACGCTGTCCATGCACGAATCGCGGCTGGACGAGCTGCGTCGCTACGCCGACGAATACGCGCAGACCCAGATGGCCGCGGTCAGCACCGCCCAGCTGGCCAATCGCCGCGCATTCCTGGAGCGCCTGGAGACGGCCGTAACCCAGCAGGTGCGCAACGTTGATACCAGCCGCGCGCACCTGGAGATGGAACGCGGCCGGCTGCTGCTGGCCAGCCGCGACAAGCAGGTCCTTGAACAACTGGCGGCCAGCTACCGCGCGCAGGAGCGCGTGGTGGAAGACCGTCGCAGCCAGCGCGAAATGGATGATCTCGGCGCGCGCACCGTGCGCAAGCGCGCCACCGAAGAAGGGGAAAACGCATGAACGTGCTCGGCTCGCTTGCTTCCGGTTTTGCCGCCGGACTGGCCAACAACAACGACACCGCCTCCGCCGCACCGGACGGCGCGTCGGGCGACAGCATGTTCTCCAAGTGGATGGACAATGCCGCCGTACGCCAGCGCGCTTCGACCACACAGAAGCCGGCCGAACCGGCGCGTGACAAGGTGGCCGAGCGCCAAGCACGCCAGTCCGCGACGCAGCAGCAGGACGCGCGTAGATCCGAAGCCTCCGAAGGCAGCCGCGCTGCCGCTGAAACCGAGCAGGCCTCGGAGGCCAGCAGCGCCAGCAAGACGCGCGAGACCGACCAGGACCAGGATGACAGGGCAGACGACGACAACGCCCCGGCGGCCGCCTGGCCGCCGCCGGGCCTGGCCGC
>JBEVNH010000161.1:0-23245 GCA_040508175.1 Pseudoxanthomonas sp.
GCCCGGCCTTTTTCTTTACTTCACGCTGGCGCGAACACTCAACCCTTGACCACGGCCTGCGCCACCTCGACCACGTGATCGACGGTGAAACCAAACAGCGGGAACAGCTTCTCCGCCGGGGCCGACTCGCCAAAGCGCGTCATGCCGATCACCGCACCATCCAGGCCGACGTACTTGAACCAGAAGTCGGTCGTGGCCGCTTCCACCGCCACGCGCGCGCGCAAGGCCTTGGGCAGCACCGATTCCTGGTACGCCGCATCCTGACGATCAAACACATCGGTCGACGGCATCGAGACCAGACGGGTCGGAATACCAGCGGCTTGCAGCTTCAGGCGTGCCTCGGAAGCGATGCCCACTTCCGAACCGGTGGCGATCAGGATCAGCTGCGCAGCACCGCCCTCGGCCTCGGCCAGCACGTAGCCGCCGCGGTAGATGTTGGCGATCTGCTCGCTGCTGCGCGCCTGGTGCTTGAGGTTTTGGCGGCTGAAGATCAGGCAGCTCGGGCCATCCTGGCGGGTGATCGCCGCTTTCCAGGATGCAGCCGATTCCACGGCATCGCAGGGGCGCCACACATCGTTGTGCGGGATGTAGCGCAGCGAGGCCAGGTGCTCGATCGGCTGGTGCGTCGGGCCATCCTCGCCCAGGCCGATGGAATCATGCGTATAGACATGGATCGCATGCGCGCCCATCAAGGCACTCATGCGCAGCGCGTTGCGGGCGTAATCGCTGAACACCAGGAAAGTGGCGTCGAACGGGATGAAACCGCCGTGGCGCGCCAGGCCGTTGCTGATGGCCGTCATGCCGAACTCGCGCACGCCGTAGTAGACGTAGTTGGCATCCGGGTCGTGGCCGACGGCAGTCTTGCTGCCCTTCCAGGTGGTGAGGTTGGAATGGGCCAAGTCGGCCGAGCCACCCAGGATTTCCGGCAGCAACGGGGCGAAGGCTTCGATGGTGTTCTGCGAAGCCTTGCGCGAGGCGATTTCCGGACCTTCGGACTGCAGCTTGGCGACATAGGCATCGGCGGCGGCCACGAAGCCTTCCGGCAGCTCGCCATGCGAACGACGGGTCAGCTCGGTCGCCTGCTCCGGATACTGCTTGGCGTACTTGTCGAACAGTTGCTCCCACTCGGCCTGGCGCAGCGTGCCTGCGCCGGTGGCGCGCCAGCCGTCGTAGATTTCCTGCGGGATCTCGAACGGGCCGTAGTTCCACTCCAGCTGCTTGCGGGTGGCTTCCAGCTCGTCCTTGCCCAGTGCGGCGCCGTGGCTGGATTCCTTGCCGGCCTTGTTCGGCGAACCGAAGCCGATCACGGTGCGGCAGCAGATCAGCGTCGGCTTGTCCGACGACTTCAGCGCCGTCTCGATGGCAGTCTTGATTTCCACCGCATCATGGCCGTTGACGTTGCGGATCACCTGCCAGCCATAGGCCTCGAAGCGCGCCGGCGTGTCATCGGTGAACCAGCCGGTGGTGGTGCCATCGATGGAGATCTGGTTGTCGTCCCAGAATGCGACCAGCTTGCCCAGGCCCAGCGTGCCAGCCAGCGAAGCGGCCTCATGCGAGATGCCTTCCATCATGCAGCCGTCCCCCATGAACACCCAGGTGTTGTGGTCGACGACGTTGAACTCGGGGCGGTTGTAGCGCTGGGCCAGCAGCTTTTCGGCCAGAGCGAACCCGACGGCATTGGCAAAACCCTGGCCCAACGGACCGGTGGTGGTCTCCACGCCGGGCGTGATGTGGCTCTCTGGGTGGCCAGCGGTCTTGGAGTGCAGCTGACGGAAGTTCTTCAGCTCCTCGATCGGCAGGTCGTAACCGGACAGGTGCAGCAGCGCGTACTGCAACATCGAGCCGTGGCCGTTGGACAGCACGAAGCGGTCACGGTTAAACCAGCCCGGATTGCTCGGGTTGTGGCTGAGGAAATCGTTCCAAAGCACTTCGGCGATATCGGCCATGCCCATCGGCATGCCCGGGTGACCGGAATTGGCAGCCTGCACCGCGTCGGCGGCGAGGAAACGGATGGCGTTGGCGAGCTGGCGGCGGGTAGGCGTCGGCATGGGATCGGCAGGTAGCGGAAAGGTGCCCGGTAGACACCGGGACACTTATTGTCCCACCCCGCCCCCGCGCTGTCGCCCCGCGATGTTCACATCGCAGGGAAACCCAGTTGAATCAAGAGCCTAGCGCCTTCGGATCCGGTGCGTCGGTTTCACCCTTGGACACCAGCGTGGCCAGGACCAGGTCACCGGTGGTGTTGAGCGTGGTGCGGCACATGTCCAGGAAACGGTCCACGCCCAGGATGATGCCGATGCCTTCCGGCGGCACGCCGACCATGCCGCAGATCAGCGCCACCACCGGCAGCGAGCCGCCAGGCACGCCGGCGGTGCCCACGCCCCCCAGGATGCAGACGAACATCACCGTCAGCTGCTGGCCGATGGACAGATCCACGCCGAAAAACTGCGCCAGGAACAATACCGTGACGCCCTCGAACAGCGCCGTGCCGTTCTGGTTGGCGGTGGCGCCGATGGTCAGCACGAAGCGCGAGACCTTATTGGGCAGCTTCAGCTTTTCTTCGGCCACGCGCAGCGAGGTCGGCAGCGTGGCGTTGCTGGAGGAGGTGGAGAAGGACATCACCATCACTTCCTGCACCCCCTTGAACCAGCTCAGCGGCGAGTAGCCGGCGAACTTCACCGCGGCCGAGTACACCACGAACATGTGGATACCCAGGGCCAGCAGCACCACGCCGACATACGCGCCGAGCTTGGCCAGCAGGTCCCAGCCGAACATCGCCGCCAGGTTGAACATGAAACAGAACACCGCGTACGGCGCCAGACGAATCACCAGCCCGATCAGGGTCATGGAAATCTCGAACAGGCCTTCGACCGCCCGCTTGAACGTGTCGGTCTTATCGCTCTGGGTCAGCACCAAACCAACGCCGACCATCAGCGCGAAAAACATCACGCCCAGGATCTCGTTCTCGGCTGCGGCGCTGACCACGTTGTCCGGCACCATCGACAACAGCAGACCCAGCCCCGTGGGCGAACTGGTCTCCGCGTTGCGGCTGACGATGGCCTGCGCGCGGTCGGCACTGGCCGCCAACATCTGCTGGGCCACGCTCTGGTCCATGCCGCCGCCCGGCTTGAGCACGTTGACCAGCACCAGGCCGATCACCACCGCAATGGTGGACACCAGCACGGTGTAACCCAGCGTCTTCCAGCCGATGCGGCCGAGCGAGCGCACATCGCCCATTTCCGACACGCCCACCACCAGCGCCGAGAACAGCAGCGGCAGCACCAGCATGAAGATCAGGCGCAGGAACAGCGAGCCGGCCGGCTGGGTCAGGTTGTTGGTGACCCAAATTACCCAAGGCGCCTCAGCCCCGACCGTGCCATGGACGATGAGTCCCAGGAGCAGGCCCACGGCAAAGCCGATGGCCATTTTCCAGTGCAGCGGCAGTTTCTTGGATCGGGACGAAGTCTCGGGCTGGCTCATGCGGCGCTTCCAGTCAGTCAATCGCCGAGCTTAACCGCATCGCTCCACCGCGTGAAACGTGGACAAATCGCCCGCGCCGTGCCTGCGCCGCCTCAGCGGCGTGGGTACAGCGGCTCCAGCACGGGCGCGGCCGGCGGTGGCGCGACCCGCCAGCGCGGGCCTTCGGCGAACGCCTGGCGCAGCTGCTGCCTTGCCTGTGGGCCATCGCCATCGGCCCAGCGTGCGCGCCGCAGCGCTTCGAGGGCCCGCTGCTGAGCGGGCAACGCAAGCGCGGCGGTGACCGCATCGAGATCGCGCAGCGGCCGCGGGGCCATGCCACGCAGCGCGTCGGCGACCTCATCGAGCGTGCCGGTATCCAACGCGCGGCGCAGGTCGGCCAAGGTGCGTCGCGGCAGGTACCGCGCCGCGGGCGGGCCGGACGACTCACCCTGCGTCGGGGCCATGCCACCGCGCCGACGCCACAGCACGAACAACAGCAACGTCAGCAGCCACAGCACGCCAAACGCGATCGCCACCCAGAACCACAGGCCTGACGCGATCACGCCGGCGGCGACTGGCACGTCGCTCGCCACCGCAGCGCTTGCCTGGCCTGGCGCGACCTGCGGTTGCTCGGGCCGCGGTGCCGGCAAGGTCCGGTTGGCAAAGCCGCCTGTGCCCGGCGCGACCTGCAGGGTCAACGCCGGCAGCGTTGCCTCGGCGGCGCGGCCTTCGCCTACGTTCCACCAGCCCAGGCCCACGGCCGGCACGCTGAGCTTGCCCGCGCCTTCGGGGACCAGCGAATAGCGTCGCGTCACCGTCAGCTGCGGCTGGCCATCGACGAAGCGTTCAGTGGTCTGGGCTGGCTCAGGAAACACCTGCGCGCCCGGTACGCTGGGCACCGGCAGGTCCGGCAGCTGGGCGGCCGTGGCACCCACGGCCACCGCTTCGACGGTGAAGGTCGCCGCCTCACCCGCGCGAGCCGTGCTTGGCGCACCGGTGTAGCGCAAACGCAGGCTGCGCAGCGGCAACCAGGGCTGCGGTGCATCGGACGGCTGTGGCTGCACCTCCAGCACCTGCGGCTGCCCACTGGTCTGCAGGCTGCGCGGACCATCGCCGAACAGGTCGTTCATCCAATTGCGCACGTCCTGACCGCGAAAGCGCGCCGGTGGCAGGGTCAGGTTGCCGCTGCGATCGGGGACCAGCAGATAGTGGCGCTCGACGACCGAATACCGGCGGCCGCCCAGCTCGCGCGTGGAGCTGCTGTCCTCGCCCACGCTCTGCAGCGCCCCGCCCTGCGGCGCGGGCTGCTCCAGCCGGCCGGTGGCCATCGGCGGATAGAACAGGCGCACGGTCACGCCTACCGACTGCTGCACGTAGGGCGTGCGGTCGTCCACTTCGGTCTCGATGAAGGCCGGCGATTGACCGGGCACGGCAGCGGCGGGCTCGCCCACGGCCAAGGCCACCGGCGTGGTGCGCTCGCTGCCCACCTGCAGTGCGGGCACGACCAGCTGCCCGGCGCGACGTGGCGACAGCGTCACCGCGAACAGGTTGCGGCGACTGACGCCAGCATTGCTCATCTGCGTCTGCTGGCTGCTGGAGGTTTGGCCCAGTTCGAAGTCGGCCTCAAGTGGCGACAGGTCGGGCTGGGCATCACGCTGGTCGGTTTCCACATTGAGCACCACCGGCTCGCCGACGCTGGCACGCGCGCGGTCCAGCCAGGCGCGTGTCGCTGCCTGTGCGTCGAGCCACGTGACACTCAATGCCAGCAGAAGCAGCGCACGCAAGGACGGCACCCGTCGCGCTCGATTCTTTCCGGACATGCTCATCGGCCCCCTTGCTGCCTGCGCTGATATTCGCGTTCGAACTTGGCGCGCAGCAGGCCGCCCGGATCATCCGGCACACGCCGCAGCCAGGCATCCACCGCCTGTCGCTGTTCGCGCTGTTCGGGTGTTTCGGCGGCCATCGCCTGCTGACGGCCCGCCTGTGCTGGTTGATCCTGCGCGTCCTTGCCTTGCCCGGCCATCGCGCGCTGCATCTGCTGTTTCTGCGCCTCGTCAGCGGCCCTCTGCGCCTCCGGGTCAGCCGCCGCCGGAGGCGTTTGCGTTTTGTCCTGTTCCCGCTGGCCCTGCTCGGCCTGGCCTTGCTGCGGCTGGGGCGGCGCCTGTGCCTGTGGATCCTGCTGGCCGCCCCCCTGCGGGCCCGGCTGCTGGTCACCCGGCTTGGGCTGCCCCTGCCGGGAAGGATCGTGCGGGTTGTTGCCTTGGCCGTTCCCGCCCGGGTCGCCGGACTGCTGGCGTTTGCGTGCCGCATCCACCGCAGCGCGGTTGGCGATGGCGTCGTCCATCTTCGGCGACAGCGTCAAGGCACGGTCGTAAGCGGCGATGGCCTCGTCAAAACGTCCCTGCTTGGCCAGTGCGTTGCCGAGGTTGTACTGCGCATCGGCGCCGGACTGTGACTTGAACACCTGCTCGGCGGCGGCGTAATCCCCCCCGCGGTACACCTTGGCACCGTTGCTGAGCTGTTCCTGACGCTGCTGGTCCGCCCGCTGCCACCAGTCGACGGCGGCCTGCGCAGGCTGCATCGGCAGCACGCAGCACAACGCCAGCACCGCCACCGCACCAGCGCCACGGCGAAACGCCAACAGCGCGAGCAGCATGACCCCGGGCAGGAGCCAGTAGCCGTGGTCCTCCCAGTCGCGCGTACCGTCCTGGTCGACCGATGCCGCATCGGCCTGTCCGGGATCGAGGACACCCAAGGCACGCAGATCGGCCGCATCGCGGGTCAACGTGGCATAGCGCCCACCGCCTCGCGAGGCCAGCCCCTCCAGGCTCGTGGCATCCAGGGCAGCGCGATCGAAACGGCCGGTGGCATCGCGATACGTCGCCCCTGCCGAAGTGCCCAGCCCCAGTGCCGAGACTTCGAATCCCAGGTCCCGCGCACGGCTGGCAGCCGACTGCGCGGCACTATCGGCCTGGTCGCTCATCAGCAGGATCTGCCCGTGCGGAAAACCCGCCTGCTGCAGCAGCTCGACGCCGCGCTCGATCGCCAGGTCCGCACGCTGGCCGGACACCGGCACGATGGCCGGCGACAGGGCATCGAGAAACAGCGCGACATTGGCCGAATCCGGCGTCAGCGGCGCCACGGTGAAAGCATCGCCGCCATAGACGAGCAGCGCGACCTGGCCGCCCTGGCGCTCGCGCAGCAAGGTGGCCAACTTGGCGCGCGCCTGCAGCAGGCGCGAAGGCGGCAGATCGGTGGCAAGCACGCGATCGGACAGATCCAGCGCCACCACCAGCGGCGCACGGGTCTGCCAGGTCGGTTGCGGCGCCTTGCGCCAGCTCGGCCCGGCCAGCGCAAACACCGCCAAGCCGTAACCCAGCAGCAGCACGACCACGCCCCAGCGCGTAGCGCGCCCGCCGCCCACCAGCAGGTGCGGCAGCAGATGGGCATCGACCAACCCGCGCCAGACATCGGCGCGGCGTCGCCGACGCCACCATAGCCACACCAGCACGGGCATGCCCAACAGCAGCCACAGCGCCTGGGGACGCAACAGATGCGGCAGCAGGTTCTGGATCATCCCGGCGCTCCAGACGTATCACGGGCGCGGCCATCAGGACCGCGGGGCGTTCTCGAGGCCACCGCCGCGCGGGTGGCCCGCTGACCCGGCCGCAGTAGCGCGCGACGCGGCCACACAAGCGACAGCAGGCCGACGATCAACGCGACCACGAGGGGCCTTGCATAGCGCTCGATGCGTGGGCGCACGGCCTGCCCGGCCTGTTCGACGGGCTCAATGCGGTCCAGCTCACTGTAGATGCCGGCCAGCTCGGAAGTATCGCGCGCGCGGAAGAAACGCCCACCGGTCTTCCCGGCAATCGCGCGCAGGGTCTTCTCATCGATGGCGTCCTCGTTGCCGCCCGTGGGCAGCCGCAGCCCGAACAGCGACAGCGTGCCGCCCTCGCTGCCGAACGCCACGGTGTGGACACGCACATGTTCTGCCGCGGCCAACTCCGCCGCCTTGGCTGGCGTGAGCAGACCTGCCGTATTCACGCCGTCGGTCAGCAGGATCAGCACGCGCTGGCCTTCGTTCTGTTGCCGCAGACGCTTGACCGCCAGGCCGATGGCGTCGCCGATGGCGGTCTCCTGGCCGGCCAGGCCGCTGACGGTATCGGCCAGCTGTTCACGCACGCTCTCATGATCCTGGGTCAACGGCGACAGCGCATAGGCACGCTGGCCGAACACCAGCAGGCCAACCCGGTCGCCGTCACGACGCTCCAGGAAATCGGCCAGCACCGCCTTGGCCGCGGTCAGGCGATCGACCACGCGCGAGCCCAGCTGCATGTCGGCTTCGCGCATGCTGCCGGACAGGTCCAGCGCGAGCATCAGGTTGCGTCCGCTTTGCGGCGGCACGACCGCTTCGCCCAGCTCCTGCGGCCGTGCCAGCGCACCGCACAGCAGCCACCACGCCAGCACCGCCAGCCACGGCATGCGCCAGGCGGCCGCGCGACCGCCTTCGGCCAGGCCGGGGAGCGCATCGGCAAAGGGCACCTTCAACGCCGCCGCGGCGGCGCGTCGCCGTGGCAGCAGCCAGGCCGCCAACCAAGGCAACGGCAGCAACGCGAAGGCCCAAGGCCAGGCAAACCCGGCGAAGGTCGGCCACCACTGCGCGATCACCTCGTTCATTGACGCCCCGCCATCAACTGCAGGAAGCGCGCACGCGCCAGTGGCAGCAAGGCCTGCACGGCCTGCGGCTCCAACGCGGGCAAAAAGGCGCCGTCCAGCAGCACACGCCCTGGCCCCTGGGAAAACGGCCTGCCCTTGCGCCCATCCAACCAGACCAGCCAAGCCTCGCCGGTCAGACGGTCCGCCTGTGGATCGATCCTGCGCGCCGCGCGGCGCAATAGCGAGGACGCCGCGGCGACCTGCGCCACTGGGGTTGCCTGCGCCGTTTCCGCATCAAAGGTCGCGCGCCAGGCGGCCTGGCGCCGCCTGCGCCGCAGCGCCATCAGGCACAGCCACGCCAGCACCACGACCCCCAACCCGATCACCACCCACCAGCCCGGCGCGGGCGGCCACAGGCCCGGCACCGCAGGCACGTGGACATCGCGTAGCACCAGGCTGTCGGCAGCCGGCGTCATGCCGCGCGCACCGGCTGCCGCCCCAGCACCGACAGACACTGTTCGACGGGCGCATCGGTGGCCAGCGCGATGGTGGAGATCCCGCGACGAGGAAGCTGTTCCAGCGCCTGTGCCACTGGCGTGGCGAACCGGTGCCGCCACTGCTGGCGCGGACCACTGCTGCCCAGATCGACATCCACCGCCGCACGTCCCGACCAGAACGGCAACGCCGACTTGGGCGGCTGTTGTTCCAGCGCATCGGTCAACAGCACCAGACCGACCTGGTGATAGGCGGCCAGCGCCGTCCAGCGCGCCTGACTGATCTGTCCCAGGCTGGCCGCATCGGCCACGACCAGCAGCCGCGCGCCAGGGCGCAGCATGCGGAAGGCGCGATCAATCGCCTGCCCCAGGCCAGCGTCGTCCGATGGGGGCTCGGCATACCAGCGCCGCAGTGCATCGAGTACCCGCAGTGCGCCACGCGTTCCCTGAGCGGGCGGCACCGGCGCCTCTGTCGTGGCGCCGCGCAGCGCGGCCACCCGGTCGCCTTCCGCCACGGCAGCCCAGGTCAGCACCGCGGCGGCTCGCGCGGCCTGCACGGATTTGAAACGCGTACGGGTCCCGAAGTACAGGTGCGGCGACGTGTCGGCCACCAGCAGCGTCAGCCGTTCGCGCTCGGCCTGGAACAATTTGGTATGCGTGCGCCCGCTCCGCGCGGTCAGGCGCCAGTCGATGTGCCGGGCATCGTCACCCGTCACGTACTCCCGCGATTCGGCGTACTCCATACCGCGCCCACGCAGGGTCGAGGGCGCGGGCCCACTCATGCCCACACGCCCGGCCTTAGCCGTGCCGCGGCGCTGGGCCAAACCGCGCAGGGCGACCAGCTCGGCAAGATCGGGGGTGACGCCCGTGCTCACGGCGCTCCCCCGGCACGGCCGGTGTTCGCCCCTGCGCGGACCGCGCGGTTGCTCACGGCAGCGGCACCCGCTCCAGCAGGGCCTTGACCAAACGCTCGCCGTCCCAGCCCTCGGCCGTGGCCTCGTAGCTCGGCAGCACGCGATGGCGCAGCACGTCCGGTGCCACCGCCTGAACATCTTCCGGCGTTGCGTAATCGCGACCGGCCAGCCAGGCGCGCGCGCGCGCGCAGCGCTCCAGCGCAATCGATCCACGGGGGCTCGCGCCCCAGGCGATCCGCCGAGCCAGGTCGGCGTCATAGCGCGCGGCATCACGCGAGGCCAGCACCAGTTCGATGAGATAGCGCTCCAGGCTTGGCGACACGTGCACGTCGAGCACTGCCTGTCGGGCGGCGAAGACGTCCTCGATCGGCATCCGCACGGCCGGCGGCGCTTCGACCTGTCGCTGGTCGCGCGCGCGTTCGCGGGCCAGTCGCAGGATCTCGACTTCGGCGTCGGCCTCCGGATAACCGATGCGCACATGCATCAGGAAGCGATCCAGCTGCGCCTCCGGCAATGGAAACGTCCCTTCCTGTTCAATCGGGTTCTGCGTGGCCATGACCAGGAACAACGCAGGTAGCGGATAGGTATGCCGGCCCACCGTCACCTGCCGCTCGCCCATGGCCTCCAGCAGCGCAGACTGGACTTTGGCCGGCGCGCGGTTGATTTCGTCTGCGAGCAGGATCGGATGGAAAATTGGCCCGGCCTGAAACTCGAAGCGGCCATCCTGCGGGCGCCAGACTTCCGTGCCCGTCAGGTCGGCAGGCAACAGGTCCGGGGTGAACTGCACGCGCGCAAAGTCCGCCTGCAGCCGCGATGCCAGTGCCCGGATCGCCGTGGTCTTGGCCAACCCAGGCGCCCCCTCCACCAGCAAATGCCCATCGGCCAGCAAAGCGATCAGCAGACGCTCAATCAAGCCCTGCTGCCCGACGATGGCCGTGCCCAGGCCTTGCCCCAGCGCCTGGAAATCGGCATGCAGCCGTGCCTGGTCCTGCGCAGGAAAACTCATCTCCGAAGATGCGGTCATGGGGGGTCCGGTGGTGATGTCGCCCCGATTCTGACCCATCCCGCCTGAATTGGTTCAGACAACTGCAGCTTGTCGCGCCTCACAACGCAACAGGCCACCCGAAGGTGGCCTGTCCGACGTACAGCCGAAGCGCGCGATTCAGCGCTTCGCTACCGCCATCACCTTCGGGGTCACGAAGATCAGCAGCTCCGCCTTGTTTTTCTGACGGCCGCGTTGCTTGAAAAGATTGCCCAAGAACGGGATATCCCCCAGGAACGGCACCTTGGCCACGCTCTCACGATCCGTGAATTCATACACGCCACCAATCACGACGGTCTGTCCATCTTCAACCAGCACGGCCGTGTTGATTTCACGCTTGGCCAGAATCGGCACGGAGCCATAGCCCGCCAGCGTGATGTATTCCTGCACCTCGTCCTTCTTCACGTTGAGGTTGAGGAACACGCGTCCATCGTCGGTGATGGTCGGCGTCACCTTCAGCTCCAGCAACGCCTCCTTGAACTGCACGTTGGGCGTGGCGGCCGTACCGCCGGTGCCGCCGGTGATGGTGACGTAACCGACTTCCTGGCCCTGTCGAATGAACGCTTCACGCTGATTCGAGGTGATCAGGCGGGGGTTGGACAACACCTCGCCGCGCCCTTCTTCCTGCATTGCGGAAAGCTCGAGATCGATTGAAAAATTAGCGCCCAACAGCGTGTATGCAAGCGATCCCGGAGTGGCATCGGTAAATGTTCCGGCAGCCAGATCGACATTGAGGCCGCCAGGAATGGTGACTTCTCCATCGTTGATGATCGAGTTATTGCCCGCCAGGGTGCCGCTGATTGCGCCGACGTTATTGCCAAGGCGGCGGCCCTGGATACCAAACCTCGCACCGAGGTCCCGTGCAAACGAGTCGGTCGCCACCACGATGCGCCCCTCGATCAACACCTGATCGACCGGCTTGTCGATCACATTGATCAACTCGCGCATCTGCGCGACCTTCTTCGGAATATCGCTGATCATCAGTGTATTGGTGCGCTCATCGGCCACCAGTCGACCGCGCGGCGAGAGGAATCCGTTGTCGTTCTGACCGCCGCCGCCACCACCGCCACCGCCACCGCCGGAGCCACCGATGCCCTTGGCCTCGGTCAGCGCCTTATAGATGGCACTGGCGTTGTGGTAGTTGATCTGGACGTAGTCGGTGATCGTATCCTCGCGATTCTCGATCGCGATGCGTGCGTCTTCCTTGTCCTGCTCGTACTTGGCCAGCTCGGCCTGCGGTGCGACCCAGACGACGGCGCCATCCCGGCGCTTGTCCAAGCCCTTGGCACGCAGCACGATCTCAAGCGCCTGGTCCCACGGCACGTTGACCAGGCGCAGGGTCACACTGCCTTGCACCGTATCGGAAGCGACGATATTCAGATTCGACTCTTCCGCGATCAGCTGCAGGACCGTGCGCACTGGCACATCCTGGAAGTTGAACGTGACCGGACGACCGCCATAGGTCTTGGCGCCGGCGGTGGCGTTCGAAGAAGCTGACTTGGCTTGCGGCGCACCGGCAGCGGCCTTCGCGCTACGTGGCGAGATTTCGACGACGTACTCATTGCCCGTCTGGTAGGCCAGCGACTCGAATTCGCCCTTCGTCTCCAGCACGAACTGTGTCCCGCGACCTACCGCATGCGCATCCACGCGCTGCACCGGCGTGGCGAAATCCACAACGTTGAGCGGGCGCTGCAGGTTGGCCGGGAGCGCCGCGTTGCCGACGTCCACGATCACCTGACTGCCACTGTTCTTCAGGTCTGGCATCGCGCCCTGACCATCGAATTGCAAGACCAGACGGCCCGCCCCGTCGGTGCCGCGCTTGAAATCGACTTTCGACACCTGAACCGACGCAACCGCGGCGGCCGCTTCCGGCTTGCTTACAGCCGAAGCGATGAAACTGCCGGTGGACAATGCAATCGCCAGCCCCAGCGCGCAAGCCCGCAGGTATTTGTGACGCACAGTGGCATGCGAAGCGCGCACATTGAAAACACTCATCGTGTATCCCCTAATCATTATTCATTCAGCGCGATCGCTGCGGGCCGTTCCAACCAGCCACCCGCACCGTCCGGAACCAGCTCAACCAGCTCGATGCGGTCCTGGCCAATGCCAGTAATGCGACCGTCGCTCTGCCCCATGTATGCCCCCGTCCTCACCCGGTACGTCACCTTGTCAGGCGCCATGACCAGCGCCACCAGGCTGGCACCACTCCCGATGGTGCCCACCATGTTGAGGCTGTCCAGCGGATACTGCTCCAGCGTCTCCTTGCGGCGATTCGGATCCGGACGCAGGCCACTGACATCGTTGACTGTCCAGGCGTCACTGAAAGGATCACGCAGGCTCTGTGCCGAATACTCGAACGTCTCGAACTGCTGCATGACCGGCAGCGGCTCAAGCTGGGGAGCCGGCCGTGCACGCACGTCGCTCACCCATTTGTCCAGATTTGGCGCATCACCCGGCGTACTGGTGATGCTGCGCCCACATGCGCTCAGGACCAGCACGGCTCCGAGCAGCACCATGGCGCGAGAAGTTCCAAGCATGAAGCGTGCCATTACCGTCCCCCCTTCTTGGCGGCTTTGGCAGCCTCTGCCGCCTTCTTCTCCTGTTCCGCCGTCTCTTCCTCATCCAGGTAGCGGTAGGTCCGCACCGTGCCGGAGAGTTCCAGCGCACCCGTGCTGATGCCATTGGCACCGGGCTTGGGCTTCAGGGAAATGTCGTGCATGGTCAGAATGACCACGCGCGGGAGCGATGCGACACCGCTGACGAACGCGCCGAACTGGTGGTAACTGCCCACCATGCGCAGGGCAATCGGCTTCTCGGCGTAAAACTCCTTCGGCGACTCCGGGCCTGGCTGGAACAGTTCGTTGGCCAGGCCGCTGGACAGCGCGGTCTGCGAAATATCCACGATCAGGTCAGGCATCTCGGTCTTGCTGGGAAGCTGGCGCAGCATTTGCTGCAAGACCTGCTCCATCTGCGCCAATTGCTGACGCAACGGCTCCAGATTCGACGCACGACCGGCCTTGGTTTCGAAATCCGCACGCAGCTGACTCTCGCGACTCTCCAGTCCCTCAAGTTCATCCTTGCGGCCACTGATCGTGGTGAACCACGCCAACAACAGGATCAAGACCGCGATCAGGGCGCAGAAGCCGATCTTCGCGTTCTGCGGCCAGGCGCCGATATTGTTGAAATCCAGCTCGTTGAGTTTGACTTTCTTGCTCATGACGCCGGATTCCCCTGAGGCGCGGGCTGAGTCGGCTGCGATGCGGCCGGGGTTTGCGGTGCCGCCGGTTGCGGTGCCGCAGAAGCATCCGCAGGAGGGTTAGCGGCAGGCGCGGCGCCATCTGCAGGCGCGGCTGCATCAGGAACCGCAGGCGCTTGTGCCGGATCGGCCAGCTGTACGGTCAAAGAGAAGGCATAAGGCAGCGCGCGCGCGGTCGGCACGGCCGGCGCGTTGGCGTCAGCACCTTCGGCCTTCTTGGCTTCGATGATCGACAGATCCGGCTTGCTCATCCAACCCGAACTTTCCAGGTTGCGCATGTAGTTACTGACGCGCGCGTTGGATTGCGAACGGCCCTGCAAGGTCAGCGTGTTGCCGTCCTGCTTGATGCTGGTCAGCATCACCCCGTCCGGGATGGTCCGCACCAGCGAATCAAACAGATGCACCATCTGCGAGCGGTTGGCCTGAAGCTCCTCGATGACCTTCTTGCGTGCCAGCAAGCGGTCGCGCTGCTTGTCCAGCTCCTCGATCTGCTTGATCTCGGCCTCGACCTTGGTGATCTCGCCCTGGAGAAACGTGTTGCGCTCCTGCTGCCCACTGATCTGCGCGCCAAAATAGACATAGATCAGCACGGACAGGCCAACGGCAATCGCCGCGGCCACGCCAAGCATGCCGTAGAACTCTTTCTGGCGCTGCGCGCGACGCTCCGCGCGCCAGGGCAGAAGATTGATCTTTGCCATCAGTCGAAGCTCCTCAGTGCCAGCCCGGTGGCGATCATCAACGCCGGTGCATCCAGCGCCAGCGCCTGCGCCTGGACTTTCGGGCCCAGCGTCATCTGCGCCAGCGGATTGGCGACGATGGTCGGCACGCCGAGTTGCTCCTCGACCATTTCAGGCAGACCCACCAGCGCGGCGCAACCGCCGGCCAGGACGATCTGGTCGACACGGTTGAACTCACTGCCGGCATAGAAGAACTGCAGCAGGCGACTGATCTGCTGGACCGTGGCTTCCTTGAATGGCTCAAGGACCTCGATCTCGTAGCTTTCGGGAAGACCACCCTGGCGCTTGGCCATGCCGGCTTCCTCGTAGGTCAGGCCGTAGCGACGCATGACCTCATCGGTCAGCTGCTTGCCGCCAAACACCTGTTCACGGCTGTACAGGCTTCGACCTGAGCGCAGCACGTTGAGCGTGGTCATGGTGGCGCCGATGTCCACCAATGCCACGACGCCATCGTGCGGGACCGGCAAATCGGCGGCGATCAACGCGAATGCGTTTTCCACCGCAAAAGCTTCGACGTCCATGGTCTTGGCCGTGAGCCCACCGAGCTCCAGCGCGGACTGACGCACTTCGACATTTTCCGACCGCGACGCCGCAAGCAGCACCTGGACCATTTCCGGGTTGTTCGGCATGGGGCCGAGCACCTCGAAGTCCAGATTCACTTCCTCGATCGGATAGGGGATGTAGTTGACCGCTTCCAGCTCGATCTGGGCTTCCAGCTCGGACTCGTCCAGATCAGCCGGCATCGGGATGGTCTTGGTGATGACCGCAGACCCCGCCACGGCGGCGGCGGCATTCTTCACCTTGGTCCCGGCACGCGTCACGGCCCTGCGGATGGCTTCGCCGACCGCCTCGACCTCGACAATGTTTTTTTCAACGACCGCATTGGGCGGCAGCGGCTCAACGGCATAGTGCTCCACGCGGAAGCGATTGCCCACGCGCGAGAGCTGAAGCAGCTTGACGGCAGTCGAGCTGATATCGACGCCGATCAGCGTCGTTTGAGCTTTAGGTAAGAACCCCACGGCATCTCCCCTTCCGATGGGCGGAACACCTCAACGTCCCCGATGTGGAGCCGCCCAGAAATTAACGATCATTTTACATCACGTGACCCGTCCCGTGCGGTGTGATCGAGTCGTCACTTTCCGCGAAGGAACTTCCCCAAGCCACTGTTTACCCGACAGAAAACGTCCCACAAGGCGGTTGCATCTATACTCCGACGCCAGAAATTGTGCAATCGGAATTTAACTGGATGCTTCTTCTTCGCCGCCTCCTGCGCTGGGCAATCGTACTAGGCCTGGCCTTCGCGGTCGTGGCCGCGATCGGCATTGGCGTGCTGTATCGCTCCGTTTCGGCCAAGCTTCCCGACATCAGCTCACTGCGCAATGTCGAAATGCAGGAGCCGCTTTATGTCTACTCCAATGACGGCCGCCTGATCGGGCTGTTTGGCGAGACCCGGCGCTATCCGGTCAATATTGCCGACGTACCGCAGCAGGTCAAAGAGGCCTTTGTCGCGGCCGAGGATTCGGACTTCTACAAGCACCATGGCATCGACCCGACGGGCATCGGACGTGCCATTTGGCAGACCCTGACCAAGGAGGGCCGCGTAGCCGGCGGCAGCACCATCACCCAGCAGGTGGCGCGCCAGTTCTTCCTGAGCTCGGAGTACAGCTATACCCGCAAGCTGGGGGAGATGATGCTGGCCCTGCGCATCGAGAAGATGCTTTCGAAGGATGAGATCCTCGAGCTGTATCTCAACAAAAGCTTCTTCGGAAATCGTGCCTATGGAATCGCGGCGGCTGCCGAGTATTACTACGGCAAGCCACTGGCCGAGCTAACGCTGCTGGAGACGGCAACGCTCGTCAGTACGGTGAAGTTTCCGTCCAGCGGCAATCCGATCAGTAATCCGCAGCGCAACAAGCAGCGCAGCAGCTACGTGATCGACCGCATGGTGGAAGATGGATATCTGACGCCACAGGTCGCCTCCGCCGCCAAGTCAGAAGAGATGCATGCGCTGCCGCATGAGCGGCCGGTAGAGGTCTACGCGCCCTATGTGGCGGAGATGGTGCGCCAGGAAATGATCGCCCGCTTCGGCGGCGACGTCCTGACCAAGGGCTACCACGTCACCACCACGATCCACGCCGAAATGCAGTCTGCGGCCGACAAGGCTGTGCGTGACGGATTGAGCCTGTACGACCGTCGCCACGGCTGGCGCGGCGTGGAGGATCACTTCGAGATCGGAACCGAGACTGACCCCGCGGCAGTCGCCAAGTTCCTGCGCAACACGGTGGCACAGGGCGGGATGATTCCCACGGTGATGCTCAAGGCCGAGCCCGATGGCGGCGCGACCGTCATCGCCGCCGACGGCCGCAGCATCGTGCTCCCGGCGTCGGCCAGCAAGTGGATCGGCCGCACGCCGAGCAAGCTGTTCCAGCCCGGCGATCTTGTGCGATTGCGCTTCACCGACAAGGAGGTCTACGAGGTTGACCAGGTGCCGCGTGCCCAGTCGGCGCTGATTTCCCTGGACGCTAATACCGGGGCGATCAAGGCGATCATCGGCGGCTACAGCTTTGCCGCCAACAAGTTCAACCGCGTGACGCAGGCACGACGCCAGCCAGGCTCGAGCTTCAAGCCCTTCCTGTATGCGGCCGCTTTCGACCGCGGCTTCAATCCAGCATCGATCGTGCTGGATGCGCCTGTAGTGTTCCGCGATCGCCGCGGCCACATGTGGCGCCCGCAGAACGATGGCGGCGGATTCGCCGGCCCCATGCGCCTGCGTGAGGCGCTGGTAAAGTCCAAGAATCTGGTTTCGGTGCGGCTGCTGGACAGCATTGGCGTGGATTACGCGCGCAAGTACATCAGCCAGCTGGGTTTTAACGAATCAGAACTGCCGCCCAACTTGTCCATGTCGCTGGGTACTGCGTCGCTGACCCCGCTGTCGATCGCGCGAGGCTATTCGGCGTTCGTCAACGGCGGCTCGCTGGTCACCCCGTGGTTCATCGACGAGGTCAAGGACCGCCAGGGCAACGTGATCTACAAGGAAAAGCCCGCCACTGCCTGCCGTACCTGTGCCGGCACGTCGGGGCAACCCGGCACCACCGGCAGCGTGATCGATGGCTTCAACTTCGGCCCGGCTCAGCTGGCCCAGGCGCAGGCCGAAGCAAAGGCCGAAGCGACCGGCAAGCCTGCCGAGGCACCGCCCCAGGATGTGATCAATGCCCCGCGCGCGATTGACCCACGCACCGCCTACCAGTTGGTCTCGATGATGCGCGATGTGGTCCAGCGTGGTACCGGCACGGCGGCCAAGGTGCTGGGGCGCGAGGATATCGGCGGCAAGACAGGCTCGACGAACGACCATCGCGATGCCTGGTTCTCCGGCTTCGGTGGCAGTACGGTCACCACGGTCTGGGTCGGGCGCGATGATTTCCGCTCGCTCGGTTATCGCGAGTACGGCGGCAAGGCGGCCCTGCCGATCTGGATCGACTACATGCGCGTGGCGCTGAAAGACCAGCCGATCGCCGCCAACGACCCACCGGAGAACATGGTGCAGGCCACGCTCAACGGCGCAAGCGAATGGGTCAAGACCGAGGACCTGGACAAGCTGCAGAGCGAAGATCTCTACGGCCCGGAAGACGGCGCCGGCAACGAGGCCGCGTTCGATATCTTCTGATCGTCCAGACGCGCGGGCCCGAACGACGACGGCGCCATCCCGGGATGGCGCCGTTTTGACATCTGGCTGCGGTACATTCGTGACAACTCAAGCGGAGGCCTGCCATGCACCACGCCCGCCAACACGCTGAGACCAAGGCCCGCGAACGCCGGCGCCGGCTGGCCCACGAGGCCGCCCGGTTGATCGCCGAGGGCGGCTTGCGCGACTACCACCAGGCCAAGCTCAAGGCTGCCTCGCGGCTGGGCATCCACGATGATGCGTCGCTGCCACGCAACCGAGAGATCGAAGACGCGCTGCGCGAATACCAACGCCTGTTCGACCGCGATCACCAGCCAGCGGCCCTGCGCACGCGGCGGCACGCCGCCCTGCAAGCGATGAAATTCTTCAGTCGCTTCGAACCGCGCCTGGTCGGGTCGGTCCTTGACGGCACGGCCGACGGCAGCAGCCCAGTGCAGTTGCATTTGCACAGCGACGACCCGGACGAGGTCACCCACTTCCTGGAACAGCACGGCATCCCGGCCGAGGCCCGCACCCGGCGGCTACGACGCGACCGCTACCTGGCTGTCGACTTTCCTGTCTGGCTGTTCGTCGCAGACGATGTCACCTTCGATGTGACAGTGCTTCCTTATGACGTCCTGCGCCAAGCACCGCTCTCGGCCATCGATGAGAAGCCAATGCGGCGGGCCTCGGGCGCCCACCTGAAGCAGCTCTTGTTGGAAAACGACCCGAGCCCGTTCGACGCCGTCTGAACGCTTCGGCCTAAACCAACCGTAGCACGCTATGGATGTCGTTCTGCCTTCGTTTAATTCACTAATGTAATATATGCACGTGAACTAAGAGCGCCCTATGAGTCGATTCCAAGCCACCGAAACGCTGCTTGCCGCCATGGCCGGGCAGCACCCTGGATTCCCGCCACAGGCCAGCGCGATCGTGCGCATGGTCAAGCTGCTCTACAAGTTGACCCAGGATCAGGGCAACGAGCTGTTGCGCCGTTACGGGCTGACCTATCCCGAATACAACGCGCTGATGATGCTCAGCGCCAGTAGCGAGGGCGTGCTGAGCCCGTCGCAGCTGGGCGATGCCATCGCAGAAAAATCGGCCAATGTCACCCGGCTGACCACCCAACTGGTCGAGAAGCACCTGATCGAGCGTGCACCCAGCGTGCAGGATCGACGGATGTGGCTGCTGCGACTGACGCCGCAGGGAGAAGCCCTGATTGCCAGCTTCATGCCGGAGATCAGCATGCAGCTGCTGGGATATGTCCGACGCCTGGAAAAGGCCGAGCAAACGCAATTGCTGGATCTACTCAAGCGCTTGCTGGCCGGGGTCGAGGAAGGCGCCTGAGCATGTCCGTGTCGGTGGCTCCCTCCGCTTCCCCTCGCCGCCGGAACACCGGCTGGTCGTTGCTGCGTGAGAGCCTGCGCGGCGAAGGCGGTGCCTGGCTGTTCGTGTTCAAGGTACTGCTGTCGGTCTACGTCGCGGGCATGATCGCCATGCGCCTGGGATTGGCCTCGCCGTCGACGGCGATGATCACCGTGTTCGTGGTGATGCACCGCCAGAGCGGCATGGTCTTGGCGAAAGCGTTCTATCGCGCACTTGGAACCATCGTGGGCAGCGTTGCCGCGGTGACGATGGTGGCGCTGTTCCCGCAACAGCCGCTGCCGTTCCTGCTGGTGCTGTCGATCTGGGTCGGGCTATGCGCCGGCGGCGCACTGATGTTCCGCAACTTCCGCTCCTACGGCTTCGTGCTGTCCGGCTATACGGTGGCCATCATCGCGCTGCCGGCGATCAACACGCCGACGCTGGTGTTTGAACTGGCCATCGCGCGCGTGACCGAAGTGCTGCTAGGCCTACTGGTGAGCACGGCAGTGTTCGACGTCGTCTTCCCCGTGCGCCTGCGCAACAGTCTGCGGACCGCGGCGAACGCATTGTTGGATGGCTTCCTCGACTTCGTCCGGGATGGCACGCGCGGTGTGCTGCCGCGCGAGACGATGGAACAGGCGCACCTGCGCTTCGTGCGCGAAAGCATGGCGCTGGAAGACCTGCGTGCCTCGGTGGTATTTGAAGATCCCGAGGCCCGCGTGCGCAGCCGACGCATGCGCCTGCTCAACCAGCGCTTCATGGCCAGCTCCACGCGTTTCCAGTCGCTGCATCATCTGATCAATCGCCTGCTGCGGCAGCAGTCGGACGATGCCGTTGCCGCGACGCTCATCCAGCTCTACGCGCCCCTGGGGGCGGTACTGACGCAGCGACGCGCCGGCCAATATGCCGAGGTGACACGTCAACTCGACCAGGTCCAGGCCGAGCTGGCACCGCGCGCCGCGCAGTTGCGCGCGACACTGCCGGTACCGCGGCTGGAGGATTTCGACGGCGGCGCATCCTTGCTGCAGCGTTTTGTCGATGAGCTGCGCGACCTGTGCCACACCGCTGCCGCCATGCAGCAACCCGGCCTCGGTGGCCAGCTCGCACGCGCCAGCGAGCATGTCAGCTTCCGCTACGCCACCGATCGCGTCGCGGTCGCCGTGACCGCGCTGCGCAGTTTCCTGGTGTCCATGGGGCTGGGGCTTGCGTGGTTCCAGAGCGGCTGGATCAGCGGCGCCGGCGCAATGGCCAATGTCATTGCCTTCACCGCGATCCTGGCCGCCATTCCCAACCCGGCCATCACCGCCGCGCAGATCACCAAGGGGTTCGTGCTCGGCGCGGTGCAGGCGTTCTTCTGCGTGGCACTGGTGATGCCGAACTTGAACAGCTACGTGATGCTGGTGGCCGGCACCCTGCCCTTCCTGATGGTACCGGTGTATCTGTCCACGCGCCCGCCACTGTTCGGCCTGAGCCTGGGCATGTGCCTGGGCACGCTGGTACCGATGAGCCTGGCGTTGTCGCCGAACTTCGATGTCGCATCCTTCCTCAACAACGCGGTGGCGTTCGTGATCGGCGCAATCCTGGCGCTGCTGGCGTTCCAGCTGATTCCGTCAGTGATCGGCACGCAATGGCAACGGCGGCGCCTGCAGCTGGCACTGCGGCGCCAGGTCACGCTGGCCGCGCGTGCGCCGCTGGAAGGCCTAGCACCACGGTTCGAAAGTGTCAGCCGCGACCTGTTCCTGCAGGTCATCAACCACACCGAGCCGAACAGCCGTGAATCGCGCCTGCTGCTGGCCTGGGCACTGGCCGTGCACGAGACCGGACGCACGCTGATCGAGCTGCGTCACGACAGCCTGGACGCCACGCTCCCCGCTGGCATGGAGGCGCACATCGACGCGGCGACCGCAGCCATCGGCCGCCTGTACGACCGCCGCTCCCCCGACGACCATGCCATCGCGCTGTCGCACCTTGAGGCGGCGCTGGAGTTGACACGCATCGACGGCAACGTGCCAGCCACCCTGCAATCGGTTCGCCAGCATCTGCACCTGCTGCGCAGTGCCTTGCGCGATGCCGACTCGGTCCTGGCCGTGACCGCCGATGGCGCGCCCGCCGCCTACAAGGAATCTGCCCATGCTGCCCCCTGAAGTTTCCCTTGCCGGCGTGTATGTGCCGGGCTTGCTGGTCCTGGCGGCCGCCTTGTTCGTGCTGTTCTGGCTGCTCGATGGCCTGGCCGGCCGGCTCGGCCTGTATCGCTATGCCTGGCATCCGCCACTGTTCCGCCTTGGCCTGTACGTCTGCGTGTTCGGACTGCTGGGCCTGACCCTTCTCAACTGACCTCTCGCCATGAAGATCCAATCCCTGATCCGCACCAGCCTGACCGTGGTGGTGGTGCTGGCCGCCACCCTCATCGCCCATGCGCTGTGGAAGCACTACATGTATTCACCATGGACCCGCGACGGCCGCGTGCGCGCGGAGATCGTCCGCGTGGCGCCGGATGTCTCCGGCCTGGTGGATGCCGTGGAGATCCACGACAACCAGCAGGTGAAGGCCGGCGACATCCTGTTCCGCATCGACCCGCGCCGGTTCGAGCTGGCCGTGGCCCAGGCCCAGGCCGACCTGTCTGCCGCCCAGGCCGGTGCACGTGCCGCAGGCGCCAGTATTTCGGCGGCGGCCGCGGGCACGGTGGCCAGCCAGGCCGACTATCAGAAGTTCGCCTCGCAGTCCGAACGCCGTGAGCGCGCCGCCGCGGTGATCTCGGCCGAGGCCCGCGCCGATGCCGTCGCCACAGCGCGCGCGGCCCAGGCGGCCGTGCGCCAGGCACAGGCCAACCGCAGTGCCGCCACCGCCACCCAGGCACAGGCGCTGGCGGCGGTCGAGCAGGCGCAGAGCATGCTGGATCTGGCCCGGCTCAACCTGGAACGCGCCACCGTGCGCGCCACTGCACCGGGCTACATCACCAACCTGGACATGCGTGCAGGCGACTACGCCAGCGCCGGCAGTGCACGCATGGCGCTGGTGCGCAGCGACAGCCTCTGGATCTACGGGTATTTCGAAGAAACCAAGCTGCCGCTGATCCATGTGGGAGACGCAGCCGACATCCGCCTGATGAGTGGCGGCCAGGCCCTGCATGGCACCGTGGAAGGTATCGCCCGCGGCATCACCGACGCCGACAACCCCACCAGCAGCAATGACCTGCTGGCCGATGTCAGCCCGACCTTCAACTGGATCCGCCTGGCGCAGCGCGTGCCGGTGCGCGTGCGCATCGACCCGGCCAGCATACCGGCCGACCTGGTACTGGCCGCCGGCATGACGGCCTCTGTCACGGTGCACCCGCACAAGCGCAGCTGAAGCGCGCCGCCATCACGGTAAAAACAGACGCCCCGCACCACGGCATCCGCTGTGCTGGCGTTTGAAGCCGTTGCCAAAACGCAGGCTTCGATCGACGTCCGGCCGATGGGGCAGCGTCTGGCCTTGGGGTCTCCCGGCGGCGCGGGAGGCCCGCCCCGGAGGCTGCAATGACCCAGCGGATCCTCGGCAAGGACGATCCAGGGAATCCAGCACGACGCAATGCCCCATGGGGCGGCAGCGGATGCCTACCCGATGGCCGCACCGGCTCTGCTCATGGCCATCTGCGCAGGCCGTTGCACCACGCATCGGC
>JBEVNH010000175.1:0-4531 GCA_040508175.1 Pseudoxanthomonas sp.
CGCCTTCGACCAGGGGCTTGGCCAGCCATGCCAGGCGCAGGCCAAGTTCGGCCTCCACCCGGACCATCAGCCAGGTGCTGATGACCGTCATCACCAGCCACATCACCAGAAAGCGACCGAAGCGTGACCAGCCCAGGCGCGCGCTGCCGCTCTGGTCGGCAAAGGTGTATCGACCATTGAGCCAGAAGCCCAGCAATGCGCCACAGACGCGCCCGCTGACATTGGCCCCGCTTGCCGGCACACCGGTCGCGCTCAATGCCACGAATGCGGCCCAGTCCAGCAGCAGCTGCAGCCCGCCGATCACGGCATAGCTGGAGCCCTGGCGCAGCAGTCGCGATTGCATGAGGTTGCCTGGCATGGTCGGGATTGTAGCCGGGCACGTGTGCCTGGCCCTGTAAGATTCGCCCCACGAGTCTTCTCATGGAGTTCCAGTGCGCGTTGCAGTCCTGATCCCCTGCCACAACGAAGCCACGACGATCGGCAAGGTCGTCCGGGATTTCAGGGCGGCGCTTCCCGAGGCGCAGATCTGGGTCTTCGACAACGCCAGCACGGACCAGACGTCCACGATCGCGCTGGGCGAGGGGGCCCATGTGCGCCCCGTGGCGGCGAAAGGAAAAGGCAACGTGGTGCGTGCGATGTTCCGCGACGTCGATGCCGAGGTCTACGTCATGGTGGACGGCGATGACACGTATCCAGCGCACGCCGTCGCGCCGTTGCTGGCAGACGTGATCGATGGGCGTGCCGACATGGTGGTGGGCACGCGGCTGGAGTCCCACGAGGCCGCCTCGTTCAGGCGTTTCCACGGAGCCGGCAACCAGCTGGTGCGTCGCTGCGTGGCGATGCTGTTCGGCAGCCCGGTGACGGACGTGCTCTCTGGCTATCGCGTGTTCTCGCGGCGCTTCGTCAAATCGATGCCGGTGCTTTCCAAGGGCTTCGAGATCGAAACGGAGATGACCGTGTTTGCGCTGGCCAATGGCTTCGTGCTCAGCGAGCATCCCATTGCCTACGGCGTGCGACCTTCGGGCAGCCAATCCAAGCTCAATACCTATCGCGACGGCATGCGCGTGCTGCGTACGATCCTGTTCCTGTTCAAGGACATGCGGCCATTGCTGTTTTTCGGCAGCATCGCCTCGGCGCTGGTGCTGGCCGGGCTGGGGTTCGGCAGCGTGGTGATCAGCGAATTCGGCCGCACTGGCCTGGTCACGCATCCTTCCACGGCGGTCCTGGCCGTGGCATTGACGCTGGTGGGCCTGCTCTCGCTGGCCACGGGGCTGATCCTGGATACAGTCAACCGCCGCGCCAACGAGATCCAGCGGTTGATCACCGATCAGCTGGTGAGGACGGACACAGGGTCGGCGTCTGCCGCGCCATCTGCAATGCACACAGTTCGATCGACCTGAGCGAGTCGGGCACCGGGCTGCATTGGCCCGTCAGTTCCAGGCCGTAGTGCCGATAGGCGTCAGCGACTGGGTCGAACTCCTGGTTTTCGCGCTCGCGTAGCAGGAAGAACGGACCGGCGTGCGTGCGGATGCGTTGCTCGGCCCTGGCCTGCAGCCGTGTGCAGGTCTCCGGCCGCATGAAGTTGTTGGCCACCGAGATGGCCGGAACGTTGCGTGGCAGGAAGGCTGCGGCGTGCGCCACGGGATGCCCGGTCGAGGTGATCACCATGGCCTGCGCAGGCAGCGCCGGGAACTGCACCTGGATCATCGGGGTGGTGAAGCGATGGTCGCGTCCCCAGCCAGGCCGGTTGGTCAGCCCGACCAGCGCCAGCAGTGCCAGCACCAAGGTGTATCGGGGCCAGCGACGTGGCCAGTGGGCGAACACGGTGGCGACGATGGCCACCGAGCACAGCGCCTCCAGTGCGTACAGGTAACGGTAGATGCCATACATCACGGTCCAGGCGCCGAAGCTGACGACCGCAAACACCATAAGGATCGTGAAGGGCCTGCGCGTGCATGGGTCGGCGTCGTGGCGGCGGGCCACGACGCAGACGGCCAACAGCAGGGAGGCCAATCCAAGCAACAACCGGGCATCGGCCAGCGTGCTTTCCGAGAAGCGCCGACTGCCCGACAGCAGGTGGGCCAGCACCAGCCAGGCATCTGCGCCATGCGGGATGAACTTCGTATCGTTGTAGGGCTGTGCCAGTGCATCGGGTGACTGGAAAAGCTGGTTGAAGTACGGAAACAGGGGATTGCCGTGTTCCTGCCACAGTGTCCAAGCCCAGGGACCGGCGGTGAGCACGCCCCCGGCCACGCCCCCGAAGGCGACGGCCAGTACGCGCAGCGGCGCACCGCGCCAGGACCCTCCGATCAAGGCGACAGCGGCCAATGCGCCGCAGTAGATGATTCCGGTGAGTTTCAGGCCCGTGGCCAGGCCGAGCATCAGGCCGGCCGGCACCCACCTGGCCCAGATGCCACGCCGATCCTGCGAATCAATCACCCACCACAAGGCGATCAGGGCGCCAGCCGCGACGATGGCATCGTTGAAGGTACTGCCCACCGTTGGCCCCACGGCCGCACCGGTCAGGGCGGTCAACGCGGCCATCCAGGTCCGCAGCCGGCCGCGTTGCGCTGGCCAGCAGTGGTCCATGATGCGCACCGCAAAGAACACCGCCAGGAACGCGGGCACCGCCAGCCACAGCGACACCAGCCAGCCTGGCCAGCCCGCATGCACCATCCATGCAAATGGAATATCGGCGGTGGGGTTGTGCCAGGTCTGCAGCTGCGCCACGGCGATGTCGTCGGACAGCCGGCCGCTGAGCAAGGCCGAGGGCGTGTACAGGTGATAGTTGCGCAGGTCCCAGTTGCGGTCCTGTCCGGTGCTCAAGGCCACGAGCACGGTCAGCAACAGGGTCACGAGGAAGGAGGAGGTCCACGCGCGTGGCGCGTGCGATGGCGTTGGCTGCAAAACGAGGGGCCCGATGGAAGGACGTCGAGGGTCGCGGGCGCCTATCGTAGGGCAGTCCGGTCCCGCGGACCGCAGCCGGTCAGCGGGCGGGCGACCTCTGACCTTAAACTGTCGCTCTTTGAATCACGACGGACGAGATCCCATGACCCGCCCCCTGCACGTCATCATCCTCGCCGCCGGTGAAGGCAAGCGCATGAAATCCGCGCGGCCGAAGGTGCTGCAGCCCATCGCGGGCAAGCCGATGCTGGCGCATGTGATCGATACGGCGCGGGCGCTGCAGCCGGCCGGGATCCACGTGGTGTACGGCCATGGCGGCGATCAGGTCCAGGCCGCGTTTGCCGATCAGCCGGACTTGATCTGGGCAGAGCAGAGCGCGCAGCTGGGCACCGGCCACGCCGTGCGCCAGGCCATGCCGAACGTGCCCGATGCCTCTACGGTGCTGGTGCTGTACGGCGACGTGCCGTTGCTGCGCGTGGACACCCTGCTGCGGCTGCTGCACGATCCGGGGCGCCTGGCGGTGCTGGTGGCCGAGCCGGCCGACCCGACCGGCTACGGGCGCATCGTGCGCGATGCGGCGGGCAAGGTGGCGGCCATCGTCGAGCACAAGGACGCCGACGAGGAGGTGCGTCGCATCCACACGGTGAACACCGGCATCCTGACCGCCGAATCCACCGCGATGCAGCGCTGGCTGGCGCGGCTGTCCAATGAGAACGTGCAGGGCGAGTACTACCTGACCGATATCTTCGCCATGGCCGCGGCCGAGTTCACCCCGGCCGACCTGGTGGTGGTGGCCGACGCGCAGGAAGCGGAGGGTGCCAACGAGCCGTGGCAGCTGGCACAGCTGGAGCGCGCCTGGCAGCTGCGTGCCGCGCGCCAGGTCTGCGCGCAGGGGGCACGCCTGCTGGACCCGGCCCGCTTCGATCTGCGCGGCCGCATCACGGTCGGGCGCGATGTGCAGATCGACGTCGACGTGATCATCGAAGGCGAGGTCGAGCTGGCCGATGGCGTGCAGATCGGGCCGTTCGTACGGTTGAAGGACGTCAAGCTGGGGCCTGGCACGGAAGTGCGTGCGCATTGCGACCTGGAGGGCGTAATCACCGAAGGCGCGGTGCAGATTGGCCCGTTCGCGCGCCTGCGCCAGGGCACGGTGCTGGCCGATGGCGTGCATATCGGCAACTTCGTGGAAACCAAGAAGGCGGTGCTGGGCGTTGGCACCAAGGCCAACCACCTGACCTACCTGGGCGACACGGTGATCGGCAGCGGTACCAATGTGGGCGCCGGCACCATCACCTGCAACTACGACGGCATCAACAAGTTCACCACGGTCATCGGCGACAACGTCTTCGTCGGTTCCAACTCAGCACTGGTCGCGCCGATCACCATCGGCAACGGTGCCACGCTGGGTGCGGGGTCGGTCATCACCCGCGACGCGCCGGCCGGCGAGCTGACGCTGGCGCGTGCGCGCCAGACCACGCTGGAAGGCTGGGAACGGCCAAAGAAAAAGACGACCTGAGCGTCGATGTGGGCCTGATGCACTGGCTGTGCGGCGCTGCAGCAAGTAAGGTCGGCACCTACCGCAGGGGAGTGCGGATGTCCCGGCTGCGCGACGCCGTATGTGGCGATG
>JBEVNH010000184.1:0-9720 GCA_040508175.1 Pseudoxanthomonas sp.
GCTCCCCCCTGCATCTTTACGGTCACCGGCGCCAATGTCGCACCCACCTGCTGCCGCGACAGCACCTGGGCGCGCAACAGATTGTGCAGCGCATGCTTGTCCATCGCGTCGTTGCCGCTGAAGTCGTCGGCCACCTGGGCCATGACCTGGCCGATATCCTTGGCCTCGATCTGCGATTGCATCCGGGCGATCTGATCGCGCAGCCGCTGGTCCGGCGGCGTGCGCTGGCAACCTGTCAGAGATGACAGCATCGTCAGCAGGCACAGTGTGATCCAGGCCGCTGCACGCGCCTTTGGTCTTGGTTTCACGATTTCCATTCGGCCCGGTATCCTCATGCCACTCGTGGCCTCGGCCACATCGTTGTTATCCCTTGGGGGGGAATCGACAAGATGATTCAGGACCGACCCTGGTTCAAGAGCTATCCGGCTGGCATCCCGCACGAAGTGGATCTGGAAGGCTATCGCTCGATCATGTCCGTACTGGACAAGGCCATCGAAAAACACCGTGCGCGCCCGGCCTTCCGGAACTTCGGCAAGACGCTGACCTACGGCGAGATCGATACGCTCAGCCGCCAGTTCGCCGCGTACCTGCTGGGCGAGCTGGGGCTGAAGAAGGGCGACCGCGTCGCCCTGATGATGCCCAACTGCCTGCAGTATCCGATTGCGATCTTTGGCACGCTGCGCGCCGGCCTGACCGTGGTCAACGTCAATCCGCTCTACACCCCGCGCGAACTCAGGCACCAGCTGGTCGATTCTGGCGCCAGCGTGCTGGTGGTGGTCGACAACTTCGGCCATACCGTGCAGCAGGTGGTCGCCGACACACAGGTCCGCCAGGTGGTGACCACGGGCCTGGGCGACCTGCTCGGCTTCCCTAAAGGGGCGCTGGTCAACTTCGTGCTGAAGTACGTCAAGAAGATGGTGCCTGACTACAGCCTCAAGCAGACCGTACGCTTCCGCGAAGCCCTGTCCATCGGCGCCAAGCACACCTTGCCCAGCGTGGATATCCAGCCCGATGACATCGCCTTCCTGCAGTACACCGGTGGCACCACTGGCGTAGCCAAGGGCGCGATGCTCACCCACCGCAACCTGGTCGCCAACATGCTGCAGGCCGGAGAGTGGATCAGCCAGAATCTCGACGAAGGCAAGGAGGTGATCATCACGGCGTTGCCGCTGTATCACATCTTCGCGTTGACGGCGAACTGCCTGGTGTTCGTGGAAAAAGGCGGCCTGAACCACCTGGTGACCAACCCGCGCGACATGAAGGGCTTCATCAAGGAACTCAAGGGCGCGCATTTCACCGCCATTACCGGCGTCAACACGCTGTTCAACGGGCTACTCAACACCCCTGGATTCGACACCGTCGATTTTTCCAACCTCAAGATGACCCTGGGTGGCGGCATGGCCGTGCAACGCTCGGTCGCAGAACGCTGGAAGCAGGTCACCGGCGTGACCCTGGTGGAGGCCTATGGCCTGACCGAGACCTCGCCGGCAGCCTGTATCAACCCGATGGACCTGAAGGACTACAACGGCTCCATCGGCTTGCCCGTGCCTTCCACCGATGCGTGCGTGATGGACGATGCCGGCCAGCAGTTGGGCGCTGGCGAAGTGGGGGAACTCTGCATCAAGGGGCCGCAGGTCATGAAGGGCTATTGGAAGCGCCCGGAAGACACCGCCACGGCCATCGACGGCAATGGCTGGTTGCATACCGGCGACATGGCCAAGATGGATGAGGATGGGTTCTTCTACATCGTGGATCGCAAGAAGGACATGATCCTGGTATCGGGCTTCAACGTGTACCCCAACGAGATCGAGGATGTGGTCTCTGGCATGCCCGGTGTTCTGGAAGTGGCAGCCATCGGTGTGCCTGACGAGCGCTCCGGCGAAACGGTGAAGCTCTTCGTGGTGCGCAAGGATCCGAACCTGACGGTCGAACAGGTCAAGGCGTTCTGCCGGGAGAACCTGACCGGCTACAAGCAGCCGCGTCAGATCGAGTTCCGCAAGGAGCTGCCCAAGACCAACGTGGGCAAGATCCTGCGCAAGGACCTGCGCGACAGCAACGCGCCAGCGGCCAACGAATCGGCCCACTGATATCCCACACCAAATGTTCCGACAGACCCGCCGCAAGGCGGGTTTTTTGTACGTGAACGCCCGCCGCTACTACATGGCGCCGCCGTTACCCGGGTTCACCTCGAAGCAGATTTGGAATCGACGTGGCCGAGGTTTAACGATCTGTTCAGATGTAGGATCGCCGATGAATGGCCCCGCCATGCGTCATTCACCACGCCCATACCCACCCGCCTCTCCAGGAATCCTCGCCATGAATAACGTTGAAAAGATTGCAGTTGCCCGCCCGTACGCCACGATCCAGGTCGAGTCGAACCTCTCGGGGGATGCCCACTGGATGTACATGCACGCCAATGCCGCGCCTGGCGTGCGTCCGTGTTTCCACAGCCAGATGCTGGACGATGTCTTGAGCTTCATGTCCTCGATCCGTCGCCCCGCCCTGCAGCGCAAGAACGGCGAACTGCGCCACCTGGTGGTCGCCTCGGCCGCCAGCGCATTCAACCTGGGCGGTGACCTCAACCTGTTTGCGCGCCTGATCCGTGAGAATAACCGCGAGCTGTTGCTCAGCTATGCGCGCCGCTGCATCGATGGCGTACACGACCTGCACGCCGGCCTGGGCGGCGACGTGCGCACCATCGCCCTGCTGGAAGGCGACGCGCTGGGCGGCGGCCTGGAAATCGCGTTGTCCTGCCACACCATCGTGGCCGAGGAAGGCATCGAGATGGGCCTGCCGGAGGTGCTGTTCGGCTTGTTTCCCGGCATGGGCGCCTACTCGTTCCTCTGCAAGCGCGTTTCACCGCAGGTGGCAGAGAAGCTCATCCTCGATGGCCGACTGTATTCCAGCGAAGAAATGTACAAGCTCGGTGTGGTGGACATCCTGGTGCCCAAGGGCCAGGGCCGCCAGGCGGTGCGTGAGCTCATCCATCGCCAGCAGCGCGCATCGCATGCGCACCTGGCCCTCAACGCCTGCCGCAACCTCGCCCAGCCGGTCAGCTATGACGAGCTGATGGCCATCACCGAGGTCTGGGTAGACAGCGCGCTTGCACTGGGCGACCGCTCACTGAAGATGATGGACCGCATCGTGCGTGCGCAGGAACGCCGGTCCATCCACGCCGTGGCGTGATCCGCCACACCATCAGGGGAAACAGCGGTCCGTAGGGGCGCGGCGGTGTTCGCGCGCCCTACGCTTGTCAGCTGCGCTGGCCGGAGTGATCTTCCTCGCCAGGACGCACGTGCTTGGCCCGGCGGCGCAGCTCCAGCGCCGCACGGCCGTCCACCAACTGCGAATTGATCACGGCCAGGCGCTGCTTCCATTCCTGTTTCAGCTGCCACTCGCTCAACCGCATCAGCTCGCTGCTGCTGTCGGACAACTGCACCAGGCCCAGGTTGCTGGCCACGCCCTTGAGCGCATGGGCATGCTCGCGCACACGCTCCAGGTCGCTGTTCTGCATGGCACGACTGATCCCGCCAATGCAGCCATCGGCGTCATTGAGGCATTGCGAGATGAACTCACGCTCGAAGTTCTCGCCCATCCCTAATGCGTCAAGTTCGTCCAGCACCGACGGGTCAAGTACTTCGTTGGCGCTCAGCATCACCGCAGGCTGAGTGGACACCAGCGTCGGGGTGGCGGCCTTGCCCATGGTCGCGATATCCGCCAGCACATCCAGCAAGCGCGTGGCGACCACCGGCTTGGCCAGGAAGGCACGTGCACCGGCCTGCTCGCAGCGATGGATGGCTTCAGGCGTCACGTCGGCACTCAGCACCAGCACCGGCGTCCGCGGACCGCCGCCGGCCTGCATCACCTTGAGCTGTTTCAGCAGATCCAGGCCACTGACGCCCGGCATGTGCAAGTCGATGATCAGCGCGTCGTAGTCGCTGAGCGCCATGGCGTCGAGCGCCTCTTCCCCCCCGTTGACGCACACCACCCGGTGCCCGGCCTTCTGCAGCAGGCGCTGGACCACCATGCGATTGGCCTCGTGGTCATCGGCCACCAGCACTTGCAGGCTACGCACGCGGGCACGATGGCGCAGGAACGGATTGGAGAACGCGATGACGTTCTCGCCGATCTCCTGCACAGGCTCGACCACGGCCGGCACGGGTTCCGGGCGTTCCTGGGGGGCGCGGTCAAACGGCAACTCGACCCAGAACGTACTGCCCTCGCCGAGCTGGCTCTTGAACCCGATGCGTCCGCCCATGGATTCGGCCAGGCCCTTGGCAATCGTAGTGCCCAGGCCAGTGCCGCCGTAGCGGCGGCTGAGGCTGACATCGGCTTGTTCGAAGGCATTGAACAGCCGCCCCTGCAGGCTTTCATCGATACCGATGCCGGTATCTTCGATCTGGAACCGCAGGCGTAGCTTGCGCTCGTCGAAATTCTCGGTAACTGAAGCCTTCAGGCGCACCGAGCCATGCTCGGTGAACTTGACCGCATTGCCCATGAGGTTCAGCAAGATCTGCCGCAGGTGGCGAATATCGCCCTTGACCTTGTCCGGCACGTCCGGCGCCACTTCGATCAGGTACTCGAGCCCGCGTGCACGCGCCTGCGGCATCAGGATGAAACCGACGCTTTCGATCACTTCGCGCGGCGAGAACAGCTCGGCATCCAGGCGCAGCTTACCGGCCTCGATCGCCGAAATATCCAGCACGTCCTCCACCAGCGAGAGCATGCTACGGGTGGAGGCCTGGATGGTGGACAGGCACTCGCGCTGCTCAGTGTCCAGACGCGTGGTGGCCAGCAACTCGGACATGCCCGCCAGCCCATTGAGCGGCGTGCGGAACTCGTGGCTCATGTTGGCCAGGAAACGGCTTTTGGCCTCGTTGGCACGACGCGCCTCGATGCTGGCCCGTGTCAGCTGCTTGAGCAGGCCCGACAGGTACATCGGCACCGCGACCAGGCCAACGGCCAGGCCGATGCCCAGCGTCATGTTGGCGGCCCAGTACGGGTTGAGCAGCAGCACGGCGATAAAGCTGCACGTGGCCATGGCCACCGCCGCCACCAGATAGCGATGGCCGTAGCGCAGACCGTTGCCTACGGTGATCCACATGACCACGATGTAGGTCCAGGACAGCGACTCGCCCATACCGATCATCGCCGCCGCCAGCAGGCCGTAGTCGGCGAACATGCCCAGCACACGGCGCTCGTGCGACACGCCCGGCTTCCACAGCAGCCAGGCGAAGATGAAGATGCCGTTGATCAGGCCGGTGATCACGACGGCCAGCGACTTGACGTAGGTGTCCGACGGCGCGATGCCACGCGAGCTGGGCAGCAGCGCGTAAATCAGAATGATGGAGATCAAACCCATCCGCACCAGCGCCTGGGCATGCTCGCTATCCGGGCGTCCCGTCAGGCGGCGTCCAAGCCAGTTGGAAAGGTTGTCCATGGTGACTACTCCAGTCCGGGTTTTGCCTGCACCGTTGAATAGCGAAGGCAGATATCGTCCAGACGCTCGCGCCCCCTGATCAGCGCGTCCACACACGCCGGGCAGAACAACCGCCCGCGCTGGGCGTAAAGGTACGCCAATGCGGCCTCCTGCTCCCAGGCTTTTTTGTATGGCCGGGGCGACAACAAAGCGTCCATGACATCTGCAACTGCCACGATCCGTGCTTCCAACGGAATTTCCTCGCCCCGCAGGCCGTCAGGGTAGCCGCTGCCGTCGTAGCGCTCGTGGTGACGCAAGGCGATCAGTGCGCCGGTCTGGATCAACCGGTTCTGGCTGCCGCTCAGCAGTTCGTGGCCGATCTTGGGATGGCGCCGCATGACGGCCATCTCCTCCTCGGTCAGGGGACCCGGCTTGAGCAGGACCGAATCCGGGATGGCGATCTTGCCCATGTCGTGCAGGGGCGCGGCCAGTTCTATGGCGCGGACCTCGTCCTCGGGCAGCCCCAGCTGCTCGGCGATCAGCCCGGCGATACGCGACATCCGCTCCAGGAAGGCGCTGGTCCCGGTATCGCGGTATTCGATCGCGCGAGCCAGGCGCGACAGCGTCTCGCGCTCACGCTCCTCCACCTCGTGCATGCTCGACAGCAGGCGCTGCTCCAGCGACAACGCACGTTGCTTGATGCTCTCGGACTGCTGGCGCAGCTGCAGCAGGTTGCGGCAGCGGGCGCGCAGCTCGCGCGGACGCACCGGCTTGACCAGGAAGTCGATGACACCGGCCTCCAGTGCCGCCTGGCGGATAGGCTCGTCCCCGACCACGGTCACCAGGATGATCGGAATATCGCGATTGGCCGGCAGCCGGCGGAAGCGACGGGCCAGCTCCAGCCCATCCATGCCCGGCATGCGGTAATCCAGCAACAACAGGTCGGCACGGTTGGTTTCGCACCAGGCCAGCGCGGTTTCAGGCGCGCCGAAGTCGAACACCTTCAATTCCGAGGCGATGTCTTCGATCACATGACGCAACATGGTGCGCGCCGAGGTCTGGTCATCGACGATGACGATATTCAGGCCGTGCGCATCCCCAGGCGGCCAGAATACATGGCTGTCGTTGCTGGAGAGACGGTTGTAGACACGGCTTGCGGCGAGCATGTGCAGATCCTTTCGAGAGGCGCGCTTGCGCTCCGGGAACAGCAGCAATCAGCCGGAACCGGGCTCATCACAGCACGCCTGAAACGTGGCTCCGGTCACGTCGCAAGCAACGTGCCATAGAGCTGGCATGACTGCAATGTGCCACGGGCGACACGTTCTGATGAATACGGGCGCCGGAAAGGCAGCTGGCCGTAGCCGATTGCCTTGTCCTGTTCATCAATATCCGCCGCCCCACCCGAATCTTTAGCAGACGGTGACATCAGGGACATGCAGTCTGTGCCAGAAGCTGCCGCCCCGCGTCACCGGCCCTGCCGCCGTTCCACTCATCCGGCAGGCCGCATGTACGGAAACAGCAGAACATCGCGGATTGAAGCCGTGCCGGTCAGCAACATGACCAAGCGGTCGATGCCGATGCCCAACCCGCCGGTCGGCGCCATGCCGTACTCCAGCGCACGGATGTAGTCGGCGTCGAAATGCATGGCCTCGTCGTCGCCGCCGTCCTTTGCCGTGACCTGGGCCTGGAAGCGCGCGGCCTGATCTTCCGGGTCGTTCAACTCGGAGAACCCGTTGGCCAGCTCCTTGCCGTTGACGAACAGCTCGAAGCGGTCGGTATAGCCGGCCTCGGTGTCGCTGGCGCGGGCCAGCGGCGAGACCTCGACCGGATGGTCGGTAATGAAGGTCGGCTGCACCAGCGTGTGTTCAACCGTGGCTTCGAAGATCTCCAGCAGCAGTTTGCCCCAGCCATAGGACGGCTTGACCCGGATCTTCAGGCGTTCGCAATGGCGCAGCAGCGCCTCGCGATCCGTGCAATCGGCGGCGGTGATCTCCGGGTTGTGGTGGCGAACCGCCTCGTCCATGCGCCAGCGACGGAAGGCCGGGGCCAGATCGATCTGCGCACCATCCCACTCCACCTGCGTGGTGCCCAGCACCGACTGGGCGGTGTCGCGGATCACGTGCTCGGTCAGGTCCATGATCTCGTGGTACGTGGCATAGGCCTCGTACAGCTCGAGCATGGTGAATTCCGGGTTGTGCCGGGTCGAAACGCCTTCGTTGCGGAAGTTGCGGTTGATTTCGTACACGCGCTCCAGCCCGCCCACGACCAACCGCTTGAGATACAGCTCGGGTGCCACGCGCAGGTACAGGTCCAGGTCCAGCGCGTTGTGATGGGTGGTAAACGGCTTGGCGGTGGCGCCACCGGGGATGTAATGCATCATCGGCGTTTCCACTTCCAGGAACCGGCGGTTGTCCAGCCACGAGCGGATCGTGCGAATGATCTTGGAACGCTTGATGAAGACCTCACGGGCCTCCGGCGTCACGATCAGGTCCACGTAGCGCTGGCGGTAACGCTGCTCCACATCGCTCAGGCCGTGCCACTTGTCCGGCAAGGGGCGCAGCGACTTGGTCAGCAGGCGGATGGCCGTGCCCTTGACCGAGAGTTCGCCAGTGCGGGTGCGGGTCAGCCCGCCCTCGACCGAGATGATGTCGCCCACGTCCCAGCCCTTGAACGCATCGTAGGTCTCGCCCAGCGCGTTGCCCTGCAGGAACAGCTGGATGCGCCCGGACTCGTCCTGGATCTGGGCGAAGCTGGCCTTGCCCATCACCCGCTTGGCCATCAGCCGGCCGGCCAGTTTCACTTGCCGGTCCAGGCCCTCCAGCACCTCGGCGGTAAAGGTCTGCACGTCGGCGAACTCGGCCTGCAGGTCGCCCGCAAAGCTGTCGCGCTTGAAGTCGTTGGGGTAGGCGATGCCCTGCCCGCGCAGCGCAGTGAGTTTTCCGCGACGCTCGGCGATGAGGCTGTTCTCGTCGACGGGAGGTTGCGGTGCGGCGGGCTGTTCGGTCATGGCGGCGTGGGGGGGTCTTTTGATCAGGGGAATGTAGGGCTAGCGCGCCCGGGCATTCCAGGCGCGCGCAAGGTCAGGCGTCGACGCGTTTGGCGCCGGCTTCCAGGCCAGACTTGAGGCTGGCTTCAACGAATTCGTCCAGGTCGCCGTCCAGCACCTTCTGCGTGTCCGAGCGCTCGATACCGGTACGTAGGTCCTTGATGCGGGACTGGTCCAGCACGTAGTTGCGGATCTGGCTGCCCCAGCCGATGTCGGACTTGGTGGCTTCCAGCGCGTTCTTTTCGGCGTTGCGCTTCTGGATTTCCAACTCGTAGAGCTTGGCGGCCAGCATCTTCATCGCGTTGTCGCGGTTCTGGTGCTGGCTGCGCCCGGTCTGGCACGCCACGACGGTGTTGGTCGGGATATGGGTGATACGCACGGCCGACTCGGTCTTGTTGACGTGCTGGCCACCGGCGCCGGACGAGCGGTAGACGTCGGTGCGCAGGTCGGCCGGATTGATGTCGATCTCGATGTTGTCGTCCACTTCCGGCGACACGAACACCGACGTGAAGCTGGTGTGCCGGCGGTTGTCCGAATCGAACGGCGACTTGCGCACAAGGCGGTGCACGCCGATCTCGGTCTTGAGCCAGCCGTAGGCGTACTCGCCCTCCACGCGCACGGTGGCGGACTTGATGCCGGCCACTTCGCCGCCGGAGACTTCCATCAGCTCGGTCTTCCAGCCGCGCGATTCGGCCCAGCGCAGGTACATGCGCAGCAGGATCTCGGCCCAGTCCTGGGCCTCGGTGCCACCGGCGCCGGCCTGGATGTCCACGAACGCATTGGTGCTGTCCATCTCGCCGGAGAACATGCGCTGGAACTCCAGCTTGTCCACCGAGCCGGCGTAGCGCTCGACATCGTGCTGCACGGCGACAGCGGTTTCCTCGTCGGCTTCCATCTCGGCCAGCTCCAGCAGCTCCAGCGCGCCGGTCAGGCCCTCGCTCATGTCGCGGATGCCGTTGACGGTCTTGTCCAGCAGCGAGCGCTCACGCCCTAGCTTCTGGGCGTACTCCGGGTTGTCCCAGATGGAGGCGCTTTCCAGTTCCCGGGTGACTTCTTCCAGGCGCTCGCGCTTGGCATCGTAGTCAAAGATACCCCCGTAGCGAATCAAGCCGTCCCTGGAGGTCGGCGATGCGCTGGCGGATGGGGTTGAGCTCGATCATGGAACGGGTTTCCTGCAGGCAAGACCGCAATTCTAACAAGTCGCTACCGGCCTCGCGCCCTTGTGGGACAAACCCCGACTGCGGCCCGACCCTAG
>JBEVNH010000210.1:0-6512 GCA_040508175.1 Pseudoxanthomonas sp.
TCGGGTGATCGCCATCGATTACCGCGGCATCGGCGGCTCGGGCGGCAGGGCGCCCGTCACAGTCGCTGCAATGGCAGAGGACACCCTCGCGCTGGTGCAGGCGCTGGGATTCGCGCAGATCGATCTGCTCGGCGTTTCGCTCGGCGGTTTCGTCGCGCAGGAGCTGGTGCTGAAAGCGCCCAGCCTGGTGCGCAGGCTGATCCTGACCGGCACCGGGCCGGCGGGTGGGCAAGGTATCGACCGGATCGGCGCGGTGTCCTTGCCCTTGATCATCAAGGGGCTGCTGACCCTGCGCGACCCCAAGCACTTCCTGTTCTTCACTCCAAGCGCCAATAGCCAGGCGGCGGCCAAGGCCTTCCTGCAACGGTTGAACGCGCGCAGGCGCGATCGCGATGAAAGCGCTTCGCCGACTGCATTCCTGCGACAACTCAAGGCGATCACGGCCTGGGGCCTGCAGGTGCCCCAGGATCTCGGCAACATCCACATCCCGGTGCTGATCGCCAATGGCGACGCCGACATCATGGTCCCTACGTCCAACAGTCTGGACTTGGCGCGCCGCATCCCCAATGCCCGACTGGTCATCTACCCCGACGCAGGCCACGGCGGCATCTTCCAGCACCATGCCACGTTCGTGCCAGAGGCCCTGGCGTTTCTGGGCAGCTGACGCCGACATGGGTCTTCACCACAACGCCTCCGCTCGGCCCGGCTCGGCCAAGTACTTCATCCAGAGATAGTGCCCCATGAAAGCCTTCATCATCGACCGTTACAGCAAGAAAGATGCCGGCCATCTCGGCGAGATGCACGAACCGCACGTGGGGGACGACGATGTCCTGATCCAGGTCCATGCTGCGGGCGTGAACGCGCTGGACACCAAGATCCGAAGTGGCGAATTCAAATTGATCCTTCCCTATCGCTTCCCACTGGTTCTGGGCAACGATGTGGCCGGGACGGTGGTGCGTGTCGGCAGCGGCGTGCGCCACTTCAAGCCCGGCGATGACGTCTATGCGCGTCCCGACGACGACCGCATTGGTGCCTTTGCCGAGTACATCGCGATCAAGGCGGCGTCGTTGGCAATCGCACCGAGAAACCTGAGCATGGTCGAGGCGGCTTCCCTCCCGCTCGTGGCACTCACGGCCTGGCAGGTCCTGGTCGAAACCGCCGCCTTGAAGGCGGGACAGAAAGTCTTCATCCATGCTGGCTCGGGCGGCGTGGGCACCATTGCCATCCAGCTTGCCAAGCATCTTGGCGCCTTTGTCGCAACGACCACGAGCACCACCAATACCGCTTGGGTCAAGGCGTTGGGCGCCGACGTCGTCATCGATTACAAGCAGCAGGATTTCGCCACCGTGCTGCGCGACTACGATGTCGTTCTCAACAGTCTCGGTCGCGACGAACTCGTCCGATCGCTCGACATCCTCAAGCCGGGCGGGCATCTCATTTCCATCTCAGGGCCGCCCACCCCGGCGTTCGGCGCGGCGAGGGGGCTGGCCTGGCCACTCAGGCAGGTGCTGCGTCTTTTGAGCCGTGGCATCCGCAAAAAGGCCAAACAAAAGAACGTCCAGTACAGCTTCGTGTTCATGCGCGCCGATGGGCAACAGTTGCGCGAAATCACCTCGCTTGTCGAATCAGGTGCACTTCGCCCGGTCGTGGACACCGTGTTTCCGCTCGAGGAGACCGACAAGGCACTGGCGCACATGGAAGGGGGGCGCGCGAAAGGCAAGATCGTGGTGCAGATGGTCCCGGCACGGGACCAAACCCACCTGTAGCGTCGGCATGGGTCTGGCGACATGGCTCACGTACTGCCTGATCTGGCGCCGTTGAGCGCCCTGGGTTACCGTGAAGATCAGGAAGGTCAATCACGCCCTCAGGGAGATCGGCGAGCACCATGGCAAGGACGTCCAGGTCGGGATGGCAAAGAAAGGAGGAAGGTCCTCGGTCTCGTTTCAACTTCCGTGTCGTCGTGGCAACCGCAGGGATGAGTCTGTTTCCGTGTCTGGCGGTCGCTCAGGTTCCGACGGTGGGAATCGAAGACGCCCTACAGAGGGTCACAACACTTGCCGATGCGCATGCGCCCAAGCGTGCGGCTGAGGAATTATGGGGACAACCGCTGGAGGCGCCGGTGGTCCTGCATGATCCGACCACCACCACGAGCTGGCGCCGTGATCCCGTGACAGGCGCGGCAGTGGCCGTGGTCCTACGGCAGGATCAACCGCCTGCCAACACCTGCATCGCGCTAGACGGTGCGCCGAGCGTCCTGCTGCTTTTGCCGCTGCCCGCCACACGTGATGCGCTGGCGACACTCTTCTGGCACGAGCAATGGCACTGCATACAAGGCGTCCTCGGCCTTTCGCCTTCCGAAGGCAACACGGCGCATCTGGACAGCGAGGCCGGCCGTACCTGGCTGCGGCTGGAGATGCGCGCCCTGGCACGGGCGTTGTCCGCAGTCGATGATCGTCAGGCGCGTCAGCATGTGGGTGCAGCACTGGATTTCAGGGCGCTTCGTTCTGCGTCGGCGGCGCCGGGGAGCCATGCGCTAACCGAAGAGGCGAAGCTGGAACGCAACGAGGGACTTGCCGAATACACCGGGCGCACGGTCGCGGCGGCGGGCGGCGATGGCGACCCCGTACCTGCTGTCGTGGAGGCCCTGGCCGCGGCGGATACCGCAGAGAGCTTCGTCCGCTCGGCGGCATATGCCACCGGGCCCGCGTACGGGCTTCTACTGGATCGTTGGTCGCCACAATGGCGCCTGGGTCTTTCGACAGATTCGGACCTGCCCACCCTGCTGGCTGAGCAGCGTGGGCAGGCACGGGAAGCGACCGGTGTCGAGCATATCGGTCGCACCTATGGAATCAAGGAAGTGCGCGCTGAAGAACGGGAGCGTGCCAAGGTACGGGCGCAGCGCAGCGCTGATCTTCGCCGGCGCTTCCTTGGAAGTGATGCCATTCGCCTGCCCTTGCAGAGACCGTCGGTATCGTTCGATCCGCGCACCTTGTTCCCACTGGACCAAGCGGGGACGGTCTATACCCCCATCACGGTGAGGGATGCATGGGGCGAACTGACGGCCGCCGCCGGTGCATTGCTGTCACAGGACTGGTCGCTGCTCAGCGTGCAGGGCGGAACGGTGGAGGGCTGCGCCGCTCGGTGGAAAGGCCCTGGCTGGACACTTGAGTTGAGCGAGGGCTGGCGCCTTGATCGACACGGCGGCGGCTGGCGCCTGACGCAGGGCACCAGTGCCCCTGCGCACATGCGCGATGCCTGCCCTGAGTAAGCGGACGGATCGCACACTGCAGGCTCCGGATCTCGGCGTTGGCGCTGGAGCTAGCGCGGATTTTCGAAACAAGGCAATGACCCCGCCAAATCACGTGAACGTGACCTGAGATGCCGCTCGCAGTCGTTCGGGCCCAATCAGAATGTTGAACGCGCCGGCATTGGTTCCCACCACGCCAGGAACCTGTACCAGACGATGCCGATCAACTCATGCAGGGCGGCCTCAGTGCCGGCGACGCCGCTCTTGGAGGGCATGAACATGGTCGGGAATCGCAGCGGCACGCGCATGCTGTCGGACGGCAGCATGCAGCTCTCGAAACCGGCCTGTTGCATGGCGTAACGCGCACGCGGCACGTGTACGGCCGAGGTGATGACGACGACCTCGCGCGGTACGGCTGGCCTCATCTGCAGCATGTTCAACGCGTTGTCCCAAGTGTTCTGGGACTGTGTCTCCGTGCGGATCACCGCGGCCGGTACGCCCATGCGCCCCAGATAGACCTTCATCAACGCGCTTTCCGACGGCGCATCCGGTGTCCAGGCACCACCGGCCACCACCAACTGCCGGCCATCCCCGGCATGCCACCACTCGGCAGCACGCTCCGCACGCTGTCGGCCACTCATGCTGATGACCGACACGTCCTGTGCGTCGCGCGGTTCGCGATCCAACCCGCCGGACAGCACCACGGCCGTGCGCTCGCCCGTGCAATCGGGTGCCTGCATGGGGGCCTCGATTATCGCCAGCAGTCCATCGGCCACCAGGGGCATCATCGCCAATGTCGAGATGGCAATCCCGGCCATCGACAGCTGGGCCAGCCGCTTGCGGCCCCACTTGAACGTCAGCGCCACCACGCCCACCAGCACGCTGGCCAACAGCCAGGCCAGCGGGGACAACCAGAACCACCACCACATGTCACGTCTCCTTGTGTCAGCCGCCAGCGCGTTGACGGCGCAGCTGGATCAGCCACTGCCGCATGCGCGGATCGGACAATACGGATCCCAGATACAACAACACCCACAACCCACCCGCCGCGAACAGGCGCAGCCAGACATTGGCCAACGTGGCGATGCCACTGGCCTGGAGCGCGCACCAGAACAGCACCGCGCCCAGCAGCGCCGTGAGCACCGTGCGCAGGTCAGGCAGCACGCGCAGGTCGCGCGGACACAGCAGCCAACTCGACACCCCCAGGAAGCCATAGCAGACGGTCGTGGCGTAAACCGCGCCCATCAAGCCCAGACTGGGCACCCACCACAGGTTCAAGGCGATGTTGCCCAAGGCCGCGATCAACGTCAGCCAGAGCACCGTCATCGAGCGCTTGTGCAGCAGCAGCCCGTAGCCGGCGATATCGAACAACGGATACAGCGCGTACTGCGCACCGATCCAGACAAACACGGGGCCGGAAAGCACTTTGCCCGGCCCGCTGACCGCGACGATGGCATCGGTGCCCACGCAGATGATGGCCATCGCCACGCCCACTGCCGCGTAAGTCATGGGAAACAGCACCTGGCGCTTGAGCGCGCGCACCGCCGCCGGGCCTTCGGTCTCGAAACGACGATTGGCCACCGGCACGAACGACTCGGACAGCGTGGCATGCATCAGCATGCTGACCTGCAATGCCAGCGAATACCCGATGGTGTAGATGCCCACGGCGGCATAGTCGCCCGTCAGCTCCTTGAGCATCACCCGGTCGATGGAGATCAGCAGCACCGTGGCGATCTCGTTGATGACCAGCGGCATGCCGTAGCGCACCGACTGTGCGAATGCGCGGGTATCGACCTCGCTGCGCGAGAACTCCAGATGGCGCAGCACCCAGCGAAGGTAGAACGCCACCACCAGCCCCGCGGCCAGCAGTTTGCCGCCATAGGCCGCCAGTGCCGAGCGCTCCAGCAGCAGCACCGCGCCGACCATGCCAGCCAACTCCATCCAACGCCAGATCACCCGCGTGCTGCTGAGCAGGTCCGAGCGCTCGCCCGCACGCAGCACCATCTGCACCAGGCTGATGAACACGTTCAGCGGAATGGCCAGCAGCGCGCACCACAGCACCGGCGAAAATTCCAGCGCGCGCATCCACGCCAGGCCGCCCATGACCGCGATACCCACCGCCCACACCGCACCGGAGACCAGCAACGGCAGCAGGAACAGGTTGGTGGAAAACCGGCGCATGGCCTGCGCATCGCCGCCATAGGGATAGAAGCGGACGATCGCGTGCTGTGCGCCCAGCTTGGCCACCGCGATGGCGATCATCACCCAGGTTTCGTAGTACCCGAGGATGCCGTACTGCGTGTTGTCCAGCAGGCGCGTCAGCAGCGGGAAAGACACCAGCCCCGCCAGCATGACCAGCACGCCGCTGCTGGCATAGCGCAGGTAATGCGTGCCGACGCCGGTTTGCGTCGGCGATCGCCTTGCCGCTGCGCTCACGGGAGGCCCGTGGGTTTCAGGACAGCGTCCATGCAGGCATGCAGACGGTGTGTCGCTTCGGACTGCTCGATGAAGTCCTCGTGGCTGCCCGGCGAGGCAGGCACGAAGATCTCGGCATCCACCCAGCATTGCCACCCCAGCATCTCGCCCTGAGGATGCGGTTCGGCGCTCCGCAACAGCGTCACATCACCCGCATACGGTCGCGGCGCGGCGCCACGAAGCGCCTGGCGATGGGCTTGTTCAACCCGTCGCAGGCACAGCGCCAGCCGGCCCGGCCGGCGCAGGGCCGGCACCACCGCATGCCAGCTTAGCGGGCCGCGCGCGGCTGCCGCACCCGGTGCACGCGTGTCGAACATCACCAGCAGCGCCACGTCGTCCCCTGCGGCGCGCAGACCGCGTGCGATCTCCAGCGCGACAACACCGCCCATGGAGCCGTCCCCGAGCAGGTACGGGCCTTGCGGCTGCAATGCGCGGATGTCCCGCAGATAGAGGTCGGCCATGTCATCAATGGAAGACAACGGCATGTCGTGCCCCACCAGGCCACGCGCCTGCAAGCCGTACACCGGCTGCTCAGGCGGCAGACCGCGCAGCAGCGGCAGATCGTTGAGGACATTGCCGCCCACGGCATGCACCAGGACAGCGCAGGCCGTTGCGTGCCCGTGCGCAACGGCACTACCAGCCGGGGCGTCCCGCCGTCACGCGCGCGGGCGCAGGCCTGCCGCAGCATCTCGGCCAGCCCGCAATCATGGGGTGGGCGATCAACGCGGCGCAGCAGTGCCAGCGCAAGCTGCCGGCTTCGCGCATCCAGCGCGGCGTAATCCGGCGTGGC
>JBEVNH010000116.1:0-14427 GCA_040508175.1 Pseudoxanthomonas sp.
CTGTGCGCGCTGTGGCGGCACCGCAGGGGATCCGTACGGATACTCCCGCATCGAAAAAGGCCACTTTATCGTGTCAGTTTCGGGTGGTTCACGCGAGCGCTGGGCCGACGACTACCGATTCCGCTACGACGCATCGCAGAAAGCCTGGCTGCTGGACAGCGTCCTGCGCGAGGTGACCGACACCGAGACAGAAAAACAGAAGCGGGTCGAACTTGGCGCCAAGGAACTTGGCGCCATCACGTTCGCAGAATTTGATCCGGCAAAGCTGCCGAACGCCGCGACACTGGATTGAACAGGAAGACGACTGACTGAATTAAACGGAAGTAATGGCTTGTACGGACAAGGATGGGTCCGTTTTCAACGTTGCTGAGAAATGAGGAGCTACACCATGGCAACAGATCGAGAGAATAATTTGCTGCAGGCGGCATACGCCGCGGGCATCACGGCCCCGACAGAACTGGCCAACTTCATGGCACAAGTCGGACATGAGTCAGGCGGCCTGAGTCGCCTGGAGGAAGGATTCCGCTATACGAGGGATGCCTCGCAGGTCAGCTCGAAGGTGCGCTCGGCCCTGCGAGAAGGCCCTGAAGCGCTTGACGCCGCCCGGCTGGAGGCGCTCGATGGCCGACCGGAACGCCTTGCCGAGCTGATGTACGGCGGCCGCATGGGTAATGACGAGCCTGGTGACGGCCTTCGTTACCGTGGGCGCGGTTATATCCAGCTCACCGGCAAAGATCAGTATCGGGACGCGGGCGAGGCGCTCAACCTGGATCTGGTGCGCCATCCTGAATTAGCAGCTGATCCTGAAAACGCATCGCGCATCGCGACCTGGTATTGGAATAAGAACGTGCCAGAGTCCACGCGCGATGACGCACGGGCAGCAGGTGCAGCGATCAATGGCCGCGATCCGCCCAATGGCCTGGCCGACCGAGAGAATCGCTTTGAACGCTGGCAGCGCGACATCACGCCCGAGCTGATCGACACGCTCTCCAAAGGTCAGCTTGGACAGCCGGTTCAAATCCCGCCACAGGCCTCGCAGCCACAGATGGTAGGAAGCAACTTCCATCAGACCATGGAGCGCATGCTTCCCGGCAGCCAGGGCGTCGACCCACACATCACCGGTCAATATGGCGAACGCCGCAGTAACGGCGCGCACGGCGGCACTGACTTCAACTACGAAGGCGGGCAGAACGGGCGCAACCTGCAGCATCCCACTGTCCATGCGCCGATCTCCGGCACGGTGACGTTCTCCGGCGGTCAGTACGGCACGGTGAAAATCCAGGACGCGCAAGGCAACTCGCATGAGATCCTGCATTTGGATTCCCGCTCGGTGCGCGAAGGCCAGACCATCCAGGCAGGCGACCCCATTGGCGCCATGGGCGGCCGTGGCCCGCGCGGCGAAGACCAGTATGCACAGCACGTGCATTACCAGCTGCGAGACCCGAGCGGCAAGCTGATCAGCCCGCAGACATGGTGGGACCACGGGCGCCAGGTCGAAGCCGGCGCGCAAACCCACGGCCATGACCATGCACACGGTGGCGCGCTCCGTCACGGCGACCGCAACGAAGAGGTCCGGACGCTGCAGCAACAACTCAACCAACTCGGCGTACGCGATGCCGAGGGCCGTCGACTGACGGAAGATGGCGAGTTCGGCGACAACACCCGCGAGGCGGTGCTTGCCTATCAGAAGGCCAATGGACTGAAGGCCGATGGCGTGGTGGGTCGAGCCACGCACGGCAGCCTGGAAAGCAAGCTTGAGCCGCGCGAGCCAGCGCGCGACGCGCCATCCGGGGCGCTCCTGCTGAACGACGCCAGGCATCCGCAGAATCCGCTTTACGACGCGATTCGCGGGCAGTTGCCTTCGCCCATGTCCAATGACGTGGCTGCGGCGGTGACCACACAGGCCATCAAGGCCGGGATCGATAGTCCGGACAAGCTCCAGGGTGTCGTCGTGCGCGACGACACCGCGTTCGTGATTGGCAATACACCCGGCTTCCGGGCCACCGTCGATCTCGCCCAGCCGGTGCCGACCACCCAACAGAGCAGCGCCGAACTGCTTGCCGCAAACGACCTGGTCCGACGCCAGCAAGATCCGCAGCAACTGGTGGCCATGGGCGCGCGTTGACGCCGCGCTTCCTACGCTGGCAACAGCGACGTCGCATCACGAGACACTCCTCCATGTGAGGGGTGTTTTTTTCCAAGCGCGCCGGCGCCTCGGTAACGGACGACTTCGGAACGCCGCCAGGCGGTTGCGCTATCCTGCCGCTCTGTCCTGGGAGGGAACATGCCGCCTGAAGCCTCCACCTCTGCACGGCCGATTGATCGCTGGTTCGCGCACTATTCCGACGACCATCGCAACGAAACTAACCAGCTGATTCACCTGGGGGCGGTGCCGGCCATCCTGTGGTCGGTGGTGGCCCTGCTGTGGTGCATCCCGGTGACGGCCAGTTGGTTCCGGTCGGGCTTCTGGGCCGCACTGGGCATGTTCGCGGCGTGGACCTTCTACAACCGGCTCTCGCGCCCCCTGGGCTACGGCATGGTGGTCGCGTTCTTCACCCTCGGTTGCCTGTGCCGCCTGCTGGAAGCGCGCATCGGGCTCGATGGACTGCTGAAACTGGCCATCGGCGTGTTCGTGGTGGCCTGGGTCGCGCAGTTCATCGGCCACAAGCTGGAAGGCCGCAAGCCCAGCTTCTTCACCGATCTGATCTATCTGTTGATCGGGCCGGCCTGGGTGATGGGCAAGTTCTATCGCACGATGGGCTGGCGATACTGATTGTCATGCAGCAGTGAAGAGCACGTCAGTTCAAGCTGAACGCGGCTGTTAGACTCGGGAGCCTGCTGTTGGTAACCCCGTGTTTGCATGATGCCAGCCCTTGAACTCCTGGTGGCATTGCCGTTCGTGATGGCGGCCGTGGTGGCGATGCTGCGCGATGCGCGTCGTACGCGCATCGCATGGATCGCGGCGAGTGCCCCGCTGTCGGGCCTGGCGATCCTGGGCTGGTGCACACCAGCCGTCCTGCAGGGCCAGGTCTTGCAGGTCTCCTATGCCTGGTTGCCGCAGCTTGGGTTGAACCTGACGCTGCGACTGGACGGCTTTGCCTGGCTGTTCGCGTTGATGGTGCTGGCCATTGGCGCGCTGGTGGTCATGTACGCGCGCTATTACCTGAGCCAGCAGGACAGCGCGGTGCGTTTCCTGTCGTTCCTGCTGCTGTTCATGGGCTCGATGCTCGGGCTGGTGGTGGCGGGCAATTTGCTGTTGCTCAGCATGTTCTGGGAATTGACCAGCATCAGCTCGTTCCTGCTGATCGGCTTCTGGTCGCAACAACGCGAGGCCCGCGAGGGCGCGCGCATGGCACTGGTGATCACCGGCGGCGGCGGCCTGGCACTGCTGGGCGGCGTGCTGCTGATCGGGCGCATCGTCGGCAGTTACGAGCTGGACGTGGTACTGGCCTCGGGGGCGCTGCTGCGCGACAACCCAATGTATCCCTGGGCATTGATGCTGGTGCTGGCGGGCATCTTCACCAAGAGCGCGCAGTTTCCGTTCCACTTCTGGCTGCCGCACGCGATGGCGGCGCCGACGCCGGTGTCGGCGTACCTGCATTCGGCCACGATGGTGAAGGCCGGCGTGTTCCTTCTGGCGCGGCTGCATCCGGCGCTGGCCGGCTCGGAGCTGTTTTTCTACACCGTGAGTGGCATTGGCGCGATCACGCTGCTGCTGGGAGCTTGGCATGCGATCTTCCAGCACGACCTCAAAGGCGTGCTCGCGTACTCGACGATTTCGCATCTGGGCCTGATCACCATGTTGTTTGGCCTGTCCACGCCGATGGCGGTGGTGGCCGGCGTGTTCCACATCCTCAACCATGCGGTATTCAAGGCTTCGCTGTTCATGGCGGCGGGCATCGTCGACCATGAAACCGGCACGCGCGACATGCGCAAGCTGGGCGGCCTGCGGAAGTTGATGCCATTCACCAGCGCACTGGCGATCACCGCCTCGCTGTCGATGGCCGGCATCCCGCTGCTCAACGGCTTCCTGTCCAAGGAAATGTTCTTTGCCGTGGCGCTGGAAGCGCCCACCTCCGAGCCGATGCGCATTGTGGCGGGCTTGGCCGCGCTGCTGGCCGGCATCTTGGGCGTGGCCTACAGCCTGCGCTTCGTCTACGAGACCTTTTTCGGCGATGGCCCAAGTGGGCTGGACACCGTGCCGCACGAGCCGCCGCGCTGGATGAAGATCCCGGTCGAGATCCTGGTATTGCTGTGCGTAGCTGTGGGCCTGGCGCCGGCCCTGACCGTGGCGCCGCTGCTGGAAACCGGTGCCAGGGCGATCCTGGGCGATGCGCTGCCTGAGTACAGCCTGGCGATCTGGCACGGCTTCAATCTGCCCCTGGCCATGAGTGGGGCCGGCGTGATCGGTGGCGTGGCGCTGTACTTGGTCCTCAATCGCACGGTCAATCTGCACGGGATCAACAGCAAGCCGACCGGGCGTGATGCGTTCTGGCGCAACCTGGAGCGGCTGTTCGTCATGGGCAACCGCATCAGCGAGGCACTGGCCAACAACAGCCTGCAGCGCAGTCTGCTGATGCTGGTCTTGGTAGCGATCGCCGCCGCGGCCGCGCCGCTGCTGACCGATGGCCTTCCCTTGTCCCTGGCCGGCAACCAGCCGATGCCACTGCTGGGCTGGATGGTGTGGCTGGTGATGGTAGGTGCCACGCTCGGCGCCTTGCGCCTGCACCGCCAGCGCCTGCTGGCGGTGATCATCCTCGGTGCGGCCGGCACGATGCTCAGCCTGACCTTCGTGCTGCTGTCCGCCCCGGATCTGGCACTGACGCAGCTGCTGGTGGAAATGGTGACGCTGGTGCTGCTGATGCTGGCGATGAATTACCTGCCCGAAGCCAGCCCGGTCGAGCCGGGCCGCCTGCGCAAGTGGCGCGACGCACTGGTGGCTTCGGCGGCGGGCGTTGGCATCGCAATCCTTGCCTATGCGCTGATGACCCAGCCGGTGGAGACCGTGGCTGGGGAGGTCCTGGCGCGCGCACTGCCGGAAGGCTACGGCCGTAATGTGGTCAACGTGATCCTGGTGGATTTCCGCGGTTTCGACACCTTCGGCGAGGTCACCGTGTTCTCCATCGCCGCGCTCGTGGTGCACGCCGCGTTGCGACGTGCGCGCATGGCACCGGAGCGGCGCGTGGGAGGCAACCCGGTACAGCTGCCGGTGCCCGCGGATCTGGCGCAGATCCTGTTCCCACTGACGCTCACCGTGTCGATCTTCCTGTTCCTGCGCGGCCACAACGCACCTGGCGGCGGCTTCATCGCCGGCCTGGTGCTGGCCGTGCCGTTGCTGATGCAGTACGTCATCCAGGGCACGGCCTCGGTGGAATCACGCTTCGGTTTCGATTACGTCCGCTGCATCGGCATGGGCCTGGTGGTCGCGGCGCTCAGTGGCGCGGCCTCGATGGTGTTCGGCGTGCCATTCCTGACCAGCGGGCATCTTGATCTGCACCTGCCATGGATCGGCGAGGTGCCCTTGGCCAGTGCGATGGGCTTTGATACCGGCGTCTATCTGGTGGTGTTCGGCGGGGCGATGCTGATGCTGTCGATGATGGGGACCATCAGGGGCTCGCACCGCAAGGATGCGCAGCACCACGCCATGGACCCGGACAATCGCTCGCGGCAGACGGGAGGCGGCGCCTGATGGAACTGGCATTGGCAAGCGCCATCGGCATCCTCACCGCGGCCGGCATCTGGTTGATGCTGCGCCCGCGCACCTTCGATGTGATCCTGGGGCTGACGTTTCTGTCCTACGCGACCAACCTGCTGATCTTCGGCGGCGGTCGCCTGCGCCCGGGCAAACCACCGGTGCTGCGTGATGGCGATCCGGCCACCCTGCAGCATTACATCGACCCGCTACCGCAGGCGCTGGTGTTGACCGCGATCGTGATCGCCTTTGCCATGACCGCCGTCAGCATCGTGCTGGCCATGCGCAGCCGTGCCGACAACCGCAGCGACCATGTCGATGCGCATGACGCCGCGCCCGAGTCCGAACCAGCACGCCCGCAACCCGCGCGCCCACAGGAGGATGCGCCATGACGCATCTGCTGCTGTGGCCGGTGCTGATCCCGTTGCTGGGCGGTGCGTTGGCGCTCTTCCTGGAACACCGCCGCTACAGCTGGGCCGCGCGCCGTTGGGCCGCGTGGATCTCGATGGCGCTGCTGGCCCTGTCGGTCGCCGCCATCGTGCTGCAGGTCCGCGACGGGCAGGTCACCGCGTATCTGCTGGGCGACTGGCCCTCGCGCCTGGGCATCGCGCTGATGGCCGACCGACTGTCGGGCTGGATGCTTGGCGTGACGCTGCTGCTGGCCGGCACCTGCCTGCTGCACGCCTGCGGCGGCTGGGACCGGCGCGCGCCACATTTCCACGCATTCTTTCAGTTCCAGCTGATGGGCCTCAACGGCGCGTTCCTGACCGGGGATATCTTCAACCTGTTCGTGTTCTTCGAGGTCATGCTCAGCGCCAGCTATGGCCTGCTGATCAGCGGCGGGCGCGGACTTCGCATGCGCAGCGGTTTTCATTACGTGGTCTTCAATGTCGCCGCCTCGGCGCTGTTCCTGATCGCACTGGGCTTGATCTATGGCGTGCTCGGCTCGCTCAACATGGCCGAGCTGTCCGTGCGCATCGGGCAGGTGCCGGCGCAGCAGGCCGGGCTGGTCAAGGCCAGCTTCGCGCTGTTGCTGCTGGTGTTCTGCGCCAAGGCCGCGCTGCTTCCGTTGTACCTGTGGCTGCCGGAAACCTATGCCCGCGCACCGGCCATGGTGGCCGCGTTGTTCGCGGTGATGACCAAGGTCGGCCTGTATGCGGTGCTGCGCGTGAGCACGCTGTTGCTGGGCTCGGCGGCCGGTGCGTTGGCCGGCTTCGGGCAGGTCGCCCTGCTGTGGGCCGGCGTGGGCACGCTGATGCTGGCCGCGCTCGGGGTGCTGGGTTCGCCACGGCTGCGGGTCATGATCGGCTATCTGGTGATCTGGTCAGCGGCCACGCTGTTCATCGCCTTCGCACTGGGCCGCGCCGGCACGATCGGGGCCGGGCTGTATTACCTGGCACACAGCACCTTCGTGGCCGCCGCCCTGTTCCTGGCGGCGGACCTGATCCGCCGGCGGCGCGGCGGCGCCGATGACGACAAATCGATCATTGCCGCCCTGCCCGAGCGCGCCATCCCGGGCGCGATGTTCCTGATCGCCGCCATCTCGGCCGCCGGCCTGCCGCCGCTGTCGGGCTTCCTGGCCAAAGTGGCGATGCTGTCGGACGTGCCGGCAACGCGCACGCCCCTGGTGTGGAGCGTGGTGCTGATCAGCAGCCTGATGGTGATCATCGGCATCAGCCGCGCGGGCGTACGCCTGTTCTGGCGGCTGCCGGCGCAGGTGGAGCATGCCGATGTCGAGCACCCACCCGCGGCCCGTGCACGCCCGCAGGAAACCTGGGCAACGGTCCTGCTGTTGGCGCTGGGCGTGGCGATGACGATTTTCGCCGCGCCGCTGATGGACTACACCGATGCGGCCGCGCGCCAGCTGCTGCAGCCGGCGGATTACACCCAGCAACTGCGCGACGTGCTGCCGTCGATGAGGGAGCCGTAGATGACCGCGCAACTGATCAAGCGGATCACGCCCTCCTGGCCATTGAGCGTCACCGTGGTGGTGTTCTGGATGCTGATGACCGACAGCTTCACGGTGGGTCAGCTGGCACTGGCACTGTCGTTGGGTTGGATTGTCCCGCGGTTTGCCTCGCGCCTGGACCGCGAGTACGCGCGCATCGGTTCGCTGCGCGCAGTGCCTCGGATGCTCTGCATTGCCGCCTGGGACATCCTGAAGTCCAACATCATCGTGGCGCTGCAGGTCTTGGGGCCGGAAAAGAGGCTGCATCCCGGTTTCATCTGGATCCCGCTGGACATCCAGAACATCCACGGCATCGCCGCGCTGACCAGCATGATCACCCTGACGCCTGGCACCGTGTCGGCCGCGCTCACCGATGACCGTCGCTACCTGCTGGTGCACATGCTGGACGTCACCAATGCCGAGGCGGCTGTCGCCGAAATCAAGACCCGTTACGAGAAGCCCCTGATGGAGATCTTCCCATGACCGGACACATGTTCATCGAAACCACCATCGTCGGCTGCATGATCATGGTCGGCGTGGCCATGCTGCTGTGCCTGTATCGGCTGCTGCGCGGACCCACCGTGCCCGACCGCATCCTGGCGCTGGACACACTCTCGGTCACGTCCATCGCCCAGTTGATGCTGCTGGGCATGCACCTGGATTCGCCGATCTACTTCGAAGCCGCGCTGGTGATCGCCATGCTCGGCTTCAGCAGCACCGTGGTGCTGTGCAAGTTCGTGCTGCGCCGGGACATCGTCGAATGATCGACCTCATCCAGATCGCGCTGGCGCTGCTGCTGATCGCCGGCACATTGTTCATCCTGCTCGGTGCGCTGGGGATGGTGAAGCTGTCCGAATTCTTCCGCCGCGTGCACGCGCCCACCAAGGCCAGCACGCTGGGCGTGGGTTGCGTGCTGCTAGGCTCGGTGGGCTATCACCTGTTCCTGGGGCAGGACCCGCAACCGCGCGAGCTGCTCATTACCGCGTTCCTGTTCATCACCGCGCCGATCAGTGCGCACATGATGAGCAAGGCGGCATTGTCGCTGATGGAAGAAGCCCGCCCGGAGCCGCCGGAAGACACGCAGATCTCCTCGACCGTCGCGCGCCCACGCCCGCAGCCAGCCGCCGCGCCGGATGACGCATCCGGCGGCGCTTGATTACCTCAGCCAGGCCACTTCCAGCGCCACCCAGGCACAGAAGGCCAGCAACAGGACTGCACCTTCGCCCCGGCTGATGCGCAGGTCGCCGCGCAGCATCGGATAGAGCACGACCGCCAGCGCAATGGCCGCGGGCAGCTCAAGGCGCACGAACGAGGCTGGCACTGCCAGCGGCGCGGCCACGGCCATGCCGCCAATGATCAAGGTGAGGTTGAACACGCTGGAGCCCAGCACATGTCCCAGCACCATGTCGCCCTGCCCGCGGCGCGCGGCGACGATGGCGGCGGCAGCCTCGGGAAGCGCGGTGGCAATTGCGACCGGCAGCAGGCCGGTCATCAGCGGCGTCAGTGCCCAGGCCTCGCCCAGCTGTTGCGCCGCCAGCAGCACGTAGCGCGCGCCGTAACCGAGCAGGAAGATCGCCAGCACCATCCGCACCACGTTGAGCCACAGCACGGTCCGGCTGATCGCCGCCTGCGCCAGGGCCTCGCGTACGTCTTCCGGTTCGGATGAGGCTCGGCGCCACATCCACACCATGGCCAGCACGAAGACCAACAGCAGGCCCGCCCCCTCGCCCGACCCGATCGTTCCATCCAGCCCCAGTACGACCAACAGGGCACTGACGCCGATCAGCACCAGGAGCAGTGGCGAGAGCAGACGCGCGCGGACCAGCAGCGGCGCACAGATGGCGGCCAGCCCAAGGGTGAGTCCGAGATTGACGATGCTGCTGCCCACGGCATTGCCCAATGCCAGCGCCGGCACGCCGTTCCACACGGCCTGCAGGTTGACGGCCGCTTCGGGCAGCGACGTGGCCACCGCCATCAACAGCAAGCCCGCGCGGAAAGCCGACAGCCCCCAGCGCTGTGCCAGGCCGGACACGCCCTTGACCACGGTCTCGCCGCCCAACGCAAGCAGCAGCAGGCCCAGCAACCCCCATCCCAGCGCACCGATCATGCCTGCACCTTTCGTCTCCCCAGCGATGCCCGGACGCTACACCGCACGCCCTGCTTTTGCACGCCGCCATCCCGACCGTGTCGGACGCGGCAGCACCGCGACGTGGCCCGAGCCGTGGCGATGCCCGGCGCCCACCGCCACGGCGACAACTCAGGAGCAGCTTTCGACGTAGTCCACCTGCGGCGGCAAGCCCACGCGCCAGGTGATCACCTGGCCTTGCGCATCGGTTTCGAACACCAGCTTGGTCCCGGCCGTGCCTGGCGCTGGCACCGTCAGATATTGAGCGCCTTCCACATACTTGTGCGGCGCTGCACGCAGGGCATCGCCGTACAGCGCCTTCAGGCTGGCCTCGTCCATGCCGACCTTGCCACCGCCGGGAGCGGCTTCCTTGTCGGTGGTGACGTCGTAGCGCACGAAGGTGTCGCCTTCCAGCATGAAGGCGACATCGGCCTTGTCGGTCGCCCACTTGGGCGTCAGCAGCGTGCAGCCACCCGGCTCACTGGGCGTGCTGCTGTTGAGCTCGCCGCCCCAAGCCGCACGCGCCTGCTCGCCGGTGCTGCCCAGCTTCAGATCGCCGTAACCCTCGTATCGGGCCTGCTGTACGCCATCTGCAGGCGGTGCCTGCTCGGCGATTGGCGCGGGCTGGCGCTCGGCCGCCACTGGCGGCGTGGTGGCCTGTGCCTCAGGAGGTGTGGTGGTCGCAGGCGCTTCGGGTGTGGACTCGCGCTGGCAGGCGGACAAGGCCAGAACCATCGCGATCACCAGCGGCAGGGACGATTTCATGAAGCACTCCGCGAATAGGATCGCCACAGCGTAGCCGCGTTCAGTTAACCGTGCGCGAATCACATTTCGGGAGCCGAAGCGCGCAGGACGCACGAATGTCATGGCCGCTTCATCTGGCTTGGCGATGCTCGCCTGCGCGCCACCACCTGCCATGCCTGTGCAACTCAGCAAGACCGCCCTCGCCCACACCACACTGCAGACGCACCGCACGGCGCTGGACCTGCGGCAACGTCGCGCATTGATTCTGGCTGATGGGCAGCGCAGCGCCGTCGAGCTGGCCGGACTGCTGGGGCCCGGTGGCGCGCAGTTGCTGGAGCACCTGATGCAGGCAGGCTATCTGGCTTCGGCCAGCACCGTGGCCGCACCGGCCATCGCATCGCCCGCACAGGCCGTTCCTACGGCAACAGTGCAGGGCGTCAACCCGACGGCGACCAGCCCGCGCCGCTCACTGGCGGCCGCACGCATGTACCTGCTGGGCATGCTGGAACTGCAGCGCACGCCACTGGCCGCAGGGCTCCGACAGCGCCTGCAGCTGGCCACAGACGACCACGCCATCGTCGCCGCGTTGGGCCAAGCACTGGACGCACTGCCCGCCATGACCAGCGATGGCTACGCCGATCGCGTGCGCCAACGCACCCGAGAGGTTGTGCCCCAACACTGGCTGGCATGGTTGGACGCCGGTGCCACCGCGTGACTCAGACAGGCGGCTCAAAGCGCTTGCGCAGCCCCCCCCAGCACTGCTGGTAATCGCGCTGGCGGTGCGCGGCGTCCATTGCCTGCGCGGTCGGGCATAGCACCGCACGCGTTTCGAACATGAAGGCCATGGTGTCGGCGATGACGTCGGGCCTGGACAGATCGGCCTGCGAGGCCCGCTCAAACGTGGCCGCATCCGGACCATGCCCGCTCATGCAGTTGTGCAGCGAGGCACCGCCCGGTGCGAAGCCTTCGGCTTTTGCGTCGTAGACCCCCTGCACCAGCCCCATGAACTCGCTGGCGACATTGCGGTGGAACCACGGCGGCCGGAAGGTGTCCTGCGCCACCAGCCAGCGCGGCGGGAAAATCACGAAATCCAGGTTCGCCACGCCTGGCGTGTCGCTGGCGGAAGTCAGCACGGTGAAGATCGACGGATCGGGATGATCGAAGCTGATCGAGCCGATGGCGTTGAAGCGACGCAGGTCGTAGCGGTACGGCGCGGCATTGCCGTGCCAGGCCACAACGTCCAGCGGCGAATGGCCGATCGAGGCCCGCCAGAGATGGCCCTGGAACTTGGCGATCAGTTCGAAGTCGCCTTCCACGTCTTCATATGCTGCGTGCGGCGTCTCGAAATCGCGCGCGTTGGCCAGGCCATTCGCACCGATCGGCCCCAGCTCAGGCAACTGCAGCAGCGCACCGAAGTTCTCGCACACGTAGCCACGCGCCTGGCCGTCCGGAAGCGCCACTGCGAAGCGCACACCGCGCGGAATCACCGCAACCTGCTGCGGCTCGATCACCAGCGCGCCCAGCTCGGTGGCCAGGTGCAACCGACCCTGCTGCGGCACGATCAACAGCTCGGCATCGGCGTTGTAGAAATAGCGACCGACCATGTCGCGGTTGGCGGCGTACAGATGGACGCCTACACCGGACAGCGCCGCCGGGCCGCCGTTGCCGGCCATCGTGTAGAGACTTTCGACAAAATCCACCGAGGCCTGCGGCAGCGGCAATGGCGACCAGCGCAGCTGTTCCGGCGACACCGGCAGCGCATCGAACCGATTGTGGAAGCAAGGCTGCTCCCAGCGCGCGAACGCCCCATGCAGCGCCGCCGGACGGATGCGATACAGCCAGCTGCGCCGGTTGTGACCCCGTGGCGCGGTGAAGGCCGTGCATGACAGCTGCTCTGCATACAGGCCGTAGGCGACCTGTTGCGGCGAGTTGCGCCCGACCGGCAAGGTGCCGGGAATGGCTTCGCTGGCAAAGCTGTTGCCGAAGCCGGTCTGATAAGGCGATTGATCGATCATGATGCTCAAGTGACCCGCCCCCGCCTCATGTGGCGCCAGTCACAGCACTCCGCGCCGCATCTGATCGCGTTCGATACTCTCGAACAGCGCCTGGAAGTTGCCTTCGCCGAAGCCTTCGTTGCCCTTGCGCTGGATGATCTCGAAGAAGATCGGGCCGATCGCATTCTGGGTGAAAATCTGTAGCAGCTTGCGCTGGTGTGTCTCGCGGTCGGCATCGATCAGGATCTTGTTTTCCCGTAACCGCGCGACGTCCTCGCCGTGGTTGGGCACGCGTTGGTCGATCACGTCGAAATAGGTGTCCGGCGTCTCCAGGAATTCCACGCCGGCCGCACGCATCTTTTCCACGGTGGTGTAGATGTCGTCGGTGAAGCAGGCGATATGCTGGATCCCCTCGCCCTTGTAGGCATCCAGATATTCGTTGATCTGCGATTTCGGATCGTTCGACTCGTTGAGCGGGATGCGCACCATGCCGTCGGGCGCGGTCATCGCCTTGGACACCAGCCCGGTCTTGGCGCCCTTGATGTCGAAGTAGCGGATCTCGCGGAAGTTGAACAACCGCTCGTAGTAGTCCGCCCATTTGGCCATGTTGCCGGGATAGAGGTTGTGGGTCAGGTGGTCGATGAAGGTCAGGCCGAAGCCGGCGGGCATGCGCTCCACGCCTGGCAGGAACTCGTAATCCGGGTCGTGGATGGTGCCCTGCGCGTCGTAACGGTCGACGATGTACAGCATGCAGCCGCCGATGCCCTTGATGACCGGTGCGGCCACCGCCTTGGTGACTTCGCGTTCGCCGATGACCTCGGCACCATTCTTCAGCGCCTGCACGCGTGCCCACTCGGCCAGCTTGTTGACGCGAATGGCGAAGCCGCAGGCGCTGGGCCCATGCTGGGCGGCGAAGTCCGCGGCAAACGAATCGGGATCCTCGTTGATCAGAAAGGTGCAGTCGCCCTGGCGATAGGTGCTGATCGGGCGCATGCGGTGACGCGCCACCTGGGTGAAACCCAGCTGCCGGAAGTAATCGTGCAGCTGCGTGCCCTGCCCGGCGGGTGCGGCAAACTCGACGAATTCGAAGCCATCGATGCCCATGGGATTGTCGAAGGTCGAGACTTCCATGCCAGCCGGTGGACGTGCGCTCATCACAAACTCTCCTCTAAAGTGCCGCTTTGCCGCATCATGGCGCGGCCGACGGCACGGAAACGGGACTTCTGAAGCCGCGTTATAGTTTCCAGTGAAACCGACATCAAGCCGCATTGCGACATGAACCAAGCCAATTTGCCTACCGATTCCGCTGCTCCTGGTCCAGTCACGCTGGATCTGGAGCACCTGTTGCCCTACCGGTTGAGCGTGCTCGCCTATCGGGTGATTCACAGCATCTCCGGTGAATACCATCGCCGGTACGGCCTGGCCGTGACGGAGTGGCGGACGATGGCCGTGCTGGGGCGTTTCCCCAGCCTGTCGGCCAGCGAAGTCTGCGAGCATACCGGCATGGACAAAGTGGCCGTCAGCCGCGCCGTGGCACGCTTGCTGGAACGTGGCCTGTTGCAGCGGCGCATCCACAGCGACGATCGACGCCGCTCGGTGCTGGCGCTTTCGCCTGCCGGCATGGCCGTGCATGACGAGGTTGCGCCCATGGTGCTGTCCTGCGAGCAGGAGCTGCTGTCACCCCTGGAGCCGGAAGAGCGCGAACAGCTGGATCGTCTGCTCGCCAAGCTGGCCGGACCGGGCATGAATGCCATGACCCAGAAGATCGCCGACATGGCCAGCGTGGACGGCCCGCGTCCGCCGGTCCCGCCCGCGGGGTTCTGAGCCCGCCCGCCGCTACGCACAACCCACCCCAAAACACACGCGGCCCGTCACCGGGCCGCTTTTTTGATACCTGACACCAGGGTGATGCCGGCGCACCGCG
>JBEVNH010000063.1:0-16158 GCA_040508175.1 Pseudoxanthomonas sp.
TGCCAGACCGATCAATTCAGCCAAACGAGGGTGTCATGAGCAAGGGGATGGACCAGAAGAAGAACCAGAAGAAGGAGCCGACCAAGACGCTGAAAGAAAAGCGCGCGGCCAAGCAGGAAAAGAAGGGCAAGTAAGCCGCCCGGCCTGCCGGAAGGCGGACGAGGTCAGGTGGATCGCCTGACCTCGCGTTTCGGGGCCGCCCAACGCCGGCCAGCCTGGGCGTCGCCGCCCGTGCATGTGCATGCCCACGCCGGCGCGACGCAGCGGTCAACAGGCCTTGAAGACGTAGCCCGGCGCGTTGCTGGGCAGCACGCCGCGGTCGCGGTAGATCACGGAAATGTCCTTGCCGCGCGCCTTGCAGGCGGCGTTGTAGAAGGTGATGGGATCGACCGGGTTGCCGTTGGCGTCCTCGGTGTTGTCGTTGTATTCGATCTCGTAGACCTGCGCGCCGTAGACGTCGGTGTAGTCCTCGCACTCGGACCAGACCTGGCATTCCTCGGCGATGGCGAAATCAAAGCCGATCTTGGTGGCGCCCTGCAGGGAGAGTTCCGGGGCGTTCTTCTGGGCAACGGCGAGGTTTTTGGCGTGGCCGCGGGCGACGATGAGCTTGGCGAACTCGACGTTGTGCGTGCGCTTGAGGATGCCGGCCGAACGCGTCCACGAATCCAGGTTGTCCGGCTCGATGGCCTTGTAGCCATCGGTGGCGCAGCGGTCGATCCACGGGCCGACGATCTGCATCAGCGCGGTGCGCTTGGCGGCGGTGGAGGTGTCGAACAGCAGTTCGTCGGGCCATTCCGGGTCGATCAGGAACTGGCCGTTCTTCTTGACCAGCAGGTCGGGGTGGTTCTTCTTCCACCAGGCGGTGTCGCCGGGCTGGGTCTGGAAGGCGTTGACGTAGCAGATGTTGTATTTGCCCGCCGCCGGCGCGGCACTGCGGTCGCGGTCGACGATGGCCACATCGGCCTTGGGCGCGTAGGGCACGGCCAGCTGGTAATCGAACGTGCCATTGGCCGGCGGCAGGGTGACCGCCATGCCGACCCCGGCGGTGAAGAGCGCCGTCAAACCGACGACCGTTGCCATCGCACTGCGTCGCGTGCCGCGTCTGCTCATCTGTGTTGCTCCTTGCTGATCCATCGGGGAGATCGCCGGAAGCGGGGGATGCCACGGGCCTGCCGGGCTTGCCTCCGGGCGGGTACGCGCACCGCGGGCATGACCTGCTTGCCGGTACGCCCGGCGGACCATAGACGCATATCGAAAGATATGGGAATAAAACGAAAGTTATTTATCGCTCGTTTTGGTATTTATGCAACCGACTTCACGCTTGTGGGCGCGCGGCGCCGTGGCGGTGCTGGCCTGCAACAAGGACGTGCAGCGCGGGGGCGATGTAGCTATGGTGGCGGCCCGCTTGCAAAGAACCCCCATGAAACGAAGCTACGACCCAGCGCTGACCACCGACCCGCATGCCCCGCTCTACCGCGTGGACAAAGCGGTGCTGGCCGCCCAGAAGACGCTGGACGCCGCCATCGATGCCAAGCGCCACCACACCCGCCACAGCCTGGCCCAGGAAGTAATCAAGGAAGCCCGCGAGAACCTGCGCCGCGCCGAGCACGCACGCGCGCTGAAGGTGAAGGAGCTGGCGCAGAAGGCGGCCGCGGGTAGGGAGTGAGGAGGCCATCCTCCTGCCGTCGGCAACATGGTCCGGGCGGGACATCGGATGCGGTTTGAACCATTCGGAACTCCCGAATGGTTGGTTCAGGATCGTGCGCGCTTCGTCTCAGACTGAGAAAGACCGTCCTGAGAAAAACCGTCTCGCGCCGAGCACGGCCTTCACGCCACCAGCCGCTCGATGCGCGCAGGCAGATCGCCCAGCGCCAGATGCGCTTCTTCCAGTTCGTAGTCGGCCTGCAGGCCAAGCCAGAAGCGTTCGGTCGTGCCCAGCGCCGCGGCCAAGCGCACGGCGGTGTCGGCAGTGATGCCGCGCTTGCCCAGCACGATTTCATTGATGCGGCGCGGTGGCACGCTGGTGGCACGGGCCAACGCGTTCTGGCTGATACCCATCGGCTCAAGAAACTCCTCGAGCAGCACTTCGCCGGGGTGGATGTTGGGCAGGGATGCCATTGACGGATGCCTCATGCTCAGTGGTAATCGACGATTTCGATCTCAGTGACGTCGCCTTCCGCCCATCGGAAGCAGATGCGCCATTGATCTTGATCGTTGATCCGGATGCTGTACTGGCCGCGGCGACTGCCTTTCAGCGCTTCGAGTCGATTGGCGGGCGGGATACGCAGACCGTCCAGATGGGCCGCGGCATTGAGCATGCGCAACTTGCGGCGCGCGACCGGCTGAATGTCGGCCGGCAACCGGCGGGAGCGCTCGCCCAACAAGATCTTCTCGGCTTTCTTGTCGATAAAGTTCCTGATCGCACGCGCGCCATAACGGACTTCGTTATATGACGCAATTCGTCATGGATGGATTCAACGATGCAGTGCTGGGGGTTCGTCACAACTCACGCGCACACGTCCTTCGAACGTATAAGTCGTGCTTACACGCTGCCGCTCATCCAGCTTCCCTGCGTCACCCAGACCGACCCGGCTTCCCGCCACACCTAAATGCGGGCCTGCGCGCCATCAGAACAATGCGCCCTGGGTGGGCTCCCGCGGGATCTCATCCATGACCGCTGTCGGAGCCAGTGGGCGGGCGGCTGACGCCGAGTCGTCACCCAACCGCCATGCCAACCCCGACATACGCACAGCATGGCGGGCCAGGGCATAGCGCAGCACCTGGGCGCTGCCGGCGACGTGCAGACGCGTGCGGGCGCGGGTGATAGCGGTATAGACCAGCTCGCGCGACAGCACGCGGCTGTCGTTGCGCGGCAGCTGCAGCCAGACTTCGTCGAACTCGCTGCCTTGGGCCTTGTGCACGGTCATGGCAAAGGCGCTTTCGTGCGCGGGCAAGGCGGCCGGATGGAAGGCGCGCACCTCGCCGGAGGCATCGCCGGCAAACCAGGCCATCAGCGCGCCGCGTCCATCAGCGAGACAGAGGCCGATGTCGCCATTGAACAGGCGGTGGCGGTAGCTGTTCTCGGTGATGAGCAGCAGCCGGCCATGGAACCAGGCCGGCGCGGCGCCGGTGCGGCGGCCGGACAGCAGCTCCTCGATGCGCACGTTGAGGCCACGTGCGCCGTGCGGGCCCTGGCGCACGGCGGTGAGCAGGCGCAGGCGCTGGGCCATGGACAGGGCGGTCGCCGGATCGGGCGCGTCGGCCAGGCTGCGCCAGTGCGCCAGCAGTGCGTCGCGCCCTGCCTCGAACGGGTCCAGCACGTCCTCGTGGAACGCCACGCCGCGCAAGCGGCCGCCGCGCAGCAGCGACAGCGCGGTGTCGGCATCGCCGATGCGTGCGGCATCAGCCAGCGGGGCGAGGTCGAAGTCCGCATCCTGGCGATAGCCGCGCAACAGCTGCACGCGGTGCCCGCGCAGGCGGCCGGTTGTTTCATCGACAGGCGTGGTGGGACCGAGCAGTGGCTGCAAAGCGGTGGCGTCATCGGCGCGCAGCGCGTTGCCGGGGCCAGCCGCGGTGAGGATGGCGGCCAGCACGTCGCCGGCTTCGACCGAGGGCAACTGGTCGGCATCGCCCAGCAGGATGAGCTGGGTGCCGGCGGCCACGGCTTCGACCAGCTTGCACATCAGCGGCAGGTCGACCATGGAGGCTTCGTCCACGACCAGCACGTCCAGCGGCAGCGGGTTGTCCTGCGTGTGGCGGAAGGTGGGGCTGTCGGGGATGACGCCGAGCAGGCGATGCAGCGTGCTGGCGGTGTCCGGCAGCGCGGCGCACAAGTCGGCATCCACGCCACTGGCGACGATGGCCTGTACCGCGCGGCGCAGGCTTTCGGCCATGCGCTCGGCGGCGCGGCCGGTGGGCGCGGCCAGGGCAATGCGCGGCGGTTGATTGCCAGACGCGGCGGCCAACGCAATGCGCAGCACCAGCAGGCGGGTGATGGTGGTGGTCTTGCCGGTGCCGGGGCCGCCGGTGACCAGCAGCAGGGCACGGCGCAGCGCCAGCGCGGCGGCGCGGGCCTGGCGGTCGTCGCCCTGCATGGCGTCCGGGAACAGCGCGGCGAACACATGGCCTACGGCGTCGAGGTCGTCAGCGTTCGGCGCCTGCGCGGCGATGCGCTGCAGGCCGGCGGCCAGGCGCGCTTCGTACTGGCGATAGCGACGCAGGTACAGCAGGCCGGTCGTTTCCCCGATCTGTTCGAACACGAGCGGCGTGTCGGTGCTGGCCGCAGCCAGTGCGTCGTCGGGCTGGGCGACCCATGGCGATGCACGCAGTTGTGCGGCCCAGCGGTCGGCGTCGGGCCACGACAGCTCGGCATCGACCAGCAGCTGCGGCCGCGCGGGATCGAACCCGGCATGGCCGTTGGCCACGGCCAGCGAGGCCAGCGCGGCGGCGGCAAGCACGTCATCCGGCGTGCCGGGCTGCAGGCGACGCAGGCTCTGCGCGAACGCGTGGTCCAGCGTACGCAGGTGGCCCTTGGCATAAAGGTCGTTGAGCAGGCTCATGCCGCGGCCCCTGCATGCGTATCCTTGGGCGTCTCATCCTTGGGCGTGCCGGCGAACAGCGCATCCAGCGCGTGGATCAATGCCGGGGTGAAGCGCAGCGCATGCACGCCGGGCGACGCGGCCAGCGTGGCATCCAGGCCGCGACAGAACAGATAGCGGATGCCACCGAAGTCGCGCGCGTAGTCGTACGCCTCGCTCAGTCGGAAGCGCAGCCAGCGGTGCAGCGCGAGGGTATAGATCAGCGCCTGCAGGTCGTATTCGCTATGGGCCATGGCGCGCTGCATCGCCACGGCGTCGTAGGCCGGCAGGCGATTGGATTTGTAGTCCAGCACATACCAGCGGCCTGCATGGGTGTAGGTGAGATCGATCAGGCCAGTCATCAGGCCTTCCAGCGTGCGGCGCAGGCCGAAGCCATGCCGGTCCTGCACCAGGCCATGCGCATGCAGCAGGGACAGCAGCGCCTCGATGGCGGTGGGCTGCAGCGCGAACTGGAACTCGATTTCCGCGCGCCGCGCGTCGACCGGCACATCGCACAGACGCACGCCTTCTGGCAGGGCGACGGTGAGGGTCTGGCCGATCAATGCGGTCAGCACCGCCACGCCATCGTCGAGTTCACCGACGGCATACCCACCGCCCTTCAACGCAGTCTCGATGGTGCTGCGCTCGTCGGCCGGCGCGGCATCGCCGGCACGCCAGTCGCGCCACGCGCCGAAGTCGCCTTCCTCCAGCGCCTCGTGCAGCACCACGCCGAAGCGGTTGCCGGCAAAACGCGGGTCGAACGCCTCGACGGGCTGCGGCGCGGTGTCCGCACCCTCGCTGCCGTGCGCGTCCTCGGGTTCATCGCGGCCACCGGCCGCGGCTACGGTGGCGCGCGTGGAAAGGTCGGCGCCGCCGCTGTCCGCATTGGCCAGCTGGGTGAAGCTGTAGACCCACCAGTCCGGCGCGAGCGGGCGTTCGACGCGCCGCGCGGCAGGCACGTCGCCTTCGCTGACCGGCGGCAGCCACGGCAAGGCGGCCGGCGCGCTGGCGTCACGGACGATGCCGGCGATGTCATCGGGCAGGTCCTTCAGCATCGGCGCCAGCGCGGTCTGCGGCGCGTTGTAGAACGCGCCGGTGGCGATCCACAGCGCGTGTTCGGCGCGGGTCAGGCCGACGTAGAGCAGGCGCGCGTCTTCGGCACGCTGGGCATCGGTCCACAGGCGCCGCGCCGCGTCCCAGCCAAACAACTCTGGCTGCAGTTTCCAGTGCAGCACGCGCTGGCCGTCTTCGTCCGCGACCACGCAGGCATGGCCCGGGTCGGGCGGCTTGCCGCCGATGCCCACGAACGGCAGGAACACCAGCGGATATTCCAGGCCCTTGGACTTGTGCAGGGTGACGATCTGCACGCGGCGCGCATCGGACTCCAGCCGCAGCTGCTGTTCCTCGTCGTTGTCGTCGGCCTGGACGATGCGCTGGCTCAGCCAGTCGACCAGGCCCTGCGGGCCCAGCGCGTGGGCATCGGCCTGCTGCAGCAGCTCGCCCAGCTGCAGGTAGTTGGTGAGGCGGCGCTCGCCATCGAGCAGGCCAAGCAGGCGCTCGGCGTTGTCGGCGCACAGGTCCGACACCAGCGCCAGCGGCCCACCGCGTTGCCAGCGCTCGCGCCAGGCCAGCGCCCTGCGCTGCCACTGGCCATGCGCGCCGCCATCGACGTCCAACGCGGCGATACCCGCGGCGTCCACGCCCAGCAACACCGTGGCCAACGCCGCGCGCAGACGGCCATCGTCGGCGGTGTGCAGCAGGGCCAGCAGCAGGGTCAGCAAGTCGTGCGCCTCGGGCGTGGCGAACAGGCTCTGCTTGCCGGCGGCCACGGCAGGAATGCCAACCGCTGCCAATGCCTGTTGGATGCGCGTGGCCTCGCCGTGCTTGCGCACCAGCACCGCGATGTCGCCGGGCTGCACCGGCATGCCATTGATCAAGGCGGTGCCGGCGCGCGCTTCGCTCAGCACGGCGTGGATCGCGGCGACGCAGGCGTGCGTGGCGAGTTCACGCGAGCGCTGCGCGCCGTGCGGCCTGCGCTTGCCCTTGTCGTCCGGTGGCGCTTCCGGCGCCTGCCACAGCGTCAGCGCGGGCGCCTCGGCGCCAGCACGCCGGTAGTCGGCATCCACGCGCTGGGTGCCGGGCAGCACGCGATGGAACTTGATCTTCTCGTCGAGAAACGCGGTGTCGCCGGCCTGCGTGTACAGCGCATCGATCGCCGCCAGCACCGACGGACGCGAACGGAAGTTGCGATCCAGCGCCGGCGCGGCCTGCGCCTGTTGCGCGGCCTGCAGATAGGTCTGCACGTCGCCACCGCGGAAGCCGTAAATGGCCTGCTTGGGATCGCCGATCAGGAACAGGGCGGGCGTCAGCGACGCCGCGCGCGTGGCGTCTGAATTGCCGAACACGGTGCGGAAGATGTCCCACTGGCGCGTGTCGGTGTCCTGGAACTCGTCCACCAGCGCGATGGCGTATTGCGCGCGCAGGCGCTGCACCAGGGTCTGTGCGTCCGCCCCGGTGAGCGCGTCGGCCACGCCATCGATCAGGTCGTCATAGGTCTGCACGCGCAACTGCTGCTTGCGCTGGGCCAGGCGCGTGCGCGCCTGATCGCACAGGGTGTGCAGCAGGCGCACGCGGGCGCGTTCCTGCACCGCGGCCACGTCGGCCGCGGCCGCCAGATACGGCGGGATCAAGGCGCACAGTGGCGAGGTCGGCGTACGACCACGGTGGTCCTTGTTGGTCTTGGCTTCCAGCGTCTCCGGCAGCAGCATCGGCAGCTTGGCATGCGGCGGCGCGGACCAGTCGCGCGTGGCGCACCACTGCCCAAGCTCGTGCCACAGCGCGTGGATCCACGCCGCCTTGTAGCTCTGGCCGTTGAGGATCTTGTTCTCGACCGCGTCGAGCAGCGTGGCGCGGAAGGTATCGCCATGTGCGGCTAGGCCATCGGCCAGGGCCTGCGAGGCGCGATGCAGCTCGGCCTCGATGCGCTCGGGGCTCTCGGCCTCGACCGGCATCGGCGGCAGCAGCACGGGCTGGCGGATCAGTTCGGCTAGATCGCGTGCCAGGCCGTCCGGGCCGCTGGGCCACAGCGACATCAGCAGCAGCGCTGCGTGCGCATCGGCAGCGGTGCTGCGCCACAGGTCGGCGGCCAGTTCCTCGCGCAGCGCGCGGTCGTTGGCCAGCAGCTCGGGCGGGGCGAAGGTCTGGCCGCTTTCCAGCGCGTGCTCGCGCAGCACGCGGGCGCAGAAGCCGTGGATGGTGAAGATCGCCGCCAGGTCGATTTCGTCGGCGGCCTGCTGCAGGCGTTGCTTGAGTTTGGCGGCCGTCTCCGCGCCGGCCTGCAGGTGCGCGGCGATGATCGCCCGGCTCAGCGCCGCATCGGGTGCCTCGTCGTCGGCAGGCACTGTGTCGACCAGGCGCGCGGCCAGGGTCAGGCGCTCGCGGATGCGCTTGCGCAGTTCCTGTGTGGCCGCTTCGGTGAAGGTGACGGCGAGGATCTGGCCGATGCGCAGGCGCTGTTCGACCACCAGCCGCGTCACCAGCGTGGCCAGGGTGAAGGTCTTGCCGGTGCCGGCACTGGCCTCGATGAGGTGGGTGCCAGCGAGCGGAAGCGTGAGGAAGGCGTCGACCGTCGTCATGCCTCGAGCTCCGTCTCGGGATCGATGGCGACGCGATGGCCGTCGTCGAAGCCGGCGTGGATTACGCCCTGCTCCACCGCACTGAAGATCGCGAAGCTGGTGTCCGCGAATTGCCGCAGCAGCGCGGCATCGGTGAAGGGGTCGCGGCCACGCAGGGCCAGCCGGTAGGCATCGCCACGGCTTTCGCCCCAAGCGCGCTCGCTGCCGCGCCAACGACTCGTGGCCGCCTTGACGGCCTTGTCGGGGTCGTCGGCGCTGAAGTATTCCCAACCGCTGTAGGGACCGAACGGCAGCGGCGCTTGCAGGCCCTGCGCGCGCAACGCGAGCAGGTGTTGCAGGACGGCGCGGGCCTGGGCCTGGTCGAGGGGCGCGCGCTCGAACGGGCCGACGCTGTCCTCGCCTTCATGGAAGCGCACCAGCGGCAGGTCCAGTCCCGCCGCGTTGGCGACCAGCCAGTCCAGGCCGTGGCGGATCGCGGCCGGGCCGTTCATCGCGCCCAGGCGCACGTGGGCCAGGCCCTGGGGGTAGAGACCGTCGAGGCGGCCGTGCAGACGCACGCCGTCCAGCGCCAGCTCCACCCGCTGCGTGCCGCGCGGCGCATTGCCGCACCAAGTCGAGAACGCCTGCGCGTACGGCTGCAACCCGGCGACCAGCGCGTCCAGCTGGCGTTGCCCGAGGGGTCCGGATGGCAGCAGCGCCCGCGCGCGCAGTTGCTGGTAAAGACCGGCATCGTCGCCGGCGAGCAACGCGTCGAAGACCTGCTGTTGCAGCAGCGCCTTCTCCAACCCCCGGCCGGGCGTGAGCAGGGGTTCGATGTCCTGGCCGGCGTCGGCCGCGTCGGCCAGGCGCAGGTCCAGGCGCTGGCGCAGGAACTGCTCGGCCGGTGCGGTGAAGAAGCGGCGCAAGGCCTCCAGCGACAGGACATCGTCCTGCAGCGCGCGCGGCGGCAGCGGCGCGTCGAACCACGGCGCCAAGGGCGCGCGCGTCCCGCCGATCCGCGCCGACGCCGGTTGCCACTGCGCGCGATAGCTGAAACGGCGCGGGTCGCCCTCCGCACCAAAGGCGGCCGGGGCGAACGGCTGCAGCGCATGGCGCACGGTCAGCGCCTTGGCCGCCGCGGGCGGATCGCCGTGGACGTCGGCCGCCGCGCCGATCAGCTCGGTCACCAGCACCGAGGGCTCGCGCACGCTGCCGTCGCGCGCGTCGGCGCCGAGATAGCTGACGTAGAACACGTCCTGCGCCGAGGCGAACAGCTGCAGGAACAGGAAGCGATCGTCCTCGCGCGTGGAGCGGTCACCGTAGCGACGCTTGCCGGTGCCCAGCTCCGCGGTGAGCTGGTTGAGGCCGGCGGCCGGATCGCGCCGCGGGAAGTCGCCATCGTTCATGCCCAGCAGGCAGATCACGCGGAACGGCAGCAGGCGCATCGGCACCATGCGGCCCACGCTCAAGCCACCGGTGAGCAGCGGCGCGCGCGTGTCGGCCTCGGCCAGCACGCCGGCAAAATGCGCGCGCACCACCTCGGCCGGGACGACCGCGTCGAAGCCGGCGCGCGTGGCGTCCTTGGCGAAGTCGTCGATCAGCTTGCGCAGGCGATCCAGCGCGCGTTGCGTGGCCTGGGCGGACGGGCTGTCCGGCAGCAGCGCGTCGAGCAGGCCGAGCAGGCGTTCGCGCCAGGCCTGCGGCGAGAGCGCTTGGTCCAGGCTGCGCTGATAGCGGGCGAGCACGCGCAGCAGCCGGATCAACGCATCGAGCGCGTCCAGCGCGCCGCCTTCCAGCGCATCGAACGGTGCCACGCCGGCAATGTCGTCGGTGCTGCCACTGGCGTGGCCGAGCAGCAGGCGATCCAGCGCGAACGCCCAGGTATAGGCGTCATCGTCCGGCGCGCCGTGCTGCACGCGGTGCGCGGCGTCCACGCCCCAGCGCGCGCCCGCGGCCTGCAGCCAACCGTGCAGGCGCTCGAAGGCGGCCGCATCCAGCCCGGCGGCCTCGGCCAGTGGCGGGCTGGCCAGCAGGTCCAGGGTTTCGTTCAAGCCGAAGCGCGACACCGGCAGGCCGAGCAGGCGCACGAAGACCTCGGCCAGCGGCTCGCCGGCCAGCGGACTGGTATCGGCCAGCGCGTAGGGGATGCGCGCGCCGGGCGCCTCGACGCTGCCACCGAACACCGCTTCCAGGTACGGGATGTACGGATCGATGTCCGGCGCCAGCACTGCGATCTCGCGCGGCTGCAGCGGCGGATCGAAACGCGGGTCTTCCAGCAGGCCGCGCAGCTGGTCATGCAGCACCTGCAGTTCGCGCAGGCGGGTGTGGCAGGCGTGCACCTGCAGGCTGGGATCGCGCCGGTCAAGGGCGGCCAGCGGCGCGGGCATGGCCGGGCGCACGCGGTGGAACAGGTCACTCTGCAGCCGGCGCAGCAGCGTGTCGCCCAGGCCGCCTGCCGCCAGCGGGCGTTGGCCGGAGGCGAGCGGATCGGCGTAGACCTCGATCTCCGCGCGCGGGTGCACCACTTCGTAGCTGCCCAGCATCGCCATGAAGTCGCGCCCGGCCGCACCCCAGGCCTGCAGCAGGCGGTTCTCACCGCTGGTGCCGGCCAGCAGGCCGCCCTCGGACAGGGCCTCGTCGACCAGGTCGTCGGCGCGGGCACGGCGGCGCGGGCCCAGGGTCTGCAGGTCGCCCCAGTACCCCTGGGCCGGGGTGGGCAGATAGAAATGCAGCGTGCCCACGCGTGCCTGGGTGGCCAGCACGCGCAGCACGTCGGGTGAGACATTGAGGGTGGCGAAGGCGAACACGCGCCGCGGCAGGCCTTGCGGCAGGGCCGCGTGGTCACCGGAGAAGCGGTCCAGGTAGGCCTGGATGCGGCGCGCGCGGTAGGCACTGCCGGCCGCCACGTGACGCCACAGCACCGCCTGCGGGTCGTTGGCGTCGGCCCCGGCTTCCCAGCGCAGCAGCCAGTCGCGGCGCCAGGCTTGGTACTTCTCGAATACGCCGGCCAGCTCGCCAGCCAGCGCCCACGGCTTGAGCGCGTCGTCGTCACGCAGGTAGGCCTGCAGCTGCGCCAGGGCAGGATCGGCCAGCACGGCCGGGTCGGTCAGCGCCGCATACAGACGCCAGCGCAGGGTGGCCGCATCCAGTTCGTCCTGGGCCTTGCCCAGGTTGGCTTCCAGCGCGCGGGCGACGAATTCGCCAGGGGTGAGGAATTCCAGGTTCGCCGCCACGCCGTGTTCGACGGCCAGCGTGGCCTGCAGCCAGCGGCGCATGGCGACCTGCGGGATCAGCACCACCTCCGGCGTCAGGATCGACTGTCCTGGCACGGGCTGGCGCAGCGCGTTGGCGAGCAGTCCGGCCAGCAGTTCCAGCGCATTGGAGGGGTAAAGACGGAAATCGGGCGCTGCGGGCATGACGCCATCTTGCCGCAGCCAGCGCTCATCGCGTGAGACGCCACGCGTGTGGCATAGGTGACACAACGCATGCCTGGTAAGACAATGGTGCCCGGATGCATCGCATTGTTTCAGGGATGAATAGGCAAGATGGGACAGGGCGCGCGACAATACTGCACCTGTGAGTACGGTTTTATTCAGGCGTCAGCGCCGAAGCTACCGTCTTGATGTTTCTTTAACGCCTTTCCGACACGACGTCACTCAATGGCTTCCGAACAAACGCTTGCCGTCCATCTGGATGCTCTGCGCCTGGTGCGTGGCGGCAGGACGATCCTGCGTGACGTCGATTTGACCGTGCCGCGCGGCAGCATCACTGCCGTGCTGGGACCGTCGGGCAGTGGCAAGTCGACCCTGCTCGCCGCGTTGACCGGTGAACTGGAGCCGGCCGCTGGCAAGGTGGCATTGTTTGGCCGGCCGGTGCCGCGCAATACCCGCGCGCTGCTGGAGATGCGCAAGGGCGTGGGCGTGCTGCTGCAAGGCAATGGCCTGCTGACCGACCTGACCGTGGGCGAGAACATCGCCCTGCCACTGCGCACGCATACCCGGCTGCCGGCGGCGCTGATCGAGCGCTTGGTGGCCTTCAAGCTCAATGCGGTCGGCCTGCGCACGGCGGCAGACCTGTATCCGCGCGAGCTGTCCGGCGGCATGGCGCGGCGCGTGGCGCTGGCCCGGGCGCTGGCGCTGGACCCGCCGTTGATGATCTACGACGAGCCGCTGACCGGGCTGGATCCGATCGCCTCGGGCGTGATCATGAGTCTGATCCAGCGCCTCAACGACAGCCTGGGGCTGACCAGCATCATCGTCAGCCACCACGTCCACGAGACCTTGCCGGTGTGTGACCAGGCGGTGGTGATCGCCAATGGCGCGCTGGTGTTCTCCGGCACGCCCGAGCAGCTGCAGGCCAGCGACGACCCGCTGGTGCAGCAGTTCCTGCATGGACGGCCGGACGGCCCCATTGCCTTCGACACGGCGGCCACGCGCAGGGCGGAGGCCGCCTGATGGCCATGACCGACTCCATCCGCTCGTTGGGCGCTGCAGGGCTGTTTTCGCTGTCGGTGCTGCGCGCCTCGGTGCCCACGCGCGACTTCTGGGCCGAGCTGACGCGCGAGATCTACAAGATCGGCGCGCGCTCACTGCCCATCATTGCCGTGGGCGGTGCCTTCGTCGGCCTGGTGTTGACCCTGCAGGGCTATCGCACGCTGACCACCTTCGGCGCGTCCGATGCGCTGTCCACGCTGCTGGGCCTGTCGCTGTACCGCGAACTGGGCCCGGTGCTGACCGCGCTGCTGTTCATTGGCCGCGCCGGCAGCTCCATTGCCGCCGAGCTGGGCCTGATGCGCGCCACCGACCAGATCAAGGCACTGGAGCTGATGGCCATCGACCCGATCGCCAAGGCCGTCGCGCCACGCTTCTGGGCCGCGGTGCTGACCGTGCCGCTGCTGACCGGCTTCTTCTGCTCGCTGGCCATCAGTGCCAGCTGGTTCGAGGCGGTCAAGGTGCTAGGCCTGGACAACGGCACGTTCTGGTCGGCGCTGCAGGGCAGCGTTGACCTCTGGGACGACTTTGGCGTGGCGCTGCTGAAGTCGGCCGTGTTCGGCGGCGTCGCGGCGCTGGTCGCCTCGTACGTGGGTTTCCACGCCGAACCGACGATCGAAGGCACTTCGGTGGCCACCACCCGCGCGGTGGTCAACGGCTCGCTGCTGGTGTTGATGCTCAATTTCGTGCTGTCCGCCCTGCTTTTCAGGAGTTGATCCCATGTCCATCCGCGGACCCCGTCTGGAACTCGCCGTTGGCGCTTTCCTGTTGCTCGCCCTGGCCTCGCTGCTGGTGCTGGCGCTGGCCTCGACCAACCGCTCTTTCGGTTTCGGTAGCCAGCGCTACGAGCTGAAAGCCCGTTTCACCAACTTGGGCCAGCTGCGCCCGCAAGCGCCGGTCAAGATCGGCGGCGTGGTCATCGGACAGGTGGCCGGAATTGCGCTGGATCCGGTGAAATTCGATTCCATCGTCACGCTGAACATCGACAACACCTACAAGGATCTGCCGGACGACACCGCGGCCGGGATCTTCACCAGCGGCCTGCTGGGCGAAAACTACATCGGCCTGTCGCCTGGTGGCAGCCCTGACACGCTCAAGCCCGGAGATGAGTTGGTCTACACGCAACCCGCCGTCGACCTGCTGCAGTTGGTCGGCAAGTACATGTTCAGCGGTGGTGGCAGCCCTGGCGAAGGCGCCGACAACGGCCAGGCTCCGGCCCCCACTCCCGCCACCCCCGAGGAAACCACGCCATGACCCGTTCCATCCTTTCCCTCGCGCTGGGCGCCGCCCTGCTGCTCGGCGTCCCGTCGCTCGCCCTGGCGCAAGGCGCGCCGGCGGCCGCCGCATCGGCGACCTCGGCCAGCAAGATCGTGCAGGACAGCAGCACCCGCATCCTGAGCACGCTGGAGACACGCCGTGCCGAGTTCCGCGGCAACCCGGCCGCGCTCAAGCAGTTCGTCACGACCGAATTCAACCGCGCCTTCGATAAGGACTATGCCGCCCGCCTGGTGCTCGGCGTGCACGGCCGTGGCGCCTCCGATGCCGACGTGGTCGCCTTTGCCAACGCGCTCAGCGACAACCTGATGTCGCGCTATGGCCAGTCGCTGCTCGACTTCAACACCAAGCTGCAGACCAAGGTGCTGGGCGAGACCTCACTGCCCAACAACAAGGGCAAGCGCGTGTCCACGCAGATGCTGCGCCAGGGCGGCGAGCCGATCCCGGTGGATTACCTGCTGCGTGAGGTCAACGGTCAGTGGAAGATCTTCGACGTGATGATCGAAGGCATCTCCTACGTGCAGACCTTCAAGACCCAGTTCGATGCCCCGCTGCGACAGAAGACCATCGCCCAGGTGACCGACGATCTGCGCAACGGCCGCATGCAGGCCAACGGTGGCGCCGGTGGCCAGCGCTAAGCAGGCCACCGTCACGCGCCAGGGCGATGCGCTGGCGTTCGAGGGCGCGCTGGACCGCGCCGCAGCCATCGCGCTGTGGGTGCAGGCCAACCGCGCCCTGGACGGCGTGCGCCGCTTCGACCTGACCGCCGTAGCCAGCGTGGACAGTGCCGGCCTGGCGCTGCTGGCAGAACTGGCCGAGCGTCTGCGCGCGCGCGGCACCCCGCCGGTCCTGGCCGGTGAACCGGCCGGCCTGGCCGAACTGCGCGACGCCTATCGCCTGGGCGCGGAACTGGAATTCCCCGGCGCCGGTGCCACGCGCACCTGACGCTTGCGTCGACCTTCGGATGCTCCCCATGAACACCTCCCTGCGCCTCGTCACTGCCTTTGTCGTCACCGCCACCCTGTCTGCCTGCGCGGGCGTGAAGCCGGCCGACACGCCGCCCGCCGCCGCCGAAGCAGTCGTCCCCGCGCCCAGCGTCGCCGGGGTGGATGCCAGCACGCCGGCCGCCCGACCCACCGTGCCGCCGGCCGACGACACCGCGACGGCAACGGCGAGCGATGCCGCTGCGGACAGTGCCGCGCCTTTGCAGGCCGCGCCGGTGACCGAGGCCGAGGATGACTTCTCCTCGATCTACGGCACGCCTGCGCCTAGCACCGACGACACCGGTACGCCCGGCGGTTCGCCCAGCTACGACCCGTGGGAAAGCTTCAACCGCAGGATCCATACCTTCAACAATGTGGTCGACCGTGGCGTGGCCCGCCCGCTGGCCGTGGCCTACACCAAGACCGTGCCGCAGCCGGTGCGCAAGGGCGTGACCAACTTCTTCAACAACTTGGGCCAGCCGGTCAGTGCGCTCAATGCACTGCTGCAGGGCAAGCCCGATCAGGCCTGGGCCTCGCTCGGGCGTTTCCTGATCAACACCACGGCCGGCGTGGGCGGCGTCATCGATGTGGCCACCCATGACCGCGTGCCCAACCGCAGCGAAGACTTCGGGCAGACGCTGGCGGTGTGGGGTTGGCGCAACTCGCGCTACGTGGAGCTGCCGCTGTTCGGCCCGCGCACCGTGCGCGATACCTTCGGGCTGGTCGGCGACCTGCCGCTGTCGCCGACCCAGCGCATCGAGAACGACAAGGCGCGCATCTTCCTGCAGGGACTGCAGCTGGTGGACGTGCGGGCGCAGCTGATGGCGATCGACTCGCTGCGCGATGGCGCGGTGGACGAATACGCGCTGTTCCGCGATGGCTGGCTGCAGCGCCGCAATTACCAGATCACCGATGGCGGACAGCGCGGCCGGGACAGCGACGGCGACGGCCTGCCTGATTACCTGATGGATGACGACGCCCCGACGGTGCCAGTGAACGCCATGCCGATGATTCCTACCGGCGGGTACTGATCGCCCGACCCGCTACAAGAAAGGCCGCCTACTGGGCGGCCTTTTTCATGAACGCCGAAGCGCCGCGCGGCCGTCCGGGTCTAGGCGGCAAGCGCACTGTCGATGGCCTGGCGCAGGCGGGCATCGTCAGAGCACGTAGGGTGGAGACGCTCTTTCATCCACCATCGCCAGGAAACGGACAACGAGGG
>JBEVNH010000078.1:0-11259 GCA_040508175.1 Pseudoxanthomonas sp.
GTCGGCCCCCAGGACGTTCCGCCCGACTGGCCGCCACTCCAAGTCAACGAACTTGATGCCGTGCTGGCCAGCTATCCGGACTTTGCCGGCGCCACACCCCGGATCGTGTGGCACAGCCCGCGGCCGCTGTCCGCCGCCGCATTGGTGCAGACCGAAGACAACCGCATCTTCGTCAAGCGCCACCACGTCAGCGTGCGCACCGCCGCGTGTCTCGAAGAAGAACACCGTTTCATCGCGCACCTGCGGCACAAGGCGTTGCCGGTGGTGCGGGTCTACGCGAACGCTCGTGGCCATACCGCGGTGATGCAGGGCGACTGGACTTACGAAATACACAGCGCGGGTCGTGGTGAGGACGTCTATCGTGAAACGACCTCCTGGACGCCGCTGACCGACCTGGCGCGTGCGCGCGAGGCAGGCACAATGCTGGCGCGGCTGCACCGGGCCGCTGCCGACTACGACGCGCCCCAGCGCAGCACGCATCTGCTGGTCGCGCGCGACGACCTGATCCGCGCCGACGACCCCGTCGCCGCGCTGCAGGCGCAGTTCGTTGAGCGCTCCGCACTGGCCGCGTGGCTGCAGGCGCGCAACTGGCCAGCCGACTTCAGGCAACACCTGCTGCCCTGGCATCGCGGGCTGGCCGACCGCCTGCGCAATGCCCCGCGTCTGTGGGCGCACAACGACTGGCATGCCTCCAACCTGCTATGGCAGGACGCGGGCACTGCAGTGCTTGTCAGCGGTGTGCTTGACTTCGGCCTGGCGTCGCCCACCAGTGCGCTGTTCGATCTGGCCACCGCCATCGAGCGCAATGCGATCGCCTGGCTTTCGCTGGAACAAGGGATTGAGGCCGTGCATGTGGATACCGCACTGGCGCTGCTCGCGGGCTATCGCGACATCCAGCCGCTGGATCCGGAGTGCGTGCAGCTGCTCGCCGATCTGCTGCCGCTGGTGCATGTCGATTTCGCCCTGTCGGAAGTCGAGTATTTCCACGCGATCACGTGCTCGCCGGAAAACGCGGGCGTGGCCTACGACACCTTCCTGCTCGGCCATGCGCAGTGGTTCGGCACAGTGCCAGGCCAGACCCTGTTACGGGCCCTGCGTGCGGCGGCCTGAATACGCAAGGTGTGCAAATCCTGACGAAATGGTGTCAAATGCCGGCCTGAAGCGGGGGTGCCTGGCGTTGCCAGGCTGAGAGAGTCCCTTGGAACCTGATCCGGTTTGCACCGGCGTAGGGAGCTTAGAGCAGCACCGAAGCACCGCCTGGAGAAGGCGTGCCGATGTGCGCCGTCGCTTCGTCCTGCCCCTGTCTGGTGACGAATCGATGCCTCGCTCCCGCTCCACATTGCTGCTGTCCTCCCTGCTCTGCACCGCGCTGCCGCTGCATGCACAGCAGGCCGACGACGTGCCCGAAACGACATCGGCGACCAACCTGGCCGCCATCCGCGTCGAAGGACAGACCGATGCGCAGGCCACGCCGCGCAGCCAGTCCAACAGCTTCGGCCCTGGTCGCTGGAAGGACACGCCGGCGTCGCTCAACGTGCTGACACGTGCGCTGATCGACGCGCGCCAGCCGCGCACCCTCAGCGAGCTGACCGCCAGCGACGCCTCGGTCGGCGACAGCTATGCCCCGGTCGGTTACTACCAGAACACGGCCATCCGCGGCTTCGCGCTGGACCTGGCCACCGGCTACCGCTTCAACGACATGACCATCGCCGGCGAACAGCGCGTCGCCCTGGAACATGTGCAACAGGTCGAGATCCTGAAGGGCGAGGCGGGACTCACCGCCGGCATCATGGCGCCCGGCGGCATCATCAACTACGTGGCCAAGCGGCCGACCCGCGTGCAGGACCTCACCGTGGGCACCGATTCGTATGGTTCGCGCTATGTCGCGGTGGACGTGGGCCGCTGGCTCACGCCGACCTTCGGCCTGCGCTTCAACGCGGCTTGGGACGACACCAGCTCCTATGTGGACCATACCGACGGCCGCCGCAACTTCTATGCGCTGGCGGCGGACTGGCTCATCGGCGAGCACGGCAAGCTGGAGCTGGACGGCAACTACCAGAGCAGCGCACAGCGCTCCGCATCGGGTTACCAGCTGCTGGGCGGTCGTGACCTGCCAGGACGCGTGGATCGCGAAACGCTGCTGGCCTACCAGCCCTGGTCGCAACCGGTGTTCATGCACAGCGCCAACGTCACCGCGCGCTACACCCACAAGTTCGGCGCCGACTGGCAAGGCAGCATCGTGTTCGGCAACAGCCGCAGCGTGATCGATGACAACGTCGCTTTTGCCTTTGGCTGCTATTACGCCGCCGAATGCGCCGATGGCAGCGTCCCCGGTAACTTCTTCGCCCCCAATGGCGACTACGACGTCTACGACTACCGCAGCCCGGACGACACGCGCCACAACCAGCAACTGCGCGCGCAGGTGCAGGGTCAGCTCGACACCGGCGCGCTGCGCCACCAGCTGACCGTGGGTGTGGATGGCTTCCGGCGCACCGTGGACCGCCGCAGGAGCGTGAACGAGTACGTCGGCACGACCAACATCGGTGATGCGCAGGTGCCGGTGTTCGCCCCTTCGCCGCTCGAACCCGGCATGTCGGCGCGCCGCCTGGACGATCGCCAGCGCGCGGTCTTCGCACTGGACCGCGTCAGCTTCGGCAACGGTTGGCAGTGGCTGGCCGGCGGGCGTTTCGTGCGCCTGGACGAATATGCCAATAGCAGCAGCAACGTGCGCGAACGCCACACGCGCCTGTCCCAGTTCCTGCCGCAGACGGCGCTGTTGTGGCAGGCCAGCGAACAGCTCAGCACCTATGTGAGCTATAGCGAAGGCTTGTCGCTGGGCCAGGAAGCACCTTACTGGACGTCCAACGCAGACAGCTTCCTGCCACCGGTGCTGTCGCGCCAGCTTGAAGTCGGCGCCAAGTTCTCCGCCACCGACACGCTGGACTTGGGCGCGGCCCTGTTCCGCATTTCGCAGCCATTCCAGTACGCCCAACCCGATGCCAGCGAGACGGGCTATACCTTCGTCCAGCAGGGCGATCAGGTGCATACCGGCCTGGAACTCACCGCCAACGGCCGCGTGACCGATCATTTGAGCATCGTGGCCAGTGCCAGCGTGCTGCGCGCGCGCGCCGAAGATGCCGGCAGTGCGGCGATCGAAGGCCATCAGTTGATCAACATCCCCAAGGCGCGCGCCAGCGTTTATCTGGACTACCAGCTGCCCCTTGCCCCGGCATGGAATGTCAGCGGCGGCTGGCGCTATGCCGCCAGCAACGTGGCCACGCCCGACGGCCAGGTGCGCGTGCCCGCGTATCACGTGTTCGATGCCGGCCTGCGCTTCCGCGGCGACGTCAAGGGTCACGCTGTGACCTGGCGGCTGTCGGTGGACAACGTGTTCGACAAGTTCTACTGGCGCGATACCGGCAGCAGTGGCGGTGATTACTACCTGTTCCCCGGTGCGCCGCGCCTGGCGCGCCTGACCGTGACCTACGCACTGTGAGCATCGAAACGCTGGAATGGATCGCCGCGATCGTGAGCATCGCAGCGGTCTGGCTGACGGCACGTCGACATCTACTGGGCTGGCCCGTCGGACTGGTATCGGTGGCGCTGTATGCCGGCGTGTTCGTCGATGCCAAGCTGTATTCGGATGCACTGCTGCAGGGCGCGTTCGCCGGCTTCATCGTCTACGGCTGGTGGCGCTGGAAGGCCCACCTGGGCGATGACGGCCGTGTACAGGTCACGCCGCTGGACCGCGCGGCAATGTGGCGGGACCTGGGAATCGGCGCGGTCTTCGCGCTGATGCTGGGTGCTGTCATGCACACCTTTACCGATGCCGCCCTGCCCTGGCTGGATGCGGCGCTGACCGCCTTCAGCCTGGTGGCGCAGTGGTGGCAGGGCCGTCGCCACGTTGCGGCGTGGTGGCTGTGGATCGTGGTGGACGTGCTCTACACCGGCCAGTACCTCTACAAGTCGCTGGACGTGACCGCCGCGCTGTATCTGGGGTTCGTCGGCCTGGCGATCATGGGACTGCGGCAGTGGCGACGCGCCGCGCATGTGCAGCCGGTACCGGCGGCGTGAGCGACCTACCCGCCTGACATCGCCGTCAGGCGGGTGCTAGGGTGCGGTGCTTTCGTTCTGGCGCTTTTCGATGTCCGCACGCTTCGCCCGCTCGCTGACCGAAGGCCCCATCGGCCGCAACCTGCTGCTGTTCTCGCTGCCGATCCTGGGCGGCAACATTGCCCAGTCGCTCAACGGCTCGGTCAACGCGGTGTGGGTCGGCAAATTTCTGGGCGCGTCGGCGTTGACCGCCACGGCCAATGCCAACAACATCCTGTTCTTCCTGATCGGCTCGGTGTTCGGCATCGGCATGGCTGCGACCATCCTGATCGGCCAGGCCATCGGCGCAGGCGATCTTGCGCAGGCACGTCGGGTGATGGGCACGAGCGCCAGTTTCTTCATCGGCCTGTCGGTGGTGATCGCCTGCTGCGGCGTGTGGCTGGCGCGGCACCTGTTGGCGGCGATGGGCACGCCGGATGAAGCGCTGCATCTGGCCGAGGCCTACCTGCGCGTAATCTTTCTGGCCATGCCACTGATCTATGCGTTCGCGTTTTTGTCGGCCGCCTTGCGCGGTGCCGGCGATGCAAAGACCCCGTTCCGCTATCTGCTGTTGTCCGTGGTGCTGGACATCGGATTCAACCCGCTTCTGATCTTCGGGCTCGGGCCTTTTCCGGCACTTGGCATCGCCGGCTCGGCGTGGTCGACATTGGTGGCGCAGGGGCTTGCCCTGGTCGCACTGCTCCTTTCCATGCGCCGCCGGCGCCATGTGCTGTGGCTGGGGCGCAAGGACCTGCACCTGTTCCGCATCGATCCCAGCATCTTGAAAGCCCTTGTACTCAAAGGCGTGCCGATGGGCCTGCAGATGGTGCTGGTCTCACTGGCGATGATCGCGATGATGACGCTGGTCAACGGCTTCGGCACGGACACCGCCGCTGCCTATGGCGCCGCACTGCAGACCTGGAACTACGTGCAGATGCCGGCGATGGCCATCGCCGCGGCGGTATCGACGATGGCCGCGCAGAACGTGGGCGCCGGTCACTGGGACCGCGTCAGTGCCACCGCGCGTACCGGCGTGCTGTTCAATTTCCTGATGACCGGCGCCTTGATCGCCCCCTTGATCCTGCTGGACCGCTGGACGTTCGGCCTGTTCCTGCAACCGGGCAGCGCGGCGTTCGAGACCGCACGCCACCTCAATCACATCGCGATCTGGTCGTTCCTGTTCTTCGGGGTGATGTTCGTGCTGTCCGGGGTGGTGCGCGCGACCGGCGCGGTGGTCCCGCCGCTGATCATCCTGGTGGTTTCGCTGTGGGGCATCCGCGTGCCGTTTGCCAACCTGCTGCAACCGATGCTGGGCGCAGACGCGGTGTGGCGGAGCTTTCCCGCCAGTTCGCTGTGTTCGATGCTGCTGTCGATGGCGTATTACCGCTGGGGCGGCTGGCGCAAGGCCCGCATGAGTGCGATTGATACCCGCACGATCGCCGTGCCGTCAGAAGTGCCCGCCGTGCCCCCCTCGCCTGCAGCCAACCCGGCCGATCCCGATCCAGGTCCCGGGGACGTGCTGCAAAAGTCGTGAGGCCTTGGAAGCCGTTCAAGGTCCGTCGCGAGCGCCTCCGGATGGCGTGTGGCAGACCGCAGCAAACGCAGCGTACGTTTGTACATGAGCATTGCGAGCACCGCGTGCACGCCAGCTGGCAAGCGCAACAGGACTTTGAACAGATTCCTACAGCGCGTCGATATCACCCAGGGCCTGGATCAACCGGCGTGCCCGCTTGTCCGGCTTGGTGTCCGGCGCCCGGTAGCCGGTGCGCTCGGCCGCCCGCTGTGCACGCTGCTCGGCGCGACGCTGCACGGAGTCCAGGCTTTCCTCGTACAAGGCCTGCGCGACCGGTGCCGGCCCGCGCTGGTCGGCCACGCCGCAGACCACGAGGTGGACCTGCTCGTCCCCGCGCTGCACGACCAGCAGGTCACCCGCATGCACGGTCCGCGACGGCTTGGCATGCTGGCCGTTGACATCAATGCGGCCAGCGGCAATCGCCGCCTTGGCCAGTGAGCGCGTCTTGAAGAAGCGCGCCGCCCACAGCCAGATATCGAGACGCACACCGGCGGCGGGGACTTCAGGGTCGCTTATCGTGCTGGAGACCATCGCGTGGACATGGGAGTTTGGACGGGGCTGTCATCGTCGACCTGGAGGCCGGGATCTTACTGCGGCCCGAAGTGGCGACGCAGCATGTTGAAAGCAGCCGAGGCCTGGTGATGCCGGACATCTGCTGCTCGCTGCGATGGTAGCGCCACGCAGGTGCGCGCCCCATGCCGAAGGTCCGCAAAACAAAACCCCGACAGAAGCCGGGGTTTTGTCGAACCGCAAACCGCGCGCCGGAATTACTCGGCAGCAGCGGCCTGACGGGCCGCCTTGGCCTGAGCCGCCGCCGCCAGGTCTTCCTTGATGCGGGCAGCCTTGCCCTGCAGACCGCGCAGGTAATACAGCTTGCCGGCGCGGACCTTGCCGCGGCGCTTCACTTCAACCGAGTCGATGGTGGCGCTGTGGGTCTGGAACACGCGCTCGACGCCGAAGCCGTGCGAGATCTTGCGCACCGTGAACGCCGAGTTCAAGCCCGCGTTCTTCTTGCCGATGACCACGCCTTCGTAGGCCTGGACGCGCTCGCGGTTGCCTTCCTTCACCTTCACATTGACGACGACGGTGTCGCCCTGGCTGAACTGCGGCAGCTCGCGGGTGATCTGGGCGGATTCGAATTCCGCGATGATGGACTTGTTCAACTTGCTCATGGGTGCACCGATGTGTTGTTCGGGTGAGGGTGTCGTAAGACAGCCTGGACGGATGCGGTCACCGGATTGCGCCGCACGTTCATTCTTATGGGGTTCCCCGTGACCCGCCGGGCCACAGGAACCGCGCATTGTAGCCTAAGTTGTTTTGTCCGCGCCAGTCGCCTTGCCGGCATCCCCGGGCGTCGTGGCGCACGCTTCGCGGAACGCATCCAGCAGCTTGCGGTCGGCCTTCGACAACGCTGCTTCGTCCAGCAGGTCCGGCCGGCGCAGCCAGGTCCGGCCCAGCGACTGCTGCCGGCGCCAGCGTGCGATGGCAGCGTGGTTACCCGAACGCAGGATCGCCGGCACCTCGCCCCAGTCGTGCTGCACAGGATGGCTGTAATGCGGGCAGTCCAGCAGACCACCCTCGCCTTCAAAGCTGTCCTGCGCGGCCGACTCGGCATCGCCCAGGGCGCCGTCCTGCAGACGGGTAATGGCGTCCACCAGAACCGCTGCACCCAACTCACCGCCGGACAGCACGTAATCGCCGATGGAGATTTCTTCTTCCACCTCAGCCTGGATGAAACGCTCGTCCACGCCCTCGTAGCGGCCACACAGCAGCATCAGCCGCGGCAAGGCCGCCAGTTCACGCACCTTGGCCTGGGTCAGCGGACGACCCTGCGGGGTCAGGTACACCAGCGGGGCAGGCGTAGGGTCGGCCACGCGCGCGTCGGCCAGGCAGGCACGCAGCGGCTCGATCAGCATCACCATCCCCGGGCCGCCACCGAAAGGACGATCGTCCACCCGCCGGTAATTGCCCTGCGCGTAATCGCGAGGATTCCAGCCCTGCAACTGCAGCAGCCCCCTCTCACGCGCCCGCCCGACCACGCCGAAGCTCGCGCTCTGGTCGATGAAATCGGGAAACAGGGTGAGGACGTCGATACGCATGGGGCGAGGAATGAGTGTGGAAGAGTGAGAAGTGAGCGCTGGGGCGCGGGTGTGGCCAAATGCGCAGTGAGCGAGCGCCTAGATCAAAGCCGCTCACACCTCATGCCTCTGCATCCAAGCCTGAGAAGTCAGAGCCCGGTTGACGCCGATCCCGGCAGCCAACGCTCACTCCTCACTCCTCCACGCTCACTCCTAGAAGTCAGGATCCCAATCCACGCCGATCTCGCCAGCGTCGAAGTCCACGCGCGTCACGTACTCGGGCTGGACGAAGGGAATCAGGCGCTCCTTGTCACCACGTGCAACCAGGACATCGTTGGAACCGGTTGAGAACAGGTGCGACACCGTACCGAAGGAGCGCCCATCGGCGTTGATGACGCGCATGCCTTCCAGGTCGACCCAGTAGAATTCGTCGGGCTTGGGGGGCGGCAGGACCGAACGCGGCACGGATATTTCGGTCCCGACCATCGCTTCGATCACGTTGCGATCGTCCACACCAGGAAATGTGGCCACCAGATGCTTGCCCTGGGGCTTGCCGCGCACGCCCGAGATTTCACGCTCGTTGCCGCCGGCATCGCGCACGGTCCAGGGCTGGTAGCGGAAAATGGCGTCGCGGGGATCGGTCCAGGATTCGATTTTTGCATCCCCACGAATGCCGAACGCGCCCATCACCCTGCCTAGGAGGATGCGGCGCGTTGCGTCAGTCATGCGAATGCGTCCCCAGGGGCCGCGCACAAAGCGCGGCCGCTGAAGATCAGGCCGTGGCCTGGGCAGGAGCCTTGGCGGCTTCCTTGTACAGGTTGCGGACCTTGTCGGTCAGCTGGGCGCCATTGGAGACCCAATGGTCAACGCGGGCGATGTCCAGCACGACGCGCTGTTCGGCGCCCTGTGCGACGGGGTTGTAGTAGCCCACGCGCTCGATGTTGCGGCCGTCGCGCGCGCTGCGCACGTCGGTGACGATGATGTGGTAGAACGGACGCTTCTTGGCGCCGCCGCGGGTAAGACGGATCTTGACCATGGTGGTTTTCTCGGTGTTGCCCAGTCGCCAGGATGGCGCGGTAAGCCGGCGATTATAGCGGGCCTTGCCGGCTTGTCCAACCGGTCAGAGTGGGATCCAGGGCCGGGTTTCCAGCGCACGAAGGGCCAGCCCGAGCAGCGCGTCCCCTTCCGGCAGCGGCACGCCATCGATCGATTTCACCAGCTGCAGGCCGGCCGCATTCAAGGTAATTGCGGCCAGGTGCCTGGCCTCTTCCAGCGTGATGATCCGCTCGCCCTGCGCGACACCCAACTGCGCAAAGCCCTGCCGCACAAGCGATTCACAGGTACCGCGCAAGGCCTCGGCTTGTGGCCACAGCGCCTGCGTGCCGTCCCAGAACGCCACATTCCAGACGCTGCCTTCGATCACCCGTCCATCGCCGGGCGCTACGAACAAGGCGTCGTCGCATCCTTCCAGCCGGGCCTGGCGACGGTAATGGAACAGCGGCAGGGTCGCGGCATGCTTCAGCGACGGCAGCGCGCGCTGGAAGGCGAAGGACCGCAAGGCAATCGTGCCCGCCCCTGCCTGCGCCGCTGGCGCGATTGAGACAAGCACATCAGGGATGCAAGGCCGCTGGGGCTGACGATGATCGAACATGCGGGAAAACAGCGTCACCCGCAGCGATGCATCCGGGGCATCGGCAAGCGCCAGGCGCATCCAACCAACCACCTGGGATGCATCCAGCGGCGCATCGAACAGCACGCGATTGCCTTCTGCCAGCCGCTGCAGATGCAGGTCCAGTCCCTGCACTGCCCTGCCACGCACCTGCATTGAGGTGAAGTGCCCATAGTTGGCCAGGGCCAGCGATTGCAGCGCCTGGGCATCTGCGGGCCGGCCGTTGCACCACGCGCGCGGCGTGCTCAAGACAGCCAGCTCAACGGGACGAACTCAGAACAACGCACTGGCGTCGGACCACCAGCGTCGCAGCAGCACGTCGGCGGGTTCGGCCTTGGCCATCCACGCCGATTGGCCAGCCCAGGCCTGCATGGCGGATAGATTGTCCTGTTTGGTCGCCTGCGCACGCATGGCCGTGGTCAATGCGCGCTGGATCGGATACGGCGCCATCGGTGGCGCGTCGGATGCTGCGGTCGCACGGACATAGTCCGTCGCCAGCGCACGGCCCAGACGCCCCGAAAATGCGCGCGTCGGCCAGGTGCCCTCCGGCTCGGCGGCCTGCAGTCCTCGCGCCCAAGCCGGCGCGATGTTCGCTTCCGGGGTGGCCAGCAGTGCCGTGCCGATGACGGCCGCAGACGCGCCCAGGGTCAAGGCCGCGGCGATGCCGCGCCCGTCGCCGATGCCACCGGCAGCGATGACCGGCACCTCCAGCGCGTCGGCCAACCGCGGCACCAGCGCAAGCAGGCCCGTCATCTGGCGATCAGCCGCCGCGGCATCGAAGGCACCGCGATGGCCGCCGGCTTCGAAACCCTGCGCGATCACCGCATCGGCACCGGCGGCCTGCGCCTGCCGGGCTTCTGCCAGCGTGGTCGCGGTGGCGAACCAGGCAATGCCTGCCTCGCGCAACGCCTGCACCTGCGTCGCGTCGAGCACGCCCATGATGGTGGAAAGCACCTGCGGACGTGCCTGCAACACCGCCTGGAACTGCGCATCGAACGCCGCTGGACGCGCATCACCGGCATCGGCCGGCACCGCCGGCCCCCAACGTCCGAGAAAGTCCCGCACGGCTGCTTCAGCAGCGGCATCGCGCACGGGCTCAGGATCGGGCACCCACAGGTTGACCTGGGTCGGGCCATCGGCCTGCGCGCGGAACTGGTTGACCCAGGCAGTGATGTCAGCGGGCTGGGACAGCACCGCGCCCATGGCGCCCATGCTGCCGGCCCCTGCCGCGGCGACGGAAAGCGCGACCGGGCACGCGCCGGCCATCGGTGCCAGCAGCACCGGCATCCCCAGGCCGAAGCGTTCGCAGAATGCTTGGATCCGCTGCTGGCGCATGTGGCGCATTGCTCAGCGGAACGGCATGCCGCCGCGGCCGCCCATGGCGCCCATCATCCCGCGCATGCCACGCATCATGCCCTTCATGCCGCCACCAGACAGCTTGGACATCATCTTTTCCATCTGCTGGAACTGCTTCATCAGCTTGTTGACGTCGGAAGGCTGCGTGCCCGACCCCTTCGCGATGCGCGAACGGCGCGAGCCGTTGAGCAGGCCCGGGTTGCGACGCTCCTTCTTGGTCATCGAACTGATGATGGCGATCATGCGCGGCACGTCCTTGTTGCCGGCAACCTGCGCCTTCAGGTTCTCCGGGATCTGGCCCAGGCCCGGCAGCTTTTCCATCAGGCTGCCGATGCCGCCCATGTTCTGCATCTGCTCAAGCTGGTCGCGCATGTCGTTGAGGTCGAACTTCTTGCCCTTGGCGACCTTCTCGGCCAGCTTCTGCGCCTTGTCCTTGTCGACCTGGCTTTCGACCTGCTCCACCAGCGACAGCACATCGCCCATGTCCAGGA
>JBEVNH010000111.1:0-14582 GCA_040508175.1 Pseudoxanthomonas sp.
GCTCCAGCGGCTGGCGCACGATCATGCGCGCGGTCTCACGGCCGAAGAACTCGTCCAGCGGACGGTCGTTGACGGTGATGTTGCCGGTGCCCTTGCGCAGGAACACGCGGGCGGTGGAGGACTTGCGACGGCCAGTGCCGTAGTTCTGAGAAATAGCCATGATTAGATGTCCAGGACCTGCGGCTGCTGGGCGGCATGCGGATGATTGGGGCCAGCGTAGACCTTGAGCTTGCGATACATCGCACGACCCAACGGACCCTTCGGCAGCATGCCCTTGACGGCGGTTTCGATCACGCGCTCGGGGTGACGGTCCAGCGCCTGCGACAGCGTTTCCGTCTTCAGGTTGCCGATATAGCCGGTGAAGCGGTGATACAGCTTGTCCTGCAGCTTCTTGCCGGTCACGTGGATCTTCTCGGCATTGATCACCACCAGGTAATCGCCGGTGTCGACGTGCGGGGTGTAGACGGGCTTGTGCTTGCCACGCAGACGGCGTGCGAGCTCAGTGGACAGGCGGCCCAGGGTCTTGCCCTCGGCGTCAACGACGTACCAGTCGCGCTGGACGGTCTCGTTCTTGGCGGTGAAAGTGCTCATGGAGAACTCATAAGTAGGTCGGGCGGATTGCGGCGGACAATTCCGCCGGAACTTTGCCACGCGTTGTGAACTGCAAAAATGCAGGAGGCGGGATTGTACGGAGCGCTTCGCGGCTTTGCAACTTGCTGCATGCTGGCCTTGGCACACCCCTCGGCGCGGGGGACACTGAGGCCCCTGCCGCTGACCCGTTCAGGTTGCTCATGACCATCCGTTCGCTGCACTCCCCGATCGACAGGCTGCTGGTTGAAACCCAGCGCGCCCTGGAAACCGTGTTCGGCAACCCGCCAGCGCAACGCGACTATCCGGCGCGGGAGACACCCGAGGTGATGCTGGACGACCGCGAACGCCGCCATTCGGCCGGCTTGATGCGCATCAACCACGTCGGCGAGGTCTGCGCGCAAGGCCTGTATTTCGGCCAAGCCGCCGTCGCCCGTGACGCCACCACCCGCGCGCACCTGCTGGAAGCGGCCCAGGAAGAAACCGACCACCTGGCCTGGTGTGCCCGCCGCCTGCATGAACTGGACAGCCGCGGCAGCCTGTTCAACCCGCTCTGGTACGCGGGCAGCTATGCCATCGGCCTGATGGCCGGCCTGCGCGGCGATGGCTGGAACCTGGGCTTCGTGGTGGAAACCGAGCACCAGGTCGAAGCCCATATCGACGAACACCTGGAGTCCCTGCCGCCAGCCGACCTGCGCAGCCGCGAAGTCCTGCGCGTGATGAAGGCCGATGAAGCCCGCCACGCGGAGAGCGCCGAACACGCCGGCGCCCGCCTGCTGCCACAACCCATCCCTGCGGTCATGGGGGCAGCTTCCAAGGTGATGAAGACCGTCGCCTACCGGCTTTGATGCCGACTGGAGGCGCCTGGACTCAGGCCGAGGTGAGCTTGAGTCCGATGACACCCCCGATGATCAAGCCGATACAGGCGAACCTGGCCAGTGACGCGCTCTCGTTGAACAGCCACATGCCAAGCAGCGCCACGCCCATCGCGCCAATGCCGGTCCAGATGGCGTAGGCCGTTCCGACGGGAATCTGCCTCATCGCCTGCGTCATGAGCCACAGGCTGCAGCCGGCCGCAACCATCGTGCCCACGCTTGGCCACAGCCGGGTGAAGCCTTCGGTGTACTTCAAGCCCATGGCAAAGCCGATTTCTAGCACCCCTGCCAGCAACAGGTAGACCCACGCCATTTCTTTGCTCCTTAGGTTGTCTCGGACCGCCAAAAACAAAGGCGGCCCGGTTTGCACCGGACCGCCGTCGGTCACGTGATCGCGCCTTGGGCGCGGGCAGGTCGTCCTGCCAGATTTCCGTCGCAGCCTTGCACACCCCGGATGAGGCGCGCCTGACCCGTCACTCGACCAGGTTGCGACCGTGAAACAGCTCTTCGATCTCGCGCTTGAGCAGCGCCTCCACCCGCATGCGTTCCTTGAAGGACAGGTTCTTGGCCTTTTCCTCGAACAGGTAGGTATCCAGGTCGAAATCCTTCACGTGCATCTTGGTGTGAAAGATATTTTCCTGATACACGTTCACGTCGATCGACTCGTAGCGCGAACGGATGTTCTTGGCCAGGTAGTTCTGGATCGAATTGATCTTGTGGTCGATGTAGTGCTTCTTGCCCTTGACGTCGCGGGTGAAACCGCGGACGCGGTAATCCATGATCACGATGTCTGATTCGAAGGACTCGATCAGGTAGTTCAGCGCCTTCAGCGGCGAGATCACGCCACAGGTCGCCACGTCGATGTCCGCGCGGAAGGTCGCGATACCCGCGTGCGGATGCGTTTCCGGATACGTGTGGACGGTGATGTGGCTCTTGTCCATGTGCGCGACGACAGCATCGGAAATGACGTTGCCTGCCTGTTTCTTGTCGATCACCGGCTCCTCGGAGATGAGGATGGTGACGGAGGCCCCCTGCGGGTCGTAGTCCTGGCGCGCCACGTTGAGGATGTTGGCACCGATGATCTCCGCCACGTCCGTGAGGATCTGCGTCAGCCGATCTGCGTTGTATTCCTCATCGATGTATTCGATGTAGCGCTGCCGCTCCTCTTCGGTCACGGCATAGCAAACGTCGTAGATGTTGAAGCTCAGCGCCTTGGTCAGGTTGTTGAAACCCTGGAGTCGCAGGCGCGGCAGTGGTTTGACCACGGCAGTGGACCTTTATGGGAAGAGCGGGTGAAGGACGGAATTATGCGGCAATCGGGGTTACGGTGAAATGTCCATCGAAATTCACGTCATTGCCCCCCCGGACGTGTTCAGCATAAGCTCTATGAATCGCCCTCTTCACTGACGTCCATGAACTCAGGCCTCACTGCCATGCCTGTACGACCCGCAAGCAGCCCCCTGACGCCAGATGCCTCGGTGATCGAGCGGTTTCTCGCCCACAGCCACCGGCGCCGTTACCCAGCCCGCGCAGATGTCTTCCGACCGGGAGATCCTGCGGGAACGCTCTATTACGTGGTCACTGGTTCGGTGAGCATCATCACAGAAGAGGATGATGACCGGGAACTGGTACTTGGCTATTTCGGCCCGGGCACGTACGTGGGTGAGATGGGCCTGTTCATCGAGTCGGACAAGCGCGAAGTCATTCTGCGCACCCGTACCCAATGCGAACTGGCCGAGATCAGCTACGAGCGCTTACACCAGCTATTTGCCGGCCAGTTGTCCGCAGATGCCCCCAAGCTGCTGTATGCCATCGGTGCGCAGCTCTCGCGCCGACTGTTGGACACCAGCCGCAAGGCAAGCCGCCTGGCATTTCTGGACGTCACCGATCGCATCGTGCGGACGCTGCACGACCTGGCACATGAACCGGAAGCAATGAGCCACCCCCAAGGCACGCAATTGCGCGTCTCGCGCCAGGAGCTGGCACGGCTGGTGGGCTGCTCGCGCGAGATGGCCGGGCGCGTGCTGAAGAAACTGCAGGTCGATGGGCTGCTGCACGCCCGCGGCAAGACCGTGGTGTTGTACGGCACGCGCTGATCCCCGGGGACGTTTTCCGCCAGCGTCAACAGAACAAGGCCCGCATGCGCGGGCCTTGCTGCACCTGGCGACCGATAGATGGCGAATGTGACTTAGACGTCGAGCGGCGCTCCGCCCCGGTCCTGGCATCCCCAGTTGAGGATGGGCGTGCCGGCTGGCAGGACGCGCTCGAACACCGCGACCTTGGCGGCCTTCGGGTTGACCACGACCGGTGCGCGCGCAGCCTTGAGCAGCGGCATGTCCGCCGTGCTGTCCGAGTACGCCACGGCGATGTCGCCATAGCCCTGCTCGCGCAGCATCCGCATTTTCTCCTCATTGTGGCAATGACGAACCGCATACACCGCCCCCAGGCGTGGACCGGTCAACGTGCCGATGACAGGCACATCCTGGTGGGCCACGAACGACAGGATGGCGCGCGCCAGCTCGGGCGGCGCACCCGTGGCCACCACGACGCGATCACCTGCCGCACGATGACCGGCAAACACGTCAAGCGCATGCGGCAGCAAGCGTTGACGCACTTCGTCACGATGCCGGTCCACGTACTGATCGATCAACGTATCCAGCTCGCGCCGGCGATGCAGGCCGAACGTGGCGATCCACACGTAGCCGGAAATGCCATGGCGGCGGGTTGGCAGAAACGCCACCAGCGGCCCCAACAGCGGCGTGGCCAGCAGCGCGGTGAGATAGCGCGGCCAGGAGCGCTTGAGCAGCCAGGCGAACAGGTGGCTGCCGGAATCGCCGTCATACAAGGTGTGATCGAAATCGAACACGATCAGCGGTGCATCCGCCGCCGGTGCCGGGTATGGGCCGCGTGGCAGGCTCATGCGAAGAACAATTCGCGCAGCGCCTCACCCGGCTCGGGTGCGCGCATGAAAGTCTCACCGACCAGGAAGCCGTGCACGCCGCCCTGGCGCAAGGTGGCTACATCGCTGGCGGTCACGATGCCGCTTTCGGTGATCAACACGCGGTCGCGCGGCACCGCGGCCTTCATCTCCAGCGTGGTGTGCAGCGAGACTTCGAACGTCCGCAGGTTGCGGTTGTTGATGCCCAGCAGCGGCGCCGGCACCTGCAGCGCGCGCTCCAGCTCATCGATGTCGTGCACTTCCACCAGCACGTCCATTTCAAGCCGCATTGCCAGATCGGCCAGGTCGACCAGTTGCCCGTCGTCCAGCGCGGCGACGATCAACAGGACGCAGTCCGCGCCCAGCACGCGCGCCTCATAGATCTGGTAAGCATCGACCGTGAAGTCCTTGCGCAGCACAGGCAGCGTGCACGCTTCACGCGCCTGCTGCAGGTAGGCGTCGCTGCCCTGGAAGAAATCCACGTCGGTCAGCACCGACAGGCAGGACGCGCCACCGAGTTCATAGCTGACCGCGATGTCGGCCGGGTGGAAGTCCGGGCGGATGATGCCCTTGGATGGGCTGGCCTTCTTGACCTCGGCGATCACCGCCGCGTCGCCCGCGGCGATGGTGGCCCGCAACGCGTTGGCAAAGCCGCGCACGGGCGAGGCGTCGGCCACGCGTGCTTTCAGTTCGGCCAGCGACACCTGCGCGCTGCGCGCGGCGATTTCGTCGGCCTTGCGGGCCAGGATGGTATTGAGGATGTCGCTCATGGTGTCCGTTGCGCGCCGCATGACCTGCGGTTTGTCGGACATTGTCGCATTGTCGTCATCGGCAGGCCTGACCAACCCGTCAGGGCGACCGCCCACCCTCTCCCGCGTCAGCGCCGGCGGGACGAGGCGAAGGAAAAGAAAAGATCACCGCCGACAGGTGGACGATGATCGGACGGCGAAAGCCGCATCGGGCGTTACCCCAGCGAACGGGTGAAATCGACGTAGTGGCGCAGCCGGCCTGCCGCGCGCCCGTCGGCGAGGGCGGCACGCGCCGCCGCCAGCCCCGCGGCGATCGAATCGCACACGCCGGCCACGTACAGCGCGGCGCCCGCATTGAGCGCCACGATGTCCAGCGCCGGACCAGGCTGGTTGTCCAGCACGCCCAGCAGCATCTGCCGCGACTGTGCCGGGTCTTCCACGCGCAGGTTGCGGCTGGCCGACATGGCGATGCCGAAGTCTTCCGGATGGATCTCGTACTCGCGCACCACGCCATCGCGCAGCTCGCCGACCATGGTGCCGGCACCGAGCGAAATCTCATCCATGCCATCGCGCCCCCACACCACCAGCGCGCGCTCGGCCCCAAGCTCGTGCAGCACACGCGCCTGGATGCCGACCAGATCAGGATGAAACACGCCCATCAGGATGTTCGGCGAGCCTGCAGGATTGGTCAGCGGCCCCAGGATGTTGAAGATGGTGCGCACGCCCATCTCGCGGCGCACCGGCGCCACCACCTTCATGGCCGGATGATGGATCGGCGCGAACATGAAGCCGATGCCGGTCGCTTCGATCGCCGCGGCGACCTGCTCGGGCTGCAGTTCGATCGTCGCGCCCAAGGCTTCGAGCGCATCGGCACTGCCGGATTTGGATGAAACGCTGCGGTTGCCGTGCTTGGCGACCCTCGCGCCAGCCGCGGCCGCCACGAACATGGCGCAGGTGGAGATGTTGAAAGTGTGCGAACCATCGCCACCGGTACCGACGATATCGACCATGTGGGTGCGCTCGGCCACGGTCACCGCGCGCGAGAACTCACGCATCACCATCGCCGCACCGGCGATCTCGCCCACTGTTTCCTTCTTGACGCGCAGACCGGTCAGGATCGCCGCCGACATCAGCGGCGAGACCTCCCCGCGCATGATCTGGCGCATCAGCCCGATCATTTCATCGCGAAAGATCTCGCGGTGTTCGATGGTGCGCTGCAAGGCTTCCTGGGGGCTGATGGTCATTGCATGGCTCTTGGAAACAGGGATGTTCAACGTGCGAGGAAATTCTTCAGCAGCGCATGGCCGTGCTGGGTCAGGATGGACTCGGGGTGGAACTGCACGCCCTCCACCGGGAAATGGCGATGGCGCAGGCCCATGATTTCCTCGATGCTGCCATCGTCATGCTCGGTCCAGGCCGTGACCTCCAGCGCCTCGGGCAGGGTGTGGCGATCGACCACCAGCGAGTGATAGCGCGTGGCTTCGTAGCGATCCGGCAGGCCCGCGAACACGCCCCGGCCTTCATGCCGGATCGGCGATGTCTTGCCGTGCATGATGCGACCGGCGCGGATCACATCGCCGCCATAGGCCTGGCCAATGCTCTGGTGACCCAGGCACACGCCCAGGATCGGTGTGGACTGACCCAATCGTTCGATCACCTGCAGCGACACACCCGCCTCGTTGGGCGTGCACGGACCGGGCGAAATCACGATGCGCTGCGGCGCTTTCTTGACAATCTGCTCGATGGTTAGTGCATCGTTGCGCACCACCTCCACCTCGGCGCCGAGCGCCTGCAGGTACTGCACGAGGTTGTAGGTAAAGCTGTCGTAGTTGTCGATCATCAACAACATGGCGGGATACTCATTGGGCGATCAGGAAGATCGCGTAGACGTTTTCGGACAGGGTGATGCTGCCGGCTTCCAGACTTTCTGACATTTCTTGGGCACGGGCGCCGGTCACAGCGATCGCATCCAGTGCCATGCCATCGGAAGCGCGATCACGCACGCCGCCTCCCCAGCTGTTGCCGCGGACACCGTAGGCGAACTGCGGCGCAACCTCCGAGATCGAATAAAGCGCTGAAATACGGACACCGTATGCGTTGGCGAGCTCATTGGCGGCGGCCCGGGACTGTTCAGCCGCGCTGCGCTTCAACTCGCCGCGTAGTGACGACTCATCAGCGTAAGCGGGCGAAATGCCATTGACCTGCACTTCCTCGCTGGTCTTCAGGCTCGCCAGCACCTGCCTCACCTGATCCAGCGTGGTGAAGGTGCCTGAAAGGTCACGTTCGACCGCGGTTCCCTGGAAGACCTGCTCGTCATCCTTGTAGCGAGTTTCTGGCTTGATACTCAGTGCCGAAGCATGGACCGAGTCCGCGAGCACGCCATGTTTGGCGAAAAGCGCCAGCACACTCGCGGCACTTTCCTGTGTCCGTCGGCGAGCCGCGTCAGGAAGGACATCGACGGCGCGCAATTCGATCGCCAAGGTAAAGCGATCGGGCTTGACCTCACGTTTTGCCTCGCCCTTCACCAGCAGATGCGGCTGCGAAGGCAGGCTGTTGTCCTGCGCTCTGGCAGTACCGGAGCACAGTGCGGACAGCACCAGCGCAACTCCGAAAAGCATGCGTTTCATCGTCGTCTTCCTTGCGTGGTCAGTCTTTGGATGGCACTGCCAACAGGCGCCGCAGGTCGTCGCAGAACGCCTGTACCGCCAACTCGTTCGTCGCCCAGGAGGTCACCAGGCGGATGACGTGATGGCCATCGCAATGCGGCTGCCAGCGGTGGAACTCGTACTTTTCTTCCAACTGCTCCATGACCTGCGTCGGCAGGATGGGGAACAGCTGGTTGCTGGGCGAATCGAACGCGAAAGCAATGCCGGCCTCGATGAGTGCGCCACGCAGGCGCTGGGCCTGGGCATCGGCGTGGATGGCCAGATCGAAGAACAGACCATCGCGGAACAGGGCTTCGAACTGCGCACCGATCACCATGCCCTTAGCCAGCATCGCGCCGCGCTGCTTGATGATGAAGCGCACGTCCGGCTTGAGTGCCTCGCGTACGATCACCAGCGCTTCTCCCAGCAATGCGCCATTCTTGGTGCCACCGATATAGAAAGCATCGGTCAGCGCCGCGACATCGGCCAGCCCCAGATCACTGCCGTCTGCAACCAGCGCCGCACCGATGCGCGCACCGTCCAGGTACAGGTACAGCCTGTGCTGGTCGCACAGCACACGCAGCGCGGTCAGCTCGGCCTTGCTGTAGGTCGTTCCCATCTCCGTGGTGTTGGAGAGGTACACCAGGCGCGGGCGTACCATGTGCTCGGTGCTGTGTTCTCCCAGCACACGCGCCACCCGTTCGGGGCTGAGCTTGCCGTCAGCTGCCTGCACGGTGAGCACCTTGTGCCCGGTGGCCTCGATGGCACCGGCCTCATGCGTGGCCACATGGCCACTATCGGCGGCGATGACGGCCTCGTGCGGGCGCAGGAACGCAGCCATCGCCACCAGGTTGGTCTGCGTGCCCCCCGCGAGGAAATGCACGTCGGCATCGCTGCTGGCGATCTGTTTGCGGATCAGCGCGGCGGCGCGCTCGCTATGGCGATCCAGCCCGTAGCCGGCGTTCTGCTCGTTGCCGATCTGCACCAGCGCATGCAGCAGCCGCGGGTGCGCCCCCTCGCTGTAGTCGTTGCGGAAGCTGATTTTGGTGTCCTGTGCGGCCAGCTCACCGACGCTCATCACATTCATCACAACCCCTTGGCCGCCTGGGCCACCGCGCGGAACAGGGCACGGCCCTTGTTCATGGTTTCGTCCCACTCCTTCTGCGGATCGGAGTCATAGACGATGCCTGCACCGGCCTGCACGTGCAGGCGCCCGTCCTTGATGACGGCGGTGCGGATGGCGATGGCGGTATCGGCATCGCCGTGCCAGCCGATGTAGCCGATGCTGCCGGCGTAGACATTGCGCTTGATCGGCTCCAGCTCGCGGATGACTTCCAGCGCGCGGATCTTCGGCGCGCCGCTGACCGTGCCCGCGGGGAACGTGGCGCGCAGCACGTCGGCATAGCTCAGCCCCGGCTGCAGCGTGCCGGTCACCTCGCTGACGATGTGCATGACGTGGCTGTAACGCTCGATGGCGAAGCGCTCGCCCACGTCCACGGTCCCGCCCTGCGAGACGCGTCCGGCGTCGTTGCGGCCCAGGTCGATCAGCATCACGTGCTCGGCCAGCTCCTTCGGATCGGTCAGCAGCTCTTCTTCCAGCGCCTTGTCTTCCGCTGGCGTGGCGCCGCGCGGACGCGTGCCGGCGATCGGCCGCACCGTGACCTTGCCCTGCCCGGCCGCGTCGTGCTGCAGGCGCACCAGGATTTCCGGCGAAGAGCCCACCACCTGCACATCGCCCACATCGAGGAAATACATGTAGGGCGAGGGATTGAGCGCACGCAGCGCGCGGTACACATCCACGGGCCGGGCCGAGAACGGCACGCTCAGGCGCTGGCTCAGCACCACCTGGAAGATATCGCCCGCGCGGATGTACTCCTTGGATTTCTCCACCGCACCGATGAATCCTTCGCGGGTGAAGCCTGAGACGAAGTGGCTTTCGTCCAGCACGTCACCGGGGTTGAGCGGCTGGGGGTAGCCGGCACCGGGCTGGCGCAGCTTGTCGGTCAGTGCGTCCAGCCGCGCCTGCGCCGCCTCCCAGGCGCCTTCCGCGCGCGGATCGGCATGCACGATCAGGTACAGGCGCCCCTTGAGGCTGTCGAACACCGCCACTTCCTCGGACAGCATCAGCAGGATGTCCGGGGTGTCCAGCTCATCGCGCAGCCCGCCGCCGGCCAGGCGCGGCTCGATATAGCCGATGCATTCGAAGCCAAACCAGCCCACCAGCCCACCGGTGAAGCCCGGCAACCCGTCCAGCTTGGGCACCGCATAGGAGGTGCGCAGCGATTCGATCTCGGCAAACGGATCGGCCACCTCGCGGGTATCCACCAGTTCGCCGCGTTCGCGCACTTCCAGCGTGTGGCCACGGAAGGTCAGCACACGGCGCGCCGGCAGACCGATGATGGAATAACGCCCGAAGCGCTCGCCGCCTTCGACCGACTCGAACAGGTAGGTATGCGGGCCGTCGGCCAGCTTCAGGTAGACCGACAGCGGCGTGTCCAAATCGGACAGTACTTCACGGACGACGGGGACGAGATTGCAGGGGCCTGCAGGGTGGCTTTCAGCGGCGTAGCGCTGGAACTGCTCGCGGTTGATCAAGACGGATTTCCTTCGAAGGCTCGGTGGCAAGGCGGACGACGGCAACGGGCCACCATCGCCAGGCACGGCGAGCGGATAAGAAGGAACGTGGGGTCGTCAACGTGAGCACGGGCCGTACTTTACCGCAACTGCGCACGGCGTCACCTGCCATTTCCGGTGCAACGATCACCCTGGCCCCAGCAGCGGCGAGCCTGCCGGCAGGTGCATGCGCAGGCGCGCGGCCACGCAGTCCACCTGGAACCTGCGCGAGGTTTCCGGCTCGCCATCCAGGTTCAGCGTCATCGACTGTTCTGCATGGATCCGCACCCACGGCAGACGGGCACGCACCGCCACCGCCTCCAGCGCCGCCTCCTTGCCGGCGGTGATCAGGCGTCCCAGGGTTGAGGCGATCTCGCCGGCCATCTCCGGGACGATGGTCAGGTCCAGCAGGCCGTCATCGATCATGGCGTTCGGACACAACGCCTGGCCGCCGCCGGCCTGGCGTCCGTTGCCCAGGCCCAGCGCGATGAACGCGCCTTCCCACTCGAAATCCGGCCCTTCCAGGCGTGCCCGCAGCGGTTCGATGCGGCCCAGCCGGGACAGCCCGGTGATGGTGTAGGCCAACCCGCCGAGCATGCGCTTGAGGCCCTCATCGGTTTCCAGCGTGATCTGCGTGCCGAAGCCACCACTGGCCATGTTGGCGCACCAGTGCGGACCGTGATCGGCGGTGACGCGCAGAAGATCGATCGGGCGCGCCGGGACGTCGGCAATCAATTCCAGTGCCTGCAGCGATGTTTCAGGCATGCCCGCGGCCGTGGCGAAATCGTTCGCCGTGCCCAGCGGCACCAGGCCCAAGGTCGGCAGTGCCTCGGCCGATTCGCTGCGATGCGCCAACGTGGCCGCCACCTCGCTGAGCGTGCCGTCGCCGCCAGCGGCGATCACCGTGCCGACCCCGTCGGCGATGGCTTCTGCGACGAAGCGCTCGGCATCGCCGTCCTCCCAGGTCACGCGCACGTCAAGGGCAATCCCCCGGTCGCGCAAGCACTTGACCGCCGCGCGCAATTCCACGTCGCTGGCGGATTTTCCGTTGAGGATCAGGCGCCAGCGGGGTGCGTTCATGGAGGCAATCATCAGGAGGACGGCGCAGGCTATCAGTCCGCGCTGCATCCGGCGCGTGTCATACGGCCGTCATGGAGCGCCCGGAACATGGGAGGCCATATCAGGGACGACGGGCGGAGGCAGGATCAGCCTCCAATTTTCACGAAAGGCCGCATCGGCAGCGATGCGGCCTTTTTCTACGCGCGTGACGGCATGCCGTTGGCGGCAAAATCGACCAACGCCTGTCCGTCCATGCGATAGACCGTCCATTCATCCATGGGGCGCGCACCGGCCGCGCGATAGAACTCGATCGACGGCTGGTTCCAGTCCAGCACCGACCATTCAAAGCGCCCGCAGCCCTGGGCCACGGCCAATTGCGCCAGGTGCCGCAACAGCGCCAGGCCCGCGCCGACACCGCGGAATTCGGGGCGCACGAACAGGTCTTCCAGATACAGGCCGTTGCGCCCCAGCCAGGTGGAATAGTTGAAGAAGTACACGGCAAAGCCCACCGCCTGGCCGTCCTGTTCGCAGATCAGCGCATGGGCCGTGGCGCCGGCATCGAACAGGCTGGCGCGCAGGTCCTCGACACTGGCCTTGACCGCATCCGGCTCGCGCTCGTACACCGCCAGCGCGGTGACCAGCTCGTGCAGCAACGGCGCATCCTCCGGAGCGGCTGCACGGATCCGCAGGCTCATCGGGCCGACGCCACGGCTGCGCGCATCTTGTCGATCACCCCGGCGTAGGCCTCACGCGTCCCGCCCGGCGCATTGAAGATGGCCGAACCCGCCACGAAGGTATCGGCGCCAGCGGCGGCAATCTCGGCGATGTTGTCGGCCTTCACGCCGCCATCGATCTCTAGTCGGATCGGCTTGCCGCTGGCATCGATCTTGGCGCGCACCGCACGCAGCTTGTCCAGCGTGGCGGGGATGAAGGCCTGCCCGCCGAAGCCGGGATTGACCGACATCAACAGCACCAGATCCAGGTCCTGCAACACCCAATCCAGCATATCCACCGGGGTCGCCGGATTCAGCACCAGGCCGGCCTTGCAGCCATGCGACTTGATCAGCTGGATGGTGCGATGGACATGGCGGCTGGCCTCGGGGTGAAAGCTGATGATGCTGGCACCGGCCTCGGCGAAATCCGGGACGATGCGGTCTACCGGCTCTACCATCAGGTGCACGTCGATCGGCGCGGTGACGCCATGCTTGCGCAGCGCCTGGCACACCATCGGGCCGATCGTCAGGTTGGGCACGTAATGGTTGTCCATCACATCGAAATGCACCCAGTCCGCACCTGCGGCAAGCACGTTGTCCACTTCCTCGCCCAGACGGGCAAAGTCGGCGGAAAGGATGGACGGGGAAATCAGGCAATCGGACATCGTGGCGTTTCCGTGAAGGCGGCTGCGAGGGAGGAAGGTCAGCTGCGGGTTCTGCGCAGCATCTTGATGCGGTCATAGGCGGCGTTGAGTTCGCGCGACTTCGTTTCGGCCTGCTCGCGCAGCTCCGGGGCAGCGCCGTTGAAGCGATCCGGGTGGTACTGGGAAATCAGCTTGCGATAAGCCTGATCCACTTCCGTATCGCTGGCGTCGCTGCTGAGGTTGAACACCCGGTAGGGGTTGTCCTTGGACAGCTTGAACCAGTCGCGGTCGAAGGCATGCCCCAGCAGTGCACCGATTAGGGCGCCAAACAGCGGGTTGGGGCGAAACAGCAGCGCGCCGGCCACCAGGCCAAGCACTTTTCCATACCAGCGATTCATGTGGTCTGCAGCCTTCGCGGAGCGAAAGCAGTATTTTAACGGCACAGCGCCCGCCCAGGGCCGTACACTACGCGGCCCGTCGCCCGGCGGGCCTGTTATCGGCACGGGCGCGCGGCGGGGGCTTTGCGAGAGCGCGTAACCGTCAGGAGTGCCTGTGCCCACCACGTTGTTGCAATCCGAGCTACCTGGTTTGACCCTGCGCCATCGCGGCAAGGTCCGCGATGTGTTCGACCTGCCGCGCGAGGCGCTGCCCGCCCATGCCGGCGAGGGCCTGTCTGCCGCCTCCGGCGGCGAATCCCTGCTCATCGTCGCCACCGATCGCCTGTCCGCATTCGATGTGGTCCTCCCCGATCCGATCCCCGGCAAGGGCGAGATGCTGTGCCAGATCTCGAATTTCTGGTTCGAGAAAACCGCCCACCTGATGCCGAACCACCTGACCGGGATCGACGTGGCCAGCGTGCTGCCGGCCGGCGTGGACCCGGCGCTGTACGCCAAGCGTGCGGTGGTGACCAAGAAGCTCAAGCCCGTGCCGGTGGAAGCGATCGCCCGCGGTTACCTGATCGGCAGCGGCTGGAAGGATTACCAGCGCACCGGCGCGGTCAGCGGCATCACCCTGCCCGATGGGCTGCGCCAGGCTGAAAAGCTGCCCGAACCGATCTTCACGCCGTCGACCAAGGCCGCGGTGGGCGACCACGACGAGAACATCGACTTCGACGCCATGGTCCGCACCGTCGGCGCCGACCTGGCCGAGCGCGTGCGCGATGCCACCCTGCGCCTGTATCGCTTCGCCGCCGATTACGCGGCCGAGCGCGGCATCCTGCTGGCCGACACCAAGTTCGAGTTCGGCACCGATGCCGACGGCCGCCTGTATGTCATGGACGAGATGCTCACGCCGGACTCCTCGCGCTACTGGCCGGCCGACGAATATCAGGTCGGCACCAGTCCGCCGAGCTACGACAAGCAGATCGTGCGCGACTACCTGGAGACCCTGGACTGGGGCAAGACCGCCCCCGGCCCGAGCTTGCCGGCCGAAGTGATCGAGCGCACCCGCGCCCGCTATGCCGAAGCCCTGCAGAGGCTAGGCGGCATTTCGGTCGATTGAACGATCAGACAAGCCCTGTACCGTTTAGTGCCCTTGCCATGAAGGGCCTGGCCTGAAAAGCCCGGCATCACTGGCACCCCGAGTGGCTATGCCTCAACTGCGATCAGGATGATCCTTTGGCCTTGCATCGCCACGCAGCGCGTTGCCAACTGCGTCGCACCTGATGTCCATGTCAGCGCAGGCGCAGATGACGCGATCACGCAATTCCCAAGCAGCCCGCGTTCTATCTTCGCTCCCTTTCGCCAGCGCTCGGATCAT
>JBEVNH010000202.1:0-25557 GCA_040508175.1 Pseudoxanthomonas sp.
ATCTCGGTCCGCAGCAGTGCCTCGGGCACCTGCTCTGGATCGTCCAGATAGCGATACAGCACCGGCGCATCGCGCAATATCTCGCCGCTGTCGGGCAACCAGCCGGCCAGCAGTTGGTCGGTGGTGTCTTCCAGGCCGAGGAAACTGCCGGGATGGCACAGGCAGGCATAGCGTCCGCCGGGCCAGCGCTCGCGCTGCATCGGTGCCGGCGGGTCCAGCCCTTCGATCCCGATCGCGCTGGTAAACGCCAGCGACTCGCGTGACACCTCGCGCAGATCTTGCCAGGCAATCCCGTACAGGCCCTTGATGTGCTCGATGGCGCCGGCCTGCGCGGCGACGCCGAACAGCTCGGTATAGACCGCATCGAGGGTGTCGTACTGGCCAACCGTCCGTACTGCAATCACTTCGAAGGGCTCCAGGCAAACGACGCTGACCTGTAGTGCCACCGCCGCCTCCACCGCGGTGCCCGGCGGCTGGCACAGGCGATCGAGCGCGCTGGCGTGCGCCCGTGCATCGTCGCGCAAGCGGCCGGCCGTGACGCCCAGCCAATCGCGCAATACGCGGGCCAAGGCCTGCGAACTGCCGAAGCCGGAATCCACCGCCACCTCGGTCACGCTGCGTGCGGGATCGCCAAGCAGATGCACGGCACGCGACAACCGCAGGCGGCCGATACTGCGCCCCAGGGTCTCGCCGGTCAGGGCACGATAGATGCGATGGAAGTGATACGGCGAAAAGTGGCTCAGCGCCGCCAGCGTTTCCAGGTCCGGTGGCTCTGCACCGGACTCGATGGCGTGCTGTACGTGCGCCAGCACGCGGTCGATACGCTGCTGGTAGTCCTCCTGGGATCCGGGCTTCATGGCGGCGCTGCGTCGAAGTGGGTGAGCCGACAGCATCGCGGCCGGACGTGCCGGCCGCGTGCCAGATCTTGCGGGATTTGCGCACGTCCTGCGCGTGGGGATGGGTCAATCCTTGGCGAACACCAGCTGCCCCCCCTCCGCATCGACCTTGACCGTGTCGCCGTTGGCAAAGGCGCCGGACAGGATCTTCGAGGCCAGCGGATTCTCCAGCTGCTGCTGGATGGCGCGTTTGAGCGGCCGTGCCCCATACACCGGGTCGAAGCCGACATTGCCCAGCAGGTCAAACGCGCCATCGGCCACCTGCAGGCCGATCCCGCGCTCGCGCAGACGTGCCTCGAGTCCACGCAGCTGGATCTTGGCGATCTGCCGGATCTGCGCTTTGTCCAAGGGATGAAAGACCACGATGTCGTCGAGCCGGTTGACGAACTCCGGACGGAAATGCGCCTGCACCACGCCCATCACCGAGGATTTCATCTGCAGATAGGCCTCCGGTGAATCGTCGCCGCTCATCTCCTGGATCAGCTGGCTGCCCAGGTTGGAGGTCATCACGATGACGGTATTGCGGAAATCCACCGTGCGGCCCTGGCCGTCGGTCAGGCGGCCATCGTCCAAGACCTGCAGCAGGATGTTGAACACGTCGCCGTGGGCCTTCTCCACTTCGTCCAGCAGGATCAGCGAGTAGGGGCGACGACGCACGGCTTCGGTCAGGTAGCCGCCCTCTTCGTAGCCCACGTAGCCCGGAGGCGCACCGATCAGGCGCGCGACCGAATGCTTCTCCATGAACTCGCTCATGTCGATGCGGATCATCGCGTCGGGACTATCGAACAGGAAATCGGCCAGCGCCTTGCACAACTCGGTCTTGCCCACACCGGTGGGCCCCAGGAACAGGAACGAACCACCCGGGCGGTTGGGATCGGACAGGCCAGCGCGCGAACGGCGCACCGCATCGGACACCACCTTGATCGCCTCTTCCTGGCCGACCACGCGCGTGTGCAGATGCTGTTCCATCTGCAGCAATTTTTCGCGCTCGCCTTCCAGCATCCGGTTGACCGGGATACCGGTCCAGCGCGAGACCACTTCGGCGATCTCCTCGGCAGTCACGCGGTCCTGCACCAGCCGGAATTCCTGCTGCTCGGCCGCGTGTGCGGCGGCCAGCTGCTTGTCCAGCTGCGGCAGCTGGCCGTACTGGATCTCGCTCATGCGCGCGTAGTCCTGGCGGCGCTGCGCGCCTTCCAGCTCCACCTTCGCCGCTTCGATCTGCTCCTTGATCCTGGTCGCCCCCTGCAGTGCGGCTTTTTCCGACTTCCAGATTTCGTTGAGGTCGGAGAACTCACGCTCCAGCGTGGCGATGTCCGCCTCCAGGTCCGCCAGACGCTTCTGCGATTCGCTGTCCTTTTCCTTCTTGAGCATCTCGCGCTGGGTCTTGAGCTGGATCAGGCGGCGCTCCTTGCGATCCAGTTCCTCCGGCTTGGAGTCGATCTCCATGCGGATGCGGCTGGCGGCCTCGTCCATCAGGTCGATGGCCTTGTCCGGCAGCTGGCGGTCGGCAATGTAGCGATTGGACAAGGTGGCGGCCGCGACGATGGCCGGGTCGGTGATCTCCACGCCGTGATGCACGGCGTAGCGCTCCTTCAGGCCACGCAGGATGGCAATGGTGTCCTCCACCGAGGGCTCGCCGACGTAGACCTTCTGGAAGCGGCGCTCCAGCGCGGCATCCTTCTCGACGTACTTGCGGTACTCGTCCAGTGTGGTGGCGCCGATGCAGTGCAGCTCGCCGCGCGCCAGCGCCGGCTTGAGCATGTTGCCCGCATCCATGGCGCCATCGGCCTTGCCGGCGCCCACCATGGTGTGCAGCTCGTCGATGAACAGGATGATCTGGCCTTCGCTCTTGGACAGGTCGTTGAGCACGGCCTTCAACCGCTCCTCGAACTCGCCACGAAACTTGGCACCGGCGATCAACGCCCCCATGTCCAGCGACAGTACGCGCTTGTTCTTCAGGTTTTCCGGCACTTCGCCGTTGACGATGCGCTGGGCCAGGCCTTCGACGATCGCGGTCTTGCCCACGCCCGGTTCGCCGATCAGCACCGGGTTATTCTTGGTCCGGCGCTGCAGCACCTGCACGGTGCGGCGTACTTCCTCGTCGCGACCGATCACCGGATCCAGCTTGCCGCTCTCTGCACGGGCAGTCAGGTCGATGGTGTACTTCTCCAGCGCCTGGCGCTGGTCCTCGGCACCTTCGCTCTGCACGGTCTCGCCGCCACGCAGCTTGTCGATGGCCGCCTGCAGCTTCTTCTTGTCACCCCCGGCCGCGCGCAGCGCCACCGCGAGCGGGCCACTGTCGTCGGCGACAGCCAGCACGAACCACTCGCTGGCGATGAAGGCATCGCCATGCTGCTGGGCCAGCTTGTCGGTGACGTTGAGCAGGCGGTTGAGGTCGTTGCCCACCGACAGGTTACCGGCCTGGCCGGTGACCTTGGGCAGCGCCTCCAGCGATTCGCCCAGGCGCTCGCGCAGCATCGGCACGTTGACGCCGGCCTGGGCCAGCAGCGGCCGCGTGGAACCACCGGACTGATCCATCAGCGCCACCATCAGGTGGACCGGTTCGATCAGATTGGGGTCGCGGCCCACGGCCAGCGACTGTGCGTCCGCCAAGGCCTGCTGGAAGCGCGACGTGAGCTTGTCCATCCGCATGGAAAGATCCTCGAAAGTAGTGGCCGGCGCGGCCGGCAATGTCGTCCAGATGGCGTTGGCGCCGCGTGTTTCAAGGGCGGGTGAGATGGGGATTCAGGCTACCCAGCCCTCCGTGACGGCGATGGCCCGGTGGTCGGCCTCCCGTCGGCGCACGGCAGCCGGCGCCGCATCGGCATAATCGCGCCATGCCTGCCGCCTCGCCCTGGTTCGTGTATCTGCTGGAATGCCGCAACGGCAGTTATTACTGCGGCATCACCAACGATCTCGAGGCCCGCTTCAAGGCGCATGTCGCCGGCCGCGGCGCGCGTTACACGCGGGCCCACCCACCGCTGCGCATGCTGGGCAGCCGCCCGTTCCCAGATCGCTCCACGGCCGCCCGTGCGGAGTGGCAGCTCAAGCAGCTGCCCCGCACCCGCAAGCTGCAATGGTTGCTGGCAAGCGAACCAAGCACGTGATCCGCTCGCGCGCCAGCCCGGGATCCTTGAGGATCAAGGCACGGAGGTGGTTGAGCGTATTGAAGGTGAAGTGCGAGCTGACGTGACCCAGCAGGCGTTGCAGCTGCGTCATTGAGCGCCAACCTCAAGTCGCTCTAGTGGCGCGCGGCCTCGGCCAGCCGTGTCTGCCGGCTGATCGCCAGGCACAGCAGACACCCTGCAATGAAGGCAGTGACCAACAACGACGCGCGCGACCGCGTTGGCGACGCCTCATGCAGGGCCTTGGCCCGGGCAAGCGCCCAGCCAGTAGGGAAAGGGCGGCGTGAAACACCACATCGACGCCGATCGCGGCCAGCAGGCTGGCCAACAGCAGCATTCCGAGCCAGCGCAGTTCACCGTAACCATCCGCCTGCCAGCGCCAGTACAACCCACGTAGCGCCAAGCTGGCCAGCATGCCGCCCAGGCTCAATGCGGTCGTCGAAAAGAACCGTGCGGTGTCCGGCACCGGAACATCGCTCGGGCGGGCGACATGGACGATCAACAGGAGCACCCACCAATCGATTGCCTGCAGCAGCCAGAATCTGGCGTCAGGGAACGACGCGACCGACTGGGAAGCGCACGCGAGCGCAGCCAAACGGACGCACCAAGCGCCGTGCCGTCAGCGCGTCGACAAAGGCCTCTTGGGCTTGGAAGAAATCCCCGTCCAGCATGATGGCGGCGACCGCCAGCCATGGGTGAGCCTGGTACATCACACAGGGGTTTGGCGCGCACATGGTCTGGAGGGACACCCCACCATGTGCCATGCCAACGCCCTGTAGAAACGTGTCTTACGATGACGGCAACAGAATCTCGACGCCGAAGCCGCGGCCATCGAGACCGGCTCCGCAGCGCAATCGTCCGTCATGGGAAGCGACAACACGTTCCACCAGTGACAGGCCCATGCCGATGCCGTGGGCTCGACTGCCGGTCCCTGCGCGGTAGAACCGCTCGAAAATCCGCTGACGCTCGGCCTCGGCAATGCCAGGGCCGTCATCTGCCACGATCAACGCGGCCCGCGCGCCTTCCTTCGCACCAACCAGCTGGGTCAGGAGCTTCACGCGTGTGCCTGGGCCGCCATGACGGAGCGCGTTGTCCAACAGATTGCGGACAAGGATCCCCAGATCGTCAAGATCTCCATGCACCGCCGCGCTGCCTGCCTCCACCTCAATGGATTGTCCAGAGCGCTGTGCAAGCAGCTGGAACTCGTCGGCCACCATCGTCACGACCAGCCCTAGATCGACCTCCACCCTGCGAGCGGGTGCGGCACCCGCATCGACCCTTGCACTGTCGAGCAGCTGCTGCGCCAGTCGGGAAGCACGCTCGATTCCCGCAATGAGATGGACCAGCGCCTCCTTCGCTTCACGCTGATCCTCGGCGTGCTGCAACACCTGCGCCTGGGTCAGTAGCGCGGCCAGGGGCGTGCGTAATTCATGCGCTGCCTCGCTCAGGAATTCACGCTCGCGCTGCATTGCCTTCCCAAGACGGGACATCATGCTGTTGAAGGCACTCACCAGGGGCGTGAACTCCTCTGGAAGACCACGTTCTGACAAGGGCGCCAAGTCAAGCGCGGCACGCTCGGCGAGCGAGTCGCTGATCCTCACGACAGGCCGCAGCGACCAGTGGATCACCAGCCAGATTGCAATGCCGATCACGAGCAGGAGTGCGATCGCAGTGACAAGGCTCAGGTGAAACCAGCGCTGCAGCTCGGCCTGCATGGCGGCCTGCGGCAGACCCACCTGCACCTGCACGCGCCCATCGTCATCGCTGACGGCAAAAACCCGCCAGGCTGCCCCCGCGATCGTGGCATCGGTATAACCCTCCTCGAAATTCATGGACATGGCGTGCGCCGGCGCCGGCCTGGACGACAGCAGCCGGCGCCCGGTGCGCCGCTCCCAGACCTGGAAGCCCAACGCAGCGAACTTCCCGGTCGACGGTGCCGACTGGTGCTCGAGGGAGAACTGACGCTGCTGGCCTGCAGTGGCGATATCGGCAGGCATGGACAGCAGGATCTGCTCGGCAACGTTATTCAGCATGCCGTCGATCTCACCGCATTGGCGCTTGGTCATCTGCAGGTACTGGATGACGAACCAGCTTCCCCAGGCAATCAGAAGCACCGCGGCCAGCGCGACCAGCAAGCGGGTGCGAAGCGCACGCATCACTTCTCATCTCCCAGGCGATAGCCGAAACCCAGCTCGGTGACCACGACATCATCGCCCAGCTTCCGGCGCAGCTGGTGCACGTAGACCGCCACCGTGTTGCTCCCGATATCGACGTCGCTGCCGTAGAGGCGGCCCTGCAATTGATCGCGGCTCAGCACCCGTCCTCTGGCCTCGAACAATGTCATCAGGATGCGGAACTCGCTTGCCGCCACACTGATGCGTGTGCCGGAGCGGCTCACCGTCCGTGCGGCGGGATCGATTTCGAGGTCACGCCATCGCAGCAGCGGGGTGACGGTGCCATGACTGCGCCGCAGCACGGCTCGCAGGCGCGCGAGCATCTCATCGCGCTGAAATGGCTTGACGATGTAGTCGTCTGCGCCAGCGTCCAGTCCGCGAACACGATCACTGAGCTGATCGCGCGCAGTGATGATCAGCACCGGCGTGGTGTCGTAACGGGCGCGCATGGCGGCAAGCACCTCCAGCCCCGATGCACCAGGCAGCCCGAGATCAAGCAGCACCGCAACGAATGCATGATCGACCAGCGCACTCCTGGCGCTTTCGGCGTCGATGCAATGCACGACGAACCAGCCTTCCTGAGCGAGCGCGGTCGTCAGCGCGCGTCCCAGCATGGGGTCGTCTTCCACGAGCAGCATCGAATCCATGGATCGGCACAGGGACGGGTGACCGCTGAGCGTGATCCGTCGACTTTAAGAACGGATTAACCCTGCCAGGACAGATCAACAGCCGCTTCCTCGCGGCTGGTGCAACGCGTCAGTCGTGCTCGAAAAAATAAGCGAGGACTTAAACCCGACTTAATCGGCGCCGCCAACACTCCGCATCAGACGCGGTCAACGTGGCGTTTTCCCCGCCGTCTTTCCTTCGATGATCAACAGGAGAAAAAACCATGACTGACTGGACGGCTTCTGAATCTGCTTCCTTACGTCGCATCTGTGAAACGCACACTGCCGGCAGGCAAGTCGCGGCCACGGATCGCCCCCTGTGGAAGCGGATTGGCCTGATGGTCGTGAGTGCGGTGCTGTTCACTGCGTGCTCAACGGGCGCTTCCATCGCCCAGCAGCAACCCAAGCCCGATTGGAGCCTTGGCGACATGCCCTCCCAGAAGGGGCACATCTTCCTGGTCACAGGTGGCACCAGCGGGATCGGCTATGAAAGTGCCAAAGCGCTGGCCGCTGCGGGGGCGCAGGTGATCATCGCGGCACGCACACAGAAAAAGGGAGAGGAGGCCATGGCGGGTATCCGCCAGGAAACACCGGATGCCAATGTCCAGTTCCAGGAGCTGGATCTGGCGGACCTGGCCTCGGTGCGCACGCTGGCCACGCGCCTGGGCGAAAGCCTGCCTCGCCTGGATGGACTGATCAACAACGCAGGCCTGATGGAGCCGCCGGAACGGCTTGAATCGGCTGACGGGTTGGAGATGCAGTTCGCCGTGAACTACCTCGGACATTTCGCCCTGACGGCCGAACTGCTTCCGCTGCTGCAGAAGTCCAGCGCGCCGCGCGTGGTCACCTTGTCCAGTATCGCGGCGGCACATGGCGGCGCCATCCACTTGCAGGACCTGCAGTTCAAGGCGAAATACGATGCGGGGGCGGCGTACAGCCAGTCCAAGCTGGCGTGCCTGATGTTCGCGGTCGAGCTGCAACGCCGGAGCGATGCGGCGGGCTGGGGGATCCAGAGCATCGCCACGCATCCAGGCGTCTCACGCACAAACCTATTGGCCGAGCGTCGTGGCATCTCAGGCCTGGTCCGTCGCAACCTGCCGTTCCTCTTCCAGCCCGCCGCGGCCGGTGCCATCCCGACGCTGTATGCCGCCACCGCTGCCGATGCCATGGGCGGCCGCTACTACGGCCCGACAGGCTTCATGGAAGTGCGCGGCCCGTTGGGACTGGCCGAAGTGCCCAAGGCCGCGAACGACGAGAGCACCTCGGCGCAACTCTGGACGGTCAGCGAACGGCTCAGCGGCGCGCACTTCCCCTCACGCCCCGCAGCAGAACGGCAACCGGCCTCGCGCTGAGCCCCCCTCCCCCGCGCCTCGTCCGGCAGCAATGTCATCGCCACTCCGGGCACCACGGTGCCCGAAAAGGAACGCGTGTCCATGAATCCCGTCAAGACCACAGGCCCTGGCGCCCTGCATCGCCTGCGCGGCTTTCTCAACCTGCGCAGTGGCGAGAGCTTGCCTGTGTTGATTGCCGCCCTGTTCTTCTTCCTGGTGCTCACTGCGCTGATGCTGCTTCGGCCGGTGCGCGATGCGCTCGGGATGGAACGCGGCATCGAGAACATCCGCTGGCTGTTCGTGGGCACAGCCGTGGTCACGCTCGCCGTCAATCCCATGTTCGGCTGGCTGGTGAGCCGCCTACGCCGCATGCAGTTCATTGGTGCGACCTACGGCTTCTTCGTCATCAGCCTGGTCGGCTTCTGGGCCTTGCTGATGTTCGCCCCTGATGCGATCGGCCAGCGCAGCGGCCAGGTGTTCTATGTGTGGTTCAGCGTCTTCAATCTGTTCGTCACGATGGTGTTCTGGGCGTTGCTCGCGGATCGCTTCAACAGCGACCAGGGCAAGCGCCTTTTCCCCCTGGTCTCGGTCGGCGGCACGCTGGGTGCCATCTTTGGCCCCTGGCTGACCTCGCAGCTTGCCCAGCCACTCGGCACGCCCAGCCTGCTGCCGATCGCAGGCGCGTTGCTCATCATGGCCTTGGGAGCGGCATGGCTGCTCTTCCGCATCGCCCCGGACAGGCAAAGCAAGGAGGTCGCCCTTGCGGCCCACGCAGAAGCTTCCACACGTATTGGAGGCAACGCATGGGCAGGCCTGCGCGAGGTACTTAGATCGCGCTACCTGATGGGCATCGCAGGCTACATCGTGCTGATGACGCTCCTGGCCACGTTGATCTACTTCACGCGATTGCAGATGGTGGCCGCGGTGTCGGACGACGTGGATACGCGCGCCGCCATCCTCGGCAATATCGATATGTGGACCCAGGTCGCGGTGCTGGTGCTCCAGCTCACGCTGACCGGGAAAATCATCCGTAGATTTGGCCTGGGCGTCGCGCTGGCCATCCTGCCTCTGGCCACCGCAGTTGGATTCATTGGACTGGCGCTGTACGGCTCCTTCGTCGTGCTGATCCTGCTGGAGGCCGTGAACCGCGCAGTGCAGCGTGGCATCACCAGGCCGGCCCGCGAGGCACTGTTTACCGTGCTGGACCGCGAAGAAAAGTACAAGGCCAAGGCATTCCTCGACACCTTCGTCTACCGCAGCGGCGATGTCATCGGCGCCCAGGCCGAAGGCGTGCTGGGTCGCCTGGGCTTGGCAATGGGCAGCCTAGTGGGCGTGGTCATCCCCCTTGCACTGGCCTGGGCTGCGCTTGGCGTGTGGCTTGGCCGTGCCCAGTTGCGCCAGGCAACGCCTCCAAGCAACGCCACCGGCAATGCAGGCGGGCAGCAACGCCATCGCACAGCGACCGCGGCGAACTCCCCCTCCTGATGACCGTCCTCGCCATTTCCACCCTCCATCGAGCATACGAGCGAACCATGAACATCACAGCCCCGACCCTGATCAGCCTTGCCCTGCTCACCCTGCCCCACACCGTGCTCGCCCAGCAGGTGCCGCGCCCGTCCGGCCAGTGGTCGGTCGGCGCCGGCGCCGCCGTCATTGACAGCCCCTATGCGGGCGAAGGCACGCGTGTGCGTCCCTTCCCGATGGTGAGTTACGAGGGGGACCGCTTCTTCCTGAGAGGCATCTCTGGCGGCGTGCACCTCTACGAAAACGCAGGATTCCGGCTCGATGCCCTTCTTTCGGCACGGCTCTACGGTTTCGACATCGACGACCTGGGCCGCGACGCGCTGCTGGCCAATGGCCTGGACCCCGCGCGACTCAGCGACCGCGATGACGGGGTGGATGCTGGAATCCGCGCAGTTTACGGCGCCGCCTGGGGCTCGCTTTCGCTGGACGCCACACACGACATCTCAGGCAGCAACGAGGGTTACGAGCTCGCCCTGGACTATCGCTACACGTGGCGGCTCGATCGCACCGCGCTCACCGTCAATGCAGGCAGCAGCTGGATCTCTTCGAATCTAGCTGATTACTACTTCGGAATCCTCGACGAGGAAGTGGCACGCGGTGTTGCGGCCTATCGCCCCGGCTCGGCCTGGATTCCGCGCGTCGGCCTGACGGTCATGCATCCCCTTGGTGCCAAGTGGCAGCTGATCGGATCGGCCGAGTACCAGTTCCTGCCCAATACGCTGCAGGACAGCCCCCTGCTGGAATCGGACCGCAGTGGGATGGGCCGCCTGGTCCTGGGCCTGAGCAGAAGTTTCTGAAGCGCGCCCCCGCATTTCGCCCGTGCCATGCAACGACACGGGCCCTCGCCGGATATTCGCCCGGGTGCCGGCACCGCACGTCCTCCAAGCCACCCACGCCACACGTCAACGGAGTCAAGTCATGACCGCTATTCCAGCAATGCCACCACAGCAACCTGCCGTTCACGGCTTCAAACGCCGCGTTGCCACTTGGGGCCTCCTCCTCGGCAGCGTCTTCGCAGCCGGTAACGCGCCTGCGCAGTCCGCGCCGGATCCGCAATGGAGCGTGCGCGACATGCCTTCGCAGGCCGGACGTACCTTCCTGATCACCGGCGGCACCAGCGGCATGGGCTACGAGGATGCCAAGGCGCTGGCCGCTGCAGGCGGCAACGTCATCATCGCCGCACGCAATCCGGAGCGCGGCCGCGAAGCAATCAATCAGATCAAGCAGGAGGTGCCCGATGCGAAGGTGCAGTTCGAGTCGCTCGACCTGTCCGATCTGGGGTCGGTACGCGCGCTGGCCAAGCATTTGAAGGACACGCTTCCCCGGCTCGATGGACTCATCAACAACGCCGCCGTCATGGCGCCTCCCAAGCGCGGTGCAACCGCCGACGGGCTGGAGCTGCAGTTCGCCACCAATTATGCAGGCCATTTCCTGCTGACGGCCGAGCTGATGCCGTTGCTTCGCAAGAGCGATGCACCGCGCGTGGTCACCCTGTCCAGCATCGCGGTCCACCAGGGCCGCATCAACTTCGACGATCTCCAGTCGAGCAAGACGTACCAGGCCTTTCCCGCATACGCCCAGTCCAAGCTGGCCTGCCTGATGTTCGCACTCGAACTGCAACGTCGAAGCACGGCGGCCGGTTGGGGAGTCACGAGCGTCGCAGCGCATCCAGGCGTGGCGGTGACCGAGCTGGTGGCACGCGGCCCGGGCCTGGACAGCGAGCAGGGGCGCCAATGGGCGGCCAGTCGCGACCACCTTCAGACAGCCGCACAGGGCGCGGTTCCCACGCTGTATGCAATGACTTCCCCGCAGGCACGCGGCGGCACCTATTACGGCCCCACCGGTCCCAACGAAGTCGCTGGCCCACTCGGACTGGCCACCGTCCCCGACGCGGCACGCGATCCCGCCGCCGCCACACGCCTGTGGACCCTGAGCGAGCAGCTCACCGGCGCACGGTTCCCAGGCGCAACGTCCTTGTCAGCCAACTGACCGCACCCACGCTCCTCTCCCCCAGACCGGCGCTGCCTTGGACGCATCATGATCCGACCCTGGACGTCTGCTCCACGCTTTCTGCTTCAGGCATTCGGCCTTCGCCGCGGCGAAGCCGGAGCTGTGCTGACTGCGGCCGCGTTCTTCTTCTGTGTGCTGACCGCACTGATGCTGCTCAGGCCAGTCCGCGACGCGCTCGGTATGGAGCGTGGAATCGAGAGCGTCCGATGGCTTTTCTTTGGTACCGCACTGGTCACGCTCGCAGTCAATCCGCTCTTTGGATGGCTGGTCAGCCGCCTCAGGCGCGCGCAGTTCATTGGCATCACCTACGGCTTTTTTGTACTGAGCCTGTGCGGATTCTGGGCGTTGCTGGCCTTTGCTCCCGATGCAGTCGGACGGACCAGCGGGCAGGTGTTCTACGTCTGGTTCAGCGTGTTCAACCTGTTCGTGACCTCGGTGTTCTGGTCGCTGCTGACCGACCGCTTCAGCAGCGACCAGGGCAAGCGGCTGTTTCCACTGATCGCCATCGGCGGCACGTCAGGCGCCATCATCGGCCCTTGGCTGACCTCGCAGCTCGCCCAGCCACTTGGAACCCCAAGCCTGTTGCTGGTGGCCGCGGGATTTCTCCTGTTGGCCGTCATCGCCGCAACCGGCCTTATCCGCAGCGCGCCGGACCCGCAACCAGCACATGGGACCAGCAGCACCTGGCTGCCGGACGACCAAGCCCCCCGCATCGGCGGAAACGCCTGGGCTGGCGTCCGCGGCATTGTGAGCTCGCCCTATCTCCGAGGAATCGCGGCCTACGTCCTGCTGGTAGGCGTGATGACCACCTTCGTCTATTTCACGCGCCTGCAGATGGTCACGGCCGCGGTGGATGACATCCATGCGCGCGCAGCGATGCTGGCCAGCATCGACATGTGGACACAGGTGGTGGTGCTGATCCTCCAGCTCACGCTGACCGGAAGGATCATTCGGCGTTTCGGACACGGCGTGGCGTTGGCGGTCTTGCCACTGGCCACCGCCGCCGGCTTCATCGGGTTGGCCATCTCCGGGTCCTTCATCGCCCTGGTCCTGCTGGAGTCGGCCAACCGCGCCGTGGAGCGTGGCATTACCCGACCGGCCCGCGAAAGCCTCTTCACCGTCGCCACCCGTGAGGATAAATACAAGGCCAAGGCGCTGATCGACACGTTCGTCTATCGCGCCGGCGATGTCGTCGGCGCACAGACCGATGGCCTGATCGCAAAACTCGGGATGGCGACCGGTGCACTGCTCGGCGTGGTCGCGCCGCTGGCGCTGACCTGGGCGGCACTGGGTCTATGGCTGGGACGGGCACACGCCAAAGCCACCGCACCGCCCCTGGTCGACCAGCTTGATCGCAGCGACCTGCAACCGAGCGTGCCGGTGCCTGGTTCCAGGCCTTCACCGTGGTCTCACCCGCCCGGAAGCACGCGCGACATGCCACAGAAACTCTGCCTCCATCGGCCTTGATGAGCGAGGCACGGACGCCCGAAGTACGACACAAGCAACACCCACTTCACCTAACCAGAGAACAGCACACATGGACAGATGGACAGCTTCCGACATCCCTTCGCTGCAGGGCCGGACCGCGGTGGTCACCGGCACGGGCGGACTGGGCCTTGAAGATGCAATCGCCCTGGCGCGGGCGGGTGCCCGCGTGATCCTCGCCGGCCGCAGCCCGGCCAAGGGCATCGCCGCGACTCGCCATATCCGACAGACCGTGGCCGGTTCGAAAGCCAGTTTCGAGCTGCTGGATCTTGCCAGCCTGGATTCCATCGAGGCATTTGGCGCGCGCCTTCGCCTCGGTGAGTTGCTTGAAGGTCGGCTCGACCTGCTGATCAACAATGCCGGCGTGATGACGCCACCCAAGCGCAAACAGACGGCCAACGGATTCGAGCTTCAGTTCGGCACCAATTACCTCGGACACTTCGCGCTGACTGCCCAGTTGCTTCCGCTGCTGAGAAGATCCAGCAATGCTCGGGTCGTCACGGTCTCCAGTGTGGCCGCCCGCGCCGGCGTCATCAATTTCGACGACCTCCAGTCCCAGGTTGCGTACAAGCCGATGGTCGCCTATGGCCAGTCCAAGCTTGCCTGCCTGATGTTTGCTTTGGAGCTGCAGCGCCGCAGTGACGCTGGCGGCTGGGGCATCACCAGCATAGCGGCGCACCCGGGAATATCGCGCACCGAGCTGTTGCCCAACGGGGCCGGACTCTGGAGCCTGCCCGGGCTGGCCCGACGTTTCATGTGGTTCCTGTTCCAACCGCCGGCGCAGGGCGCGCTGCCGACCCTGTTCGCGGCCACCTCGCCCAAGGCAGTTGGCGGTGGCTATTACGGGCCGGACCGCCTCGGCGAGACAAGAGGTCACCCGACCGAAGCCAAACTCCCCACGCAGGCGCTGAACGAAGCGCACGCCGCCCAGCTGTGGAAAGAATCGCAGCGTCTGACCGACAACGCGTTCCCGGTTGGACCGACACTTGCCGCGCCACCGAGCTCAATCTGGGAAATGGCCTCGCGCTGAGCGCAGCCCAAGGCGCCCCACGAACCGAGATTCGGCTCGCCGACAGTCGCGACGCGCCCATCGAGTGCGAGACCAACTGCTAGCCGCCCTGCGAGGCAAGGGCGGCACCTCACCACACGCCTGCGCGGGCCATCGACCACGACAACCTCGTCCAGCACGGAAGCCGACGTAACACCGCCTGCGCGCGCTTGGGCAAGAGGCGCCGCGCGCATCGGCCCCGATACCCCGTTGACCTCGGCATGGCCTGCTTGCGCGGTGGATCCGCAGTTTATTTGCTCAAGCCTGCGACCACTTCCGACACGCTCAACCCCAGTTCGAGCTGAAGGCGCACGTATTCGCGCTCTTTGCGCGACAGGCGGCGACCTACTTCGATACGCACGTCCTCAGCCTCCAGGATGCGCAGGATCCTCGGCATTGCCGAGCCGATGGCGTCCGGCCCGTAACCCGCCTCGCGCAGCGCGGCATTCAAAAGGGCTTCAATCTCCATGACGCATCCAGGTCTCTTCAAGGCGCCGTATTGTGCACCCGCGGACACGGGCGCTGCACGAAGATGCCGTCCCCGGGCACACCGCGGGGAACAGGGTGCATAGGCGCGTCCATGACAACCGGGCGAGCCTGTTCAAGCTGATCCAGCGCACAGGCATCGATGCATCACACCATGCTCCCCGCTGCCTGCCTACGTTAGGCCCTCATCACACAGGAGCCTGCGATGCATTACCAGCTGTATTACTGGACCGGCCTGCAGGGGCGTGGCGAGTTCGTGCGACTGGCACTGGAAGATGCCGGTGCCGCCTACACCGACGTGGCCCGCGTGCGAGGCGATGCGGTCATGCAGTCCTTCCTGGACGGGCGGGAAGACGGCGCCCGTCCGTTCGCCCCACCCTTCCTCAAAACCGGACGGCTGGTCATCGCGCAGGTCGCCAACATCCTGCATTACCTGGGGCCGCATCTGGACCTGGTGCCCGGCAGCGAATCGCGCCGGCTGCAGGCCCTGCAACTACAGATGACCATCACCGACCTGGTGGCCGAGGTGCACGACACGCATCACCCGGTGGCTTCAGCGTTGTACTACGAGGACCAGAAAGCCGAAGCAAAGCGACGCGCCGAAGACCTGCGGGCCAACCGCCTGCCGAAGTTCCTCCGCTATTTCGAGCAGGTCGTCGAACGAGGCGGGGGCCGCCATCCGCTGCGCGAATACTCCTACGTGGATCTTTCACTATTTCAAATCATGAGCGGTCTGGACTACATGTTCCCCAGACGCATGCAGACCTTGTCGAAAGAGATTCCGCTGCTGCTGGCCCTGAAGGAACGGGTCGGCCAGCGTCCCAATATCGCCGCCTACCTTGCATCCGAGCGCCGAGTCGCCTTCAACACCCTTGGCATCTTCCGCCACTACCCGGAACTCGACGCAGCCTGATGCGCTGGTCGCATGCACCAACACGGCGGCGAAGGGCTACATCCGCGTCAATGCCGCACGCACGTTGCGCAGCTGCGCGATGACCTGCTGCTGTTGCTGGGGCCCGAGGCGGACCAGCGCCTTTTGCCCGACCGACAGCGATTCGAGCGCTGGATCGACGAAGCGGAAGTGCCCGCGTGTATCGCGCTGCACCTCCGGCGAGGCAGCGGGCTGCGGCGCTTGCAGCAGGTGATCCAGCACCTGCACCAGGCGATCGTTGAAGTAGCCCTCTGGATATCCCAACTCGACATAGGCCTGCTGGAACAGGGGATAGAAGCGCCGATAAGCCGCCACCAGCGTCTCGGCATTGGCCCCGGTAAACGCCGCCACGTACGGCGCATAGCGCTCGGCGTTAGCGGCGGCGATGTGGTCCGCCCCCTCCCAAGTTTCAACCGCCAGGGCTCCTGGCACCGGCTGTAGCGCCAACGCGCGACGGGTGATGCTGGGCTTGGTCAGATTGTCCACCATTACCACCACGCGCTGGATCAGGTGATCGCGCAGCACGATGGCCAGCGTATCGCCCTGGCCCAGGACACCCGCCAGCGCCTCCCAGGCCGCGGCATCGCTGTCCGTTAACGGCGGCAAGGCGGGGTCGGCAGCATCGGCGTTGATGGGATGTTGCACTTCGCTCTCGCGCGCGTTGGAAGGCGGCGCCACGTGACTTGCGGGTGGCGCAGCGGCGGCGGCCTGCGTCATTGGCGGGGCGGGCGTGCCCACCGGCTTGTCCGGTGATGGTCCCTTGAACAGGAACCAGCCAGCGCCTGCCGCAGCCAGCACGACCAATACCCATGGCCATCGCGATGTCTTCGCCTGCATCTGTCACTTTCTCCTTAACGTTGCAAAGGATCCGACCGCGAAATACGGCCTAGGTTCCCGTCCCGGCCGGCGCAGTTCACCGAGATGGTTTCAATTGAGGCTTTCCACAGAAGGAAAATCCCTGGAACCGCATGGCGCAGGCCTTCAAATGCGGCGGGTGGCGTGTAGCATTCCCGGTCCTATGACCAAGCATCTGAAGCCTGCCGACTACCTCAAGAAGATCCTCACCGCGCGCGTCTACGACGTGGCGGTGGAGTCGCCGCTGGAGCCGGCGCGCAATCTGGGCAAACGCCTGCACAACAAGGTCCTGCTCAAGCGTGAGGACCAACAGCCGGTTTTCAGTTTCAAGCTGCGTGGCGCCTATAACAAGATGGCGCACCTGACCAAGGAACAGCTGCAGCGCGGCGTCATCTGCGCATCGGCAGGCAATCACGCCCAGGGCGTCGCCCTGGGTGCGCACAAGCTCGGTACCCGCGCGATCATCGTCATGCCAGTAACCACGCCGCAGCTGAAGATCGATGCGGTCAAGGCACTCGGTGGCGAGGTTGTGCTGCATGGCGACAGCTACTCCGACGCCTACGAGCACGCCGCCATCCTGGAGAGAAAGCAGGGTCTGACCTTCGTCCACCCGTTCGACGATCCGGACGTGATCGCAGGCCAAGGCACGATTGCGATGGAGATGCTGCGCCAGCATCAAGGACCGCTGGATGCGGTGTTCGTCGCCATTGGCGGCGGCGGGCTGATCTCCGGCGTGGCCAACTACATCAAGGCCGTGCGTCCGGAGATCAAGGTGATCGGCGTGCAGATGGCCGATTCCGATGCCATGGTGCGCTCGATCGCGGCGCGCAAGCGCGTGGCGTTGAGCGATGTCGGCCTGTTCGCCGATGGCACCGCGGTCAAGCTGGTGGGCGAGGAGACGTTCCGCATCGCGCGCGGACTGGTGGATGACTTCATCATCGTCGACACCGACGCGGTCTGTGCAGCGATCAAGGATGTCTTCGTCGACACGCGCAGCATCGTGGAACCCTCTGGCGCGATGGCGGTGGCGGCGATCAAGCAGTACGTGGCCACCCACAAGACCAAGGGCGCGACGTACGCGGCCATCCTGTGCGGCGCGAACATGAACTTCGACCGCCTGCGTTTCGTCGCCGAACGCGCCGAGGTGGGCGAGGAACGCGAAGCCCTGTTCGCGGTGACCATTCCGGAAGCGCGCGGGTCGTTTCGCCGCTTCTGCGAACTGGTCGGCCACCTGCCCGGCGGCGCACGCAATGTCACCGAGTTCAATTACCGCATCAGCGATGCGCAACAGGCGCATGTCTTCGTCGGCCTCACCACGCATGGCAAGGGCGAGTCGGCGAAGATCGCCGGCAACTTCATCCGCCATGGGTTTGCCACGCTGGATCTGACGCATGACGAGCTGGCCAAGGAGCATGTCCGCCACATGGTCGGCGGGCACTCCAGCCTGGCCCAGGACGAGCGGCTCTTGCGCTTCGTGTTCCCCGAACGGCCCGGCGCGCTGCTCAAGTTCCTCAACCTGATGCGACCGACCTGGAACATCAGCCTGTTCCACTATCGCAACCAGGGCGCCGACTACGGCCGCACCCTGGTTGGCCTACAGGTGCCCAAGCAGGACGACAAGGCTTTCCGCCAGTTCCTGGATACGCTGGCCTATCCCTACGTGGAAGAGACCGACAACCCGGTCTATCGGCTATTCCTGCAGAAGTGATGGTGTATCTCATCGTCTGAAGGACAGGCCTTCGCGCTGCATGTCCATCGCGGCGCTATGTTTTGCCATGATCTGATATCCAACGCCGGTCGTCGAATCCGCCAGCGTCCCATCTCGCACCGGCAGGCTTTCGTCCGGGTGGCGCGGTTTCACACCGGCCTCGGTAGCGCTTTCTCCAGCACGTATGCAGGTCCATTACGCGCGGCACTGCGCCAGCAGATCGCGCTCGCGCAGGTACAGGCCGGTCTTCACCTGCATCAGGCCCAACACGGTGCTGAAGAGATTGTCGTGGCTAGCGGGCTGGCTTGCCCGAGTGCGCATGCAATCCAGGTGCAGGCCATCATGATCAAGCCACTGCTGCGAAAACCACATCACCATCGGCACACGCAGCTGTTCCTCCGGCGCAATCGCATACGGCATGCCGTGCAGGAACAGTCCTTTCTCGCCCAACGACTCGCCGTGGTCTGACACATAAAGCAAGGCCGTGTCGTAGTCGTGGCGCGCCTGTAGCCAGCCGATCGCGGCATTGAGCACATGATCGGTATACGACACCGCGTTGTCGTAGGCATTGACGATCTCCTCGCGACGACAGGCTCCCAGGTCCGGATGCATGCAGGTGGGCATGAAGCGCGCGAAGGCCTTCGGAGAGCGTTCGAAGTAATTCGGCCCATGGTTGCCCAGCTGGTGCAGCACGATGACCTGGTCGCCATGCGCCGGATCCAGTGTGTCCTCCAGGCCTTTGAGCAGGATGCCGTCCTGGCAGCGCAACGCATTGCAGAGCACCGGATCGCGACTGGACGTTAGCGACTGCACGGCCAGTCCATCGCAGACCCCCTTGCAGCCCGACTGATTGTCGCGCCACAGCACATGGACGCCCACACGCGCCAATACGTGCAGCAGCGACTGATGCGCGCGGATCTTCGCTTCGTCGTAGTCGGCGCGCCCGTACGGGGAGAACATGCAGGGCAGCGACACTTCGGTACTGCTGCCACAGGCATGCATGTCCGGAAAATTCAGCACGTCATGCCGTGCGGCCAGCTCAGGCGTGGTCTGCCGCGTGACGCCGTTCAACCCCCAGTTCTGCGCACGCACGGTTTCACCCACCACCAGCACCAGAAGGCGCGGCTTGCGGCCTGCCTGCCTGGCTGCAGGCGACAGGTGCGCATCGGCACCAATCGGCAAGCGCCGCGTCTGTCCGCCGCGTCGCGCGTCGGACAGCACCCGGCCCAGCGACACCAGATAGTTGGCAGGTGTGACCAGGTAGCGCACCTCGCGTTGGCCCCGGATCAGGCTGGCCAGCGCACGACTGGAAAGCGCGCCGCCGGCGGCGATGGCGAGCAGGCAAGCGCCCACGAACAACGCGCGCAGGAGGACGGCATGGCGCCAGCTTGGACGCGCGACCAGATCCACGCGCCACAGCAACACCACGACCAGCAACGCAGGCACCAGTGGCATCAGCAGGCCCGGTGTCAGCAGCTCGCCCGCTTCCCGCCGATCGGTATGCAGCACGTTGCGCAGCATGTCCGCATCCACATAGAGCCCGTAGGACTGCATGAACCATGCAGCCAGCGCCGTTAGTGGAATCACGATGGTCAGCAGGGGACGCAGGGTGCGTCGCGTTGCCACCAGCGAGATCAGCAGCGCGTGCAGTCCGGTCACGATCAGCAACAACGACAGCACCAAGCGCACGCCGGCGTGGCTGGCCGACAGCGCTGCGTGCCAGAACGGCCCATTGCAAAGCAAGGTGAAACCCAGGCTTACAAGCGCAATGACCTGTTCGGTGCTGGCGCGGCCACGCCAGGATCGCCACGTCATGCCGGCCGAATGCCACTGCGGGGCTTTTGCAGGTGCACTGAAGGTGGTCACGGCGCATGCCCCTGTCCATTGGTGCGCATGGCGGGCAGCAGCCACCGCGCCAGCATCGCGCTGGTGATCCAGCACACGGTCAACGCCCAGAGATCGTGCGAGAGAAAATGCGCGCCCCGCAGCTGCTGCGCCACGCCAAACACCAAACCCAGGCCAAGCCCCAGCGCCAGGGCAGACCAGCGCCAGGCGGGCTTCACGGCCAAGCACATGAAATACAACGCCACCCACGCATAGCCTGCACTGGCGTGACCGGCAGGAAAGCAGCGACCTGGGCCAGGGTCCACGGCGTGCCAGTCCAGCAGGCCACGCCCGCCGAAGGCCCCACCGTAACGCGCCAGATCCCACGGGCAGTCGACATGTGTGACGCCCTTGAGCAGCGCCGCCAGGGAGACCGACGTCAGCATCGCGATCAGCACGTAACGCAGCGGCGCATGCCATCTGCGCGACACGGCGCCTCGCCAGTCCCAGGCAAGCGTGCTTGCCAGCAAGATCCAGATGCCCCCCACCAGCTTCCGCATGTCGTCATGCAGCAGCGTGCGCAGCAGGAACGAGGAACGCAGTGCCCACACATGCCCCTGCCCGGCATAGAGCCGATCCGCCCACCAGGTGTCGCCACCCAGGCGCATCAACGGCAGCGAGAGCACCAGTGCGCCGACCACCGGCATCACCCCATGACGCAGCACATACCTAGGGAGTGGCTCCGGCGGCGCCAGTAGGCCGGACGACACGGCAGGAGCGATCGAAGCCATCGAAACAAGACACCGCATGGGATGCGGCGCATGCTGTTGGCGACGGTGTCGGAGATCGGTGGGAAGTGCGTTCCGCGGCCATTAACGGCGCGCCCGGGCACGGAACACATTCAGCCGACCAATTTCCGACGCCAACGGGGCGATACTGCCGCATCACCGTTGACGCCTTCCGCCATGCGCCTGCTGGTCATCGAAGACAACCGCAGTCTGGTTGCCAATCTGTTCGCCTATTTCGAGGCGCGCGGACATACGCTCGACGCCGCGCCCGATGGCGCTACCGGCCTGCATCTGGCCATCACCCAGCAGTACGACGCGCTCATCCTGGACTGGATGCTGCCGCGGCTGGACGGGCCTGCCGTCCTCAAAGCCCTGCGCGAACATCGCCCCGACGTGCCAGTGATCATGTTGACTGCGCGCGACGACCTGCCCGACAAGATCGCCGGTTTCCGCGCCGGCGCGGACGACTACCTGACCAAGCCGTTCGCCCTGCAGGAACTGGAGGTGCGGCTGGATGCGCTGATCTTGCGCGCCAGCGGCCGTGGCCATCGCAAGGTGCTGGAAATCGACGACCTGCGCCTGGATCTGTCCACGCTGGAAGCCACGCGCGCGGGCAAGCCCCTTCACCTGTATCCCGCCTGCCGCAAGCTGCTGGAGATCCTGATGCGCGCAAGCCCCGTCACCGTCACACGGGAGCGCCTTGAACATGCGCTGTGGGGCGACGATCCGCCCGACGGCGACATGTTGCGCTCCCACATCTACGAACTGCGACGCAGCGTGGATGGGCCCTTCGAGACCAAGCTCATCCATACGCTGCCGCGTGTGGGGTATCGATTGGCGGCACCTAACGCCGGCGTCGAGTCCGCTTCAAGCGAGTAGGCGCTGGGCGGGTCTTTTTCCGCGCTCCAATGACGCTGACGTTGCTGCAAGCCTGCTCACCTTGGTCGCTGCGCGATGGGCTTGGCAGGCTGGCGGGCCAGTTCGATGAAGGCCCGCAGGTAATCGATGGCGGTATCCGCTTCGCGCGCCCCCAGGTAGATCTGCTTAGGGATGCCGCGCATGCCCAGCCGCACGGGCACCACCGCCATCCGGGTTGCATATTCCTCGACCAGCCAACGCGGCATGGCCGCCACACCACGGCCACTGGCCACCATCTGCATCATGATGTCGGTGGTTTCGATGGTCTTGTGGCGCCTGGGCGTGACGCCGGCCGGCAGCAGGAACTGGCTGTAGATATCCAGGCGCTCGATATCCACTGGATAGCTGATCAGCACCTCGCGCGTCAGCTGCTGCGGTTTCACATAGGTCGCCGACGCCAGCGCGTGATCCTTGGGCACGACCAGCACCTGCTCGTAGTCGAACACTGGCTCGAACTTCAGCCCCGGCTTGAACAGCGGATCGGGCGTGACCAGCAGGTCAATCTCGTAGCCGAACAGCGCGCCAATGCCGCCGAACTGGAACTTCTGCTTCACGTCCACGTCTACGTCCGGCCATGCGGCCAGATAGGGCGAGACGATCTTGAGCAGCCACTGATAGCAAGGATGGCACTCCATGCCGATGCGCAGCGCGCCGCGTTCGCCCTGCGCGAACTGGCCGATGCGCTCTTCGGCCAGGTCCAGTTGTGGCAGCACCCGGTTCGCCACCGCGAGCAGGTATTGGCCTGCCTGCGTCAGCCGCAAACTTCGCCCCTCGCGTAGCCAGATATCGGTGCCCAGTTGCTGTTCCAGCTTCTTCATGCTGTGACTCAAGGCCGACTGGGTGAGGTTCAAGACACCGGCGGCGGCGGTCAATGAGCCTTTTTCCTCGACCTGCCGGACGATGCTGAGGTGGATGCGCTCAAGCATTCGAATGACTCGCTTTCATGGATTCGTGAAATATCACCATTTTACTTCATCGAATCCGCTGACTAGGCTGCCTTTCATCGTTCATCTCCTCGCGGAGCAGCCATGGCCCACACACACACCATCGCGCCGCATCGCGCTGCGACGCTTGCTGACCGACGCCTTGCGTCGCGTCGCGTCCCGTCATGAAGGCCGACCTAATACGCCCGCTGCGTGTGGTCGCGGTGTCCGGTGGACTGCAACGGCCTTCCAAGGCCGCCGCGCTGGCGGAACACCTGATGGCGCTGATCGCCGGTGAACTGCCATGTGCGCAGCACCTGATCGAACTCGGACAGCTGGCGCCACAACTTGCCGCCGCCGTCTGGCGCACCCAGCTGCCCGATGTGGTGGACCGGGAACTTGCGATGGTCGAACAGGCCGATGTGCTGGTGGTGTCCACGCCGGTCTACCGCGGCGCCTACACCGGGCTGTTCAAGCATTTCTTCGATTTCGTCCATCAGGATGCCCTGATCGACACACCGGTCCTGCTGGCTGCTTGCGGCGGCAGCGAGCGCCACGCCTTGATGATCGACCACCAGTTGCGACCGCTCTTCAGTTTCTTCCAGGCGCGCACCTTGCCACTGGGCGTCTATGCAACCGATGCGGATTTCGTGGCGTACCGCCTGCACAGCGAAACGCTGATCGCACGTGCGCAGCTGGCCGTGCAGCGGGCCTTGCCGCTGCTGGCCATGGTGCGCCCGGCAGGATCCGTTTCCGACAAGCAAAAGGCCGCAGCCTGAGGCGCGATGCATCACGCGCCACTTGATGCGTGATGCACTGCCATTGCGCCGATCAAACCGGCAGAACAGACGCCAGCGATTGAACGGCTGCACCAATCACGCCCTCCCATCCCCAAGCATTCCAGAGCCCGATCATCGTGAGCAACGCATTGACCTTCACCATCAAGCGCCTCTGTTTTGATGAGGACTACCAGCCCTCGGACAGCACGCGCATCACCACCAACTTCGCCAACCTGGCCAGGGGCGCAAGCCGCCAGCAGAACCTGCGCAACACGCTGAAGATGATCGACAACCGCTTCAACGCCCTGGCCCACTGGGACAACCCGACGGGAGATCGCTACACGGTCGAACTCGACATCATCTCGGTCGAGATGCGCATCGACGACGAACATGATGATGCCTTCCCGCTGATCGAGATCCTGGAAACGCAGATCGTTGACAAGAAAACCGGTGCACGCATCCAAGGCATCGTGGGCAACAACTTTTCTTCCTACGTGCGTGATTACGACTTCAGCGTGCTGCTGCCCGCGCACAACCAGCACACCACCACCTTCAGCACGCCGGCTGACTTCGGCAGCCTGCACGGCAAGCTGTTCCGGCACTTCGTGAACTCCGAAGCCTACAAGGCGCGCTACGAGAAACCGCCGGTCATCTGCATCAGCGCTTCCAGCAGTAAGACCTACCACCGCACCGAGAACCGGCACCCCATCCTGGGCGTCGAGTACCTGCAGAACGCACTGTCCTCGACCGATCATTACTTCGGGAAGATGGGACTGCAGGTGCGCTATTTCATGCCGCCCGGCAGCGTGGCGCCGCTGGCGTTCTACTTCGTCGGTGACCTGCTCGGCGATTACAGCAACCTGGAGCTGATCAGCACCATCAGCACGATGGAAACCTTCCAGAAGATCTATCGCCCGGAAATCTACAACGCCAACTCCGTGGCCGGACAGGTCTACCAGCCCAGCCTGAAGCACCAGGACTACTCGTCGACCCAGATCGTCTACGACCGGGAAGAGCGCAACCAGCTCGCCGTCAAGCAGGGCAAGTTCACCGAAGAACATTTCATCAAGCCTTACAAGCACGTGCTTGAGCAGTGGGCCGCCCATCATTCTTTCTAAGCAACACCGCACGAGGCCTCATCGAACATGAAGAAGCTCCTCCCCACCTCGACCGCCGGCAGCCTTCCCAAGCCATCCTGGCTTGCCCAGCCAGAGAAACTCTGGTCGCCCTGGAAGCTGCAGAACGAAGCCCTGGTCGAAGGCAAGCGCGACGCCCTGCGCCTGTCACTGCAGGAACAGCAGCATGCCGGCATCGACATCGTCAGCGACGGCGAGCAGACCCGTCAGCACTTCGTTACCACCTTCATCGAGCACCTCGACGGTGTCGATTTCGACAAGCGCCAGACCGTCCGGATTCGCGACCGCTATGACGCCAGCGTGCCCACCGTCGTGGGCGCGGTGAGTCGCCCGAAGCCGGTCTTCGTGGAGGACGCCAAGTTCCTGCGCCAGCAGACCAGACAGCCGATCAAGTGGGCCCTGCCCGGCCCGATGACGATGATCGACACGCTCTTCGATGCGCACTACAGGAGCCGCGAAAAGCTGGCCTGGGAATTCGCCAAGCTTCTCAACCAGGAAGCCAAGGAGCTGGAAGCGGCCGGCGTGGACATCATCCAGTTCGACGAACCGGCCTTCAACGTGTTCTTCGACGAGGTCAACGACTGGGGCGTTGCCACGCTGGAACGCGCCATCGAGGGGCTGCGGTGCGAGACCGCCGTGCACATCTGCTACGGCTACGGCATCAAGGCCAACACCGACTGGAAGCAGACGCTGGGATCGGAGTGGCGGCAGTACGAGGAGTCCTTCCCCAAACTGCGCGACTCCAACATCGACATCATCTCGTTGGAGTGCCACAACTCGCACGTGCCGATCGACCTGATCGAACTCATCCGCGGCAAGAAGGTGATGGTCGGTGCCATCGATGTGGCGTCCAGCACGGTCGAGACGCCGGAAGAAGTGGCCAACACGCTGCGCAAGGCCCTGCAGTTCGTGGATGCTGACAAGCTCTACCCCAGCACCAACTGCGGCATG
>JBEVNH010000220.1:0-10506 GCA_040508175.1 Pseudoxanthomonas sp.
GCTGGGCATCGTGATGTGTGTGGGGATGATGGCGCCGGTGCTGACCGACATGGCCTTGCAGGTCGTACGCGGCGATGCGCTGCCGGCCGTCATCCTGGTGGTGTATTGCGTGGCCGGTGCCGCGCTGTATGTCGGATATGGACTGCGGCGTTCGCGGCGGCTGGCGTCTGCAAGTGATGGAATCGATCAATGACGTTGTCTCCTTCCGTGCCGCGCGTCGCCGACGCGCTGGCGCTCGGGCGCCTGGATGCCCACGACCAGGCCGCGCTGCTCGCACGCGGTGAACTTTCCGCTTGTGAGCTGACCGAGGCGGCGATCGTCCGCATCGAAGTGCTCGACCCGGCACTCGGTGCGTTGAGCCACCACGCCTTCGACCTGGGGCGCGCACGCGCGGCGCAGGTCGATGCGATGGGCGCGGACCGCCCCGCCATGGGCGGGGTGCCGCTGCTGCTGAAGGATTCCCTGGCCTGGCCCGGCATGCCCACGCGCGGTGGTTCGCGCAGCCGAAACAACGTGCTGGCCACGCACGGCCATGCCTTCGCGCAACGGCTGGAAGCGCAGGCGCTGGTGCCGCTGGGCAAGACCGCAATGCCCGAATTCGGCCTGCTGCCCTCGACCGAGCCACTGCTCGGCCCGGTCACACGCAACCCGTGGAACCGTGCCCATTCGCCGGGTGGCTCCAGTGGTGGTGCCGGCGCTGCATTGGCCGCCGGGCTGGTGCCGCTGGCCCATGGCAGCGATGGCGCCGGCTCGATCCGCATTCCCGCCTCGTGCTGCGGCGTGGTCGGGCTCAAGCCCGGGCGCGGCGGCGTGGTGCGCGTGCGCGAACGCCACGCCATCGAGGACCTGATCGTCAGCGACAGCCTGATGTCGCGCAGCGTGCGCGATACCGCCTGGGCGTTCGCCGCCACCGCGCCCCAGGCGCGACCGATGGTGCAGCACGCATCTAACAAGCGCCTGCGCATCGCGCTGGTGGAAGGCAACCTGCATGGCCAAGCCGCACCGCCGGCATTGCAGGCAGCCACCGCGCAGGCCGCACGGCTGTGCGAGCAGCTCGGCCACACGGTGGAATTGATGCGCTGGCCGGTCGACGGCGCGGAAGTGGTGCGGGCGATGACCACATTGTGGTCGCACACCGCAGCCGACTGCGTGGACCTCACCGTCGCTGCATTGGGCGTCGAGGTGACACAGGGCGCGCTGGAACCGTGGACGTGCAATCTGGCGCACTGGAACCGCAAGCACTGCGGCATCGCCGAGCTGGAGCATGCCTATGCGCAGCTGGCCGCGCTGCCGCAGGTTTTCGACACCTTCCACCAGGCCTACGATGTGCTGCTGACGCCCACGCTGCATCACGCGCCACCACGGCTGGGCGCGCTGTCGCCGGAGCGTCCGATGCAGGAACTGCTGGCCGCCTTCTTCGACTGGTGCTCCTACACGCCGCTGCAGAACCTGGCCGGCACCGCGGCGATCTCGCTGCCGCTGGCGCACGACGACGCCGGCCTGCCGCTGGGCGTGCAGTTCGCTGCCAACCGCGGCGGCGAAGAGCTGTTGCTCGGCCTGGCCTACGAACTGGAAGCCGCCGCGCCGTGGAGCAATCGTTGGCCGACACATTCGGTCGCCACGCTGGAGAAACGCTGATGGGACATGCACGTGATTCGCTGTATGCCGCGCGCTCACAGGATGACTTGCTGAAGCTGCTGGACGCCCAGCCGATGGCCTGGTTGATCTCCGCCGTTGGCGACGATGCCGCGTTCACGCCGCTGCCGTTGCGCGCGGCGCTGGATGCCGACGGCCAGCTGGTGGCGTTGCAGGGACACCTGGCGCGGCGCAATCCGCACGTGGCCCGGTTGCGCCGCGATCCCATCGCGCAGGCGCTGGTGATGGGCCCGCATGCCTACGTGTCGCCGAGCTGGCTGGACGACCGCACGCAGGCGCCGTCGTGGAATTACGCCGCGGCGGTGTTCGAGCTCGAGGTCACGCTCAGCGAGGAGCCGCAGGCCATCAAGGACGAGCTGCGCGCGCTGGTCGCACGCATGGAGGGCGCGCGTCCGAATGCGTGGACGCTGGAGGACATGGGGGAGCGCTACGCGCGCCTGGCGCAGGGCGTCACCGCTTTCCGCGGCGTCATCACCAAGACCCGCGCGACCTTCAAGCTTGGCCAGGACGAGCGCGACCACGACTTCGCCCAGCTGCTGGCCGGCTTGAGCCGCAGCGGCGAAGCCGACGTGGTGCAGTGGATGCAGGCGTTCTCCACGCGCGGCAACGGCAAGGGGGGCCGCGCATGAGTGCATCGCTGGACGCGTTGGACCCGCAGATCCGCACCTTCATCGAAGCGGTGGTGGGCGAGGGCCGCGCGCTGGCCGCCGGTCGCATGCTGGACTGGCCGGCACGGCGTGAGATCGCCGAGGCCACGCGCGCGCGCTGGCGCGCCGGTGGCCCGCAGATGGCGTCCACGCATGACGTGTTGATCGCCGATGGCCTGCGCGTGCGCGTGCATCGCCCGCACACCGCGCAGCGCCACAGCCCGGTGCTGGTGTACCTGCATGGCGGTGGCTGGTGCATGTTCAGCCTGGACACGCATGACCGGCTGATGCGCGAGTACGCCGAAGGCGCCGGCGTGGTGGTCGTGGGCGTGGATTACGCGCTGGCCCCGGAGCATCCATATCCCATCGCGCTCAACCAGTGCGTGCAGGCGCTGCAGTGGCTGCGCGCGCAGGCCAGCGCACTCGACATCGATCCGCAGCGCCTTGCGCTGGCCGGGGATTCGGCCGGCGGCAATCTCTCGGTGACCACCGCCTTGCAACTGCGCGAACACGGCGTGCTGCAGGGCGTGCGTGCGCTGGTGCTGAACTACGGTGCATGGGATCCGCAGGTCTCCGCGCAGGCGGCGGCCACGCTGGGCACCGACGAGGACATGCTCAGCGCCGCGGAGATGGACGCGTTCTGGCGCGCTTACCTGGGCCCGGATGCAGGCCAAAGCCGCGATCCGCTGGCCGCGCCGATCCACGCCGACCTGCGTGGGCTTCCCCCCAGCCTGCTGCTGTGGGGCGACCGCGACGTGCTGGCCGAACAGAACCGGCAGATGGCCCAGCGCCTGCGCGCGGCGGGGGTGCGCGTGGAAACCTGTGAACATGCAGGGGCCCCGCACAGTTTCATCGAGGCCATGGCGGTCTCTACGCAGGCGCGCGACGCCATCGCGCATGGCTGCGGCTGGCTGCGCCGGCATCTGTTCGCGACCGCAACCCAGGACCACGCTGCATGACCCGTTCGCTTTCCCTGTCGCTGCTGCTGGCCGGTGGCCTGCTGCTCTCCACCGCCGCGCCTGCGCAGACCCTGCCGACGCCGGCGCTGATCAGCCAGCTCAAGAGCGTGGGCGACCCGCAGATCAGCCGCGACGGCGCGTGGATCGTCTACACGCTCAGTACGCCGCGGCCGCAGGGCAAGCCGCCGCAGAGTCGCCTGTGGCGCGTGCCCGCAAAGGGCAAGGCAGTGGCTGAAGCGCTGGCCGCGCCGGCCGAGGCCAACGAAGAATCGCCCAAGTGGCTGGCCGATGGCGGCATCGCCTTCCTGTCCGACCGGCCGTTGCCGGATGCGCTGAACCAGGACGCGCTCGGCAAGACCCAGCTGTGGCGCGCGAACGCCGATGGCAGCGCACCGCAGTTGCTGACCCAGGCCGCGAGCGATGTCAGCAAGTACGCCTTCTCGCCTGATGGCCAGCAGGTGGCCTACCTGGCGGTCGATGCGCCCAGCGCGCAGGCCAAGGCGGCCAGCGAGGCGAAGAATGATGCCGTGGAGATCGAACGCCCTACGCAATTCTCGCGGCTGTGGCTGCGAGACCTGCGCAGTGGCCGGACGCGCGTGCTGACGCCGGCTGGCCTGCAGGTGCAGGACGTGGCGTGGTCGCCGGCCGGCGGCACGCTGGCGCTGCGCGTGTCCGACGACACCACGCTCAGTGGCTACTGGTACCAGTCGCGCATCGTGCTGCTGTCGCTGGCCGATGGCGCCCTGAGCGAACCGCTGGAGCCACTGGCCTCGGCCTTCCCGCTGCAGTTTTCGCCGGACGGCCGCAAGCTGCTGTACGGCCACATCGCGCCTTATGGCATGGTCGGCACGCAGTACGTGCACACCCTGGCCAGCGGAAAACGCGTGGCGGTCGCGCAGGATTGGCCTGGCACGCTGTGGATGTCGCACTGGCAGGACGACACCACGCTGATCGCCCAGGGCCTGCATGGCGTGCGCGGTGAATTCCTGCGCGTGGACGCGGCCACCGGCGCCTGGCGCACGCTGGCCAGGCCCAAGACCGCGTATCCCAGCTTCAGCGTCGACAGCAACGGCCGCACCGCCTTCATCGGCCTGCGTGATGACCAGCCGGCCGAAGTGTGGACGCTGGAGCGCGGCAAGCTCGCCACGCGCACCGACACCAATCCGCAGGTCGCCGGCTGGGCGCATGGCCAGGTGCGCGAGCTGGAGTGGACTTCATCGCGCGATGGTCGCCGCCTCACCGGCGTGCTGGTGACGCCGCCGGACTGGAAAGCCGGCACGCCGCTGCCGACGCTGGTGGAATTGCACGGCGGCCCGGCCGAGGCCTGGTGGTCGGGCTGGATGGGCTCCTGGCACGACTGGGCGCAGCTGCTGTCCACGCGCGGCTATGCGGTGTTCCTGCCGAATCCGCGGGGCTCGGAAGGCCAAGGCCATGCCTTCACCGAGCTGGCGCGCCACGACTGGGGCGGCGCGGATTTCCAGGACATCCTCGATGGCGTGGACCTGCTGGAAGCCGAGGGCGTGATCGATCCGCAGCGCCTGGGCATCGGCGGCTGGAGCTATGGCGGGTACATGTCGGCCTGGGCGGTGACGCAGTCCAAGCGCTTCAAGACCGCGATTGTCGGCGCGGCGGTGATCGACATCGGCGCGATGGCGCTGACCACCGACATCCCCACCTACCTGCCGGGCTACTTCGGCAACCCGGTTAGCAACCGCGCCGAGTACGACGCGCATTCGCCGATCCGTCACGTCGACAAGGTCAGCGTGCCGGTGCTTGTGCTGCACGGCCAGCAGGACAAGCGCGTGCCGCTGGCCCAGGGTGAGATGTTCTATCGCGCGCTCAAGTTCAACGGAACGCCGGTGGAGATGGTGACCTATCCGCGCGGCCCGCACTGGTTCTACGAACAGGAGCACGGCCGCGACGTGCAGCAGCGGGTGATCGACTGGCTGGACACCCATCTGCGCTGAGCGGATCTGTCTTCATCTTGCAAGCTAATGCTGCAAATCGCCTGAAGACCGCCCCGCATCTGTGGGAGCGGTTTCGCCGCGATCGGGCCTTCATCGGGAAGCCTCATCCTCGCCAAAGCCGCTCCCACCGAAAGGCAGCTCCCACAAAAGCTCGCAAGACCCACACCTACAACATGGCTGGCCGTCTCGTTGTGGTTGACCGAGGCTTCGGTCGTGGAATGCGCGAGCCGAGCTCGATTGCAGCCGACCGGCGGTATCGGCAAAGGGCGATGAAGCTTCCCCATGAAAGTCCATCGCTGCTGACGCAGCGAGTAGGGCGGATCGTGATCCGCCGCCGCCATGCCGGATCTTGCTGCACGGCTGGGCGCCGGGTCTGACCTTGTCGCGCAAGGGGCGTGATCGGCACGGAGCTTGTGCGACGGTGGATCGCGATCCGCCTACGCTCCTGACCTGGCATTGCTGATGCTCGAACAGAAGCTCGGCCAGTCAGGACATGCCAGCCCCGCTCTGTGGGAGCGGCTTCAGCCGCGATGAGGACTTTCCATGAAAGCCCATCGCCGCTGGAGCAGCTCCCACAAAAGCCGCTTCCACGGCTGCACCGGTAGCTGGCCTACTGCACCGGCGACCAGGTGAAGGTCGCCAGGCTCTTCGCCGGCAGCGTGGCCTGCACGCGCCGGTCGCCTTCGCCCAGCGACAGCGTCTGCTGCGCATCGCCGGAATTGCTGACCACCAGCACGCGCGTGCCATCGGGATTGACGAAGGCGACGTTGTCGATCTGCCCCTGCGTCTCCGGCGAGGCCACGCGTCGTGCACCGGGCAGCACGAAGCGGCTGACGTGGGCCAGTGCGTAGTACTCGTCGGTGCGGTTCAGCACCTTCCCGCTTTTGGAATCGATCGTCACCACGCCTCGGCAGGTGTCGCAGCCGCCGGCATGCGGGCCATTGCGCTCGTCCAGCGCCAGGTTCCAGAAGATCACCCCGCGTGCGCCATGGCGCACCGACTGGATCACCGTGCGCCGTGCCTGCAGCACCAGGCCACCGGTGTTCAGTGGCTCCCAGTTGCCGCCCGAGCACTCGGTCAGGTACACGTCCTTGCCGGGGAAGGCCGCGCGGACCGGACCCTGTGCATCGGGCGTGCCCATGTAGCAGTGCCAGGCAATGGCCTGGACGTACTGCGCCGCGTCGGCATGCTGCAGCACGCCTGTGGGTTCTTCAGGCTTGTCCCAGTTGTGGTCCCAGTCGAACAGCAACGGGGCCTTCTCGCCGCGGGCGTGCAGCAACGGCCCCAGGTGCTTGGCGATAAACGCGCCACGCGCGGTCGCGTTGAAGCGCATGCCCGGGTAGTCCTTGGGCTCGAAGTCCGGCTCGTTCTGCACCGTCAGCGCCCAGATCGGGATGCCTTGCTGCGCATACGCATCGACATAGCGCAGCAGGTACCGCGCGAACGCGTCCTGGAACTGCGGGTCCAGCGTGCCCTGCACCAGGCTGCGGTTGGACTTCATCCACGCCGGTGCGCTCCACGGCGAGGCCATCACCTTCAGCTGTGGATTGATCTCCAGCGCGGCTTTTGTCACCGGCACCACGTCGACCAGGTTGTGCTGGATGGAGAAGTGCTTGAGCGCCGGGTCCGGCGCGTTGCCCGGGCTGTCGTCCAGCGAATAGTGGAAACGCGAGAAGTCCGAGGCGCCGATGGTCAGCCGCGTGAAGCTCAGGCCCAGGCCGTTGCCTTCGCGCCCGAACAGCTCGCGCAACAATGCATCGCGCTGCGCGGGCGACTGCTGCTGGATCAACCAGGCCGAGGCGTCGGTGATGGATGCGCCGAAGCCGACCATCGCCTGATCGGGCTTGCCGGCGTCCAGCGCGATGTCGATGGGCCGTGCGTTGGAGGCCTGCCATGGCGTGGTCGCCAGCGTGGCCAGTGCCTGCTGGTGGTCATTGGTGGTGACCCACCCATGCACGGCGCCGCTCTGCGCTGCCGCTGCGGTGACGGCTCCGGCAAGCAGGCCGCACGCGAGCGCGGATCGGCAAAGGTAACCAAGCAACATGCACCATCCCGGATAGAAACAAACCCTGATCTTGGACGCGATGTTGCGCGACATGCATGCTGCGTCGCCACATAGGACCAAAGTTCACGCGCCTTAGTGGTTTGATTCCGCTATCGTTCGCGCCCGGCGCGGCATGACCGGTCATGCACGAATTGACGTGCACCGCGATGGCCGTTACACAGCGCTGGCTCATTGGCCCGGAGGGGGCATATGACACATTTCATCGCAAGGCATCGCCGCGCGGCGCGCATCCCGCGCGTGCCACGTTTCCATCTGCTCACCGCGGCCTGCTGCGTCGTGCTGGCCGCCGCTGCCCCGGCCTCGGCGCAGAACACCAGCGGCGACGCCACCCAGCTCGACACCGTCAAGGTCACCGGTATCCGTGGCGCGATTGCCAGCGCGGTGGAAACCAAGAGTGAGGCGACGTCCATCGTCGAAGCCATCTCCGCCGAGGACATCGGCAAGCTACCCGACGTGTCCATCGCCGATTCGATCTCGCGCCTGCCGGGCCTGACCACGCAGCGCGTGGATGGCCGCTCGCAGGTGATCAACATCCGCGGCATGTCCGAGCAGTTCGCCGGCACCCTGCTCAACGGTCGCGAACAGGTCAGCACCGGCGACAGCCGTGGCGTGGAGTTCGACCAGTATCCATCCGAGCTGGTCAACGCGGTCGTCGTCTACAAGACACCGGATGCCGCGCTGATCGGGCAGGGCCTGTCCGGCACCGTGGACCTGCAGACCATCCGCCCGCTGGACCTGGCCGAGCGCCGCATCGTGGTCAGCGGCCAGGGCGAGTACAACTCGCTGGGCGAGGTCAGCGGCGATGGCCAGGACAAAGGCTATCGCGCCAGCGCCTCCTACGTGGACCAGTTTGCCGACGATACCTTCGGCGTCGCGCTGGGCGTGGCGCGCTTGAACTCGCCTTTCCAGGAAGAGCATTACAAGTCCTGGTGGTGGGCCGACCTGGATCGCGTGGACTGGGATGGCCCGTACCAGGCGGGACGTCCGCTCAACGCCATCAACCTGCAGGGCTCCGAGGCCTGGGTCAAGTCGCGTGACCTGCAGCGCGATGGCGTCATGGCGGTGCTCGAGTACAAGCCCAACGACAGTTGGCACAGCATCCTGGACCTGTACTACTCCAAGTTCGACCAGGATGAGACCATGCACGGGACCATGTGGTCCAACGACTCAAGCTTCGTTGGCGCCGATGGCACCGGGACCAGCTACAGCAACGCGCAGACCTCGCTGGTCAACGGCTATCCGGTGCTCACCAGCGGCACGCTCAACGGCGTGCAGCCCATCATCCGCAACGACAGCAACCAGCGCCAGGACAAGCTGTTCTCGGCCGGCTGGAACAATAAGTTCACCCTGGGCGAAACCTGGACCCTGAACACCGACGTCAGCTACTCGCGCGCCAAGCGCAACCAGTCGGCGCTGGAACTGTATGCCGGTCGCCTGGGCGGGCAGAGCGTTGATTTCGACCTGCGCACCACGCCGGGCTATTCGCAGTTCGGCATGCCGGACATGGCCGACCCCAACGCGGTGTACCTGTGGGATCCGCAGAACTACAACCATGACGGTCGCCTGGAGATCTCCCAGCAGAAGGACACCATCAAGGCCGGCCGCCTCGAGCTGAGCCACGCAATGGACAACGCCATCATGCGCAGCGTGGACTTCGGCGTGAACTTCAACGAGCGCACCAAGGAGAAGGTCGCCGATGTGTTCTTCGCCTTCCTGCCGCCGACGGCCGACGGCGCGGGCACCACGCCGACGCTGGTGGATCCCTCCCTGCTGTACGCGCCGACGTCCCTGGACTTCGTGGGCATGGGCGACATCCTCAGCTTCAATCCGCGCGCGTTGCTCAACCGCTACTACGACGTGCGCCTGAGCGAGACCAACGATGACCTGCGCAAGGATTTCATCGTCGAGGAGAAGGTCCACACCTTCTACATCCGCGGCAACATCGACATGGATCTGACGGACAACATCCGCGTGCGCGGCAACGTCGGTGCGCAGTACATCCAGACCGACCAGTCCTCCACCGGCTTCAACGCCGCCAACGATTCGGTGGTGGGCTCGCAGACCTTGGGCGCCGAGTACAGCGACTTCCTGCCCAGCCTGAATCTGATCTTCGACTTCGGCGATGGGTGGCTGATCCGCGCGGCCGCCAACAAGACGCTGATGCGTCCGCCGATCAACTACCTCAGCGCCGATTCCGGCGCCGGGGTGATCCAGACCGGTGCCGAGGCCGGCCTGTGGAGCGGCAGCGGCGGCAACCCGACGCTGGAACCCTACCGCGCGCTGGCCTTCGACCTGTCGTTCGAGAAGTATTTCGGCGAAGGCAGCTACGTGGGCCTGGCGCTGTTCCGCAAGAACCTGGAGACCTACATCTACCGGCAGAACCTGGTGTGGGATTTCAGCGGCTACACGCCCGATCCCGATGGTTTGCAGCCGATCTCCAACACCGGCAACTTCAACACGTGGGCCAATGGCACCGGCGGCTACATGCGCGGCGTGGAGTTGTCCACGGCGCTGGCCGGCGGCATGTTCAGCGACAAGCTCGATGGCTTCGGCGCGTTGTTCAACGTGTCCTACACCGAATCGTCCATCGACCCGGATCCGAACGACGACTCGGCCGGTACCGACACCATCCCGGGCCTGTCCAAGGTCGTGGCCAACGCCACGCTGTACTACGAGAAGCACGGCTTCTCCGCACGCTTGAGCCAGCGTTACCGCGATGGCTACCGCGGCGAATACAGCGCGCTGTTCGGCCAGCGCCAGTACCGCAATACGCTGAGCGAACGCACGATGGACGCGCAGGTGAGCTACGACTTCGCCAAGGGCAGCCGCATGGAAGGCCTGACCCTGCTGTTCCAGGTCAACAACCTCACCGACGAACCCTTCCGCACCGAGGTCAGCGAAAGCACCGGCACCGGACTGTTCTTCCCCGAGGAGTACACCAAGTACGGACGCCAGTACATGCTGGGGTTCCGCTACTCGCTGTAACTCCTGCGCAACCGCCTGCAGCGCCAGCGGGCGCGGGTGCGGTGCATGCGATGCGTGCGACTTGGGCATTGCGCTTGCGTCGCTCCGGCACGCCATCCGGCGACTCTCGCAACGGCCGCGGAGCAGGTCTCAGCAGGGCAGCAGCGCGCACGACGCAACGCCCCGGTCGCCAAGGCCGGGGCGTTGTCGTCTGCGCATGCCGTGCGGCTGCGCCGGACATGAAAGCG
>JBEVNH010000221.1:0-11221 GCA_040508175.1 Pseudoxanthomonas sp.
CTCCAGCGCACGGCATAGCGGTCCTTGTCCACGCCGGGTGCGGGCGCGACCTGGTCCCAATTGAAGCTGATCGTGCGGTCCTGGCGCACCGCACGCGGCGTGCCGGCAAGGTCGAGGTTGTCGAAATATTCGCCCCGCAGGCCCGGCTTGCCGCCACTGCGCAGCGCGGTCTCGGGAATGGCACCGGGCACGCCTGCCGCCAGCGGCGCACCTTGTGCGTAGTGCACCCCGGTGATGCCGAAGCGTTCGCGCAGCCCGCGCAGCGGGGTCACCGGATCGGACGAGGTGCCCTGGTAGTTCGCCTCCAGCGCGGCCAGCGCATCGGCGTTCGGGCCGAGCACGGCCAGTGTGGCGCCGGGCTTGAGCGGCAACGTGCTGGCGTCGTTCTTCAGCAGCACCAGCGACTGCTGCGCCGCCTGCAGTGCGAGCTGGCGGTGGTCGCGGCTGTCGATGTCCTTGGCGCCCAGCCGGGCGTAGGGATCGCGCCGCGTGGTGCCCAGTTCGCCAAGCCGGTAGCGTGCCGCGAACAGCCGCACCAGCGACTGGTCGAGCAGCGCTTCGGTGGTGTCGCCGCGGCTGATCGCCTCGCCGAGCTTGCGGTAGGCATGGCCGCAGTTGAGATCGTGGCCGGCGGCCAGTGCCGCGGCGGACGATCCGGCGTTGTCGGGCCGGAAGTAGTGGAACTCGGTCATGTCGTCGAGCGCGTCGCAATCGGAGACGACGTAGCCGTCGAACCCCCAGTCGCCACGGACGCGCCCGTCGATCAGCCACTCGGCCGCACAGGCCGGCGTGCCGTGCAGCGCGTTGTAGGCGCACATCACCGACTGTGCGCCGCCGTCGACGAGTGCGGCGCGGAACGCCGGCAGGTAGGTGGCTTCCAGGTCACGCGGCGAGACGTCGACATCGAAGCCGTGCCGACCGGGTTCGGGGCCGCTGTGCACGGCCAGGTGCTTCGGTGAGGCGATGGTGCGCGGATGCTGTGGATCGTCGCCCTGCAGGCCGCGGATGAAACCGACCGCCAGTTGCCCGGTGAGGTAGGGATCCTCGCCGTAGGTCTCCATGCCACGGCCCCAGCGCGGGTCGCGGAAGATGTTGACGTTGGGCGACCAGATGGTCAGCCCCTGGTAGCGGTGATGGTCGTGGCCAGGCCCTCCGGCAAGGTTGAATTTGGCGCGCGCCTCGGTGGAGGTCACCGTTCCCACCTGCTGCAACAGGTCGGTGTTCCAACTGGCGGCCAGGCCGATCGCCTGCGGGAACACGGTGGCGTTGCCGTTGCGGGCGATGCCGTGCAGACCTTCGCTCCACCAGTCATAGGCAGGGATGCCCAGGCGCGGGATCGCAGGCGCGGCATTCATCGACTGCGCGACCTTCTCTTCGAGGGTCATCTTCGCGACCAGCATGGTGGCCCTGTCGGTGGCCTCGTCCGCTTGTGCAGTGCCAAAGCCGGCGATGGCGCCAAGCAGGGCAAGTGCCATCGCACGCCGCCTGTGGCTGCTCGGCACTGGCGTGCCTCGCATCACAAGGACTCCGCCGGCTCTGCAGGCGCACCGGCCATGGTGCTGGCGACATCGCGCAGCTGCAGCGCAGCGCGCAATGCTTCCAGCGAGGCCTTGCTGGTGAGATGCAGCGTCATCGGCTCACCTGGCAGCAACGTGAAGGCATTGTCGGACAGCTTGGCGTCGAGGCTGCCGAAAGACACCCACACTTCGCGCGCCAGCACCGGACTGGACAGGGTCAGCGTGTAGCCATCCCCCTCGGCCGCCAGCTGCGCGTCGATCTGCGGCTGCGGCAGCGCCAGATGTTTGGCTGCATCGAAATACACCACGGCACGCGAAATCGTCTTGTCGCCATCGATCAAGTCGAACACCGCCACGGTGCGCTTGGGATCGGCCTTGCCCAGCAGTTGTTCATCACTGTAGGTGTTGACCGGAGTGCTGGTCAGCGGCTTGAGCGTGACCTTGTCCTCGCGCGTGCTCAGGGTCTTGCCTTCCACATCGATCAGGCGCGTGCGCAGGCGTGCGTTGAGCGGTGTGGTGCGCTCGGAGACCAGATTCACCGCGGTGCTGCCCTCAGGTTTACGCAGGGCCATCACCGCCTGCGGAGCAAAGAAGTGCCGTGCCCGGTACTGCAACGCTTTCCATCGACCGTAATAGTCCACGCTGGACCACGACACCACCGGCCACACGTCGTTGAGCTGCCAGTACAAGGTGCCCATCGTGCGCGGCATCGAGGCGCGGTGGTGGCTGGCGGCAATCTCGATGCCCTCGGCCTGCATCAGCTGGCTCAGGTAGACGAAGCTCTCGAAATCCTTCGGCTCGCCGAACTCGCGGCGGATATAGAGCAGCTGGCGTGCGTTGCCACGGCCCTTGTCCCACTTCTGGTGGGACTTCACCGCGGGGTGGTCCAGGCTCAGCTCGCCCTCACCGGCAAAGGCGCGGATGGTGCGCATCTCCGGCATGGACTGCAGGCCGTACTCGGACATGAAGCGCGGGGTGACATTGAGGTACTGGGTCACCGGATGCGCCGCACCGCCCCACACTGCCCAGTAATGCATGTCGCCATCGTCGGTGAGGTCCGCGCCGGCGTCGTAATCCGTGCCCGGTGAGGAGGCCCAGTACGGCGTGCTGGGCGAATGCTGGCTCACCGCCTCGCGCAGCACGGTGCCGAACAAGTTGGCCATGCCCATGTCCAGACGCACCACTTCCTTGGGATCGATCGATTTGCGGAAGGCTTCGGTGCTGCTCCAGTTCTCCCAGCCGGTCTGGACTTCGTTGTTGCCGCACCAGATCACGATGCTGGGGTGGTTGCGCAGGCGGATGACCTGTTCGATGGCCTCCTGGCGGGTGTTCTCGCGGAAGTCCACGTCGTATGGGGTGACCGCGCCGCCGAACATGAAGTCCTGCCAGATCATGATGCCGAGCTCGTCGGCGATGTCGTAGAAGCGCCCGTCCTGGTAATGGCCACCGCCCCACATGCGCAGCATGTTCATGTTGGCATCGCGTGCGTCGGTCAGGGTGCGGCGCATCTCCACTTCGGTGACGTTGTTGGGGAAGCTGTCCAGCGGAATCAGGTTGGCGCCTTTGGCGAACACCGGGATGCCGTTGATCACGAAGGCCATGCCGCGGCCCCACTGGTCCTTCTCGCGGCGGATCTCCACCGTGCGCAGGCCGGTGACGCGCTTGATCTGCTGGGTATCGCCGTTGGCATCGCGGACGGTGGCGATGAAGGTGTAGCGGTCCTGCGCACCGTAGCCGGCCGGATACCAGCGTCGCGGCTTGGCGATGCGCACCGGCATGGCGATCTGGTTGCGGCCCGGGTCGATCACCTGCTGCTGGTTGAGCTTGGCGATCTCCTTGCCATCCGGGTCGAGCACCTGCAGGGCGATGTCCACCGGGCCAGTGATGCCGCCTTCCACGGTGAACTGCGCCTGCAGTTGCGCCGCATCGGCATCCACCCGCTGCTGGTCGATGTACAGGTCATCCACGCGTGCGGCGTCCCAGGCCACCAGTTGCACGTCCTGCCAGATGCCGGCGTTGATGATGCGCGGGCCCCAGTCCCAGCTGAACTGGTACGGCGCCTTGCGCACATGGATGGAGCTGTTACGCCCTTCCGGCTCGTTGCCGAAGGCATCGTCGTAGGCGCCGGGCAGGCCATAGGGCTGCTTGGCCAGCCAGGGGCGCATCACTTCAACCGGTGAACGGAAGGTCACTTCCAGCACGTTCTCGCCACGCTTGAGCAATGGCTTGGCATCCACGCGCCAGCTGCGGAACATGTTGTCGGCCTTGAGCACCGGCTTGCCGTTCAAGGTGACCTCGGCAAAGGTGTCCAGGCCATCGAACACCAGCTCGAGATGCTCGCGCGCCAGCGTGGCCGCATCGACCTGGAAGGCGCTGCGGTACTGCCAGTCGCTCAAGCCCACCCACTGGATCTTGGCTTCGTTCTCGCCCACGAAGGGATCGGCTACCAGGCCAGCCTTGATCAGATCGCTCTGCACCGCGCCTGGCACCTTGGCCTGCAGCCAGCTGGCCGCTTTGGGGTGGGCCCTGGCCTGGTCATGCTGACCCGGGGCCAGGCGCACCTGCCAGCCGTCATTGAGCGATTGCACGCGAGGCGCGGCAGCCCAGCCCGGCACGGCCAGGGCCAGTGCGAGCAGTGCGCCCAGCGGCGTGCGACGAAGCGTGGGTGAATGAAGCGGCATGGGTGTCCTCCGGGTGAATCAGCGCGTGGTTGCGGGTGGCGCCTGAGCGGCCTGTTCGGTCAACTGCACGGCACCGATGCCATACAGGGGGCCGTTGATGGGCGCGGTGATGCGCAGGCACAGGTCGTGCTCGCCCGCGCTCGGCGGCAAGGCGGTTTCGAGACTGAACTGCTCGCCCAGGGTGTCGCCTTCGGGCAATGGCACGCTGGCCAGGCGCTCGCCCTTGCAGCCCGCCAGGATCTCCAGCTCGCCATGCGGGGTCTGCGCCGGATACTGCTCAACCTTGGACTGATCGTGCGCAAGACCGTAGTTGCGGGCCAGGCGTGCGGCCTCTACGCGGATGCCGGTCACACCATCCAGCCGCGCCTTGGGGTAGCGCCAGCAGGTGTGGAAGACATCAACGTTGTAGACCGGGGTATCGGCGCCGGCCATGTCCGGCAACAGCGGCACGCGCAGACCCAGCGGGCCATCGTCGAAACAGTTGGCCAGGCCCTGGGTGTCGATCCGCAGCAACGCGGCGCGGTCGAACTGCCGGCTGCGCTCGCGGGCCAGCAGCTGCCCTTCCTTGCTGAAGACCACGGCGTTGACCGTCACCGGCAGTTCGACCTCGAACGGCGCCTGATAGCGCGGCGACGCCGCCGTCGGCGGACTGCCGTCGGTGGTGTAGTGGATCTCCCCGAAGCCGACCTGGTTGGACAGCATGACCTTGGCCGCGCCCCCCGCCAGGACCGCATTGGCGCCCCCCTCCAGCTCGATGTCCGGGGCGAACGCACCATCGCTGTAGTCGATGCCCAACGCGGCATAGCGCGCCAGCTGCGCCGGCAGGCGCGCCAGGAAGCCATCCCAGTCGCGCGCCGACATCTGCGACCAACCCACCTCGGCCACGGCCGACAGTCGCGGGAACAAGGCATGGTCCACGTGCCAGGCCGACGGCGTGTATTCGGTCCACAAGGCGCCCTGCACGCCGAGCACATGCTTGGCCTGCTCGGCACTCAATTCGCTCGAGACCGGATCCAGCGCGTACACCTTGGACAGCGGCAGTGGGCCGATATGCCCGTTGGGCTCGTCGCTGCGCTCGGTCTGCAGGTAGTTCAGATACATCCAGCCAGCCGGTGCCAGCACCACGTCATGGCCCAGCTTGGCCGCCGAGACCGCCCCCTCCACGCCACGCCAGGACATGACCGACGCGCTGGCCGGCAGGCCGCCTTCCAGGATCTCGTCCCAGCCGATTAGGCGACGGCCCTTGGCCGTCAGGTACTGCGCCAGCTGCTCGTTGAACCAGCCCTGCATGGCATGGGCATCCTTGACCCCGAGCTTGGCCATCTGCGCGCGTACGGCCGGCGAGGCCTCCCACTGGTCCTTGATCGCCTCGTCGCCGCCGATGTGGATGAATTCCGACGGGAACAGCTCCAGCAATTCATCCAGCACGTTGCGCACGAACTGCAGGCTCTGCTCATCGGTGTCGAACAACCACGGCTCGATGCCCCAGTTCACCCCAACCGCCGGGCGCTCGCCCTTGGGCACGCCAAGCTCCTCCGGATAGGCCGCCACCGCCGCCTGAGCATGCCCGGGCATGTCGATCTCCGGCAGGATCGAGATATGGCGCTGCGCCGCGTAGGCGACCAGCTCGCGGATCTGATCCTGCGTATAGAAACCGCCATAGCGCTTGGGGACCCCATGCGTGCCGGCACCTGGTGGGGTGCGCCAGGCCCCGACTTCGGTCAGCTTGGGATAGCGCTTGATCTCGATGCGCCAGCCCTGGTCATCGGTCAGATGCAGGTGCAGCACGTTGAGCTTGTGCAGCGCCATCGCATCGATCACATGCTTGACCGTCTCCACGCCATGGAAATGGCGCGCCACATCCAAGTGCTGGCCACGCCAGCCGAACCTGGGCCAGTCGCGGATGCTGACGGCCGGCACGCTAACCGCGCCCTGCCCTGCGCCAGGTGTCATCAGCTGCCAGGCGCTGACCGCGCCATAGAACAGCCCGGCCGGATCGCGCGCCTGGATGCGCATGCCACGCGCATCGACCTCCAGCGCGTAGCCCTGCGCCTGCTCCACCGCCGCATCCGGGCTTTGCTGCAGACGGATGCTGCCGGCACGGGCGACGGCCTCGCCCTTGACCGCCAGCGACAGCCCGCGCGTGCGTTGCAGCAGCTCGGCCAGGTAGCGACCGGTGGCCTCGGCCTGGGAATCGCCAGGCTGCACGGAGATGATCGTCTTGGCGGTGACCTCGAACTGCCCGGCCTGCCGTCGCGCCTGCGCCGGCGCCGGGATCAGGGGCGGCAGGCCTGGCGCGGTGGTGTGCACGTCCGCGCTGGGAAAGCGCGGCGGCTTGCCGGACGGCTGTCCGCAGCCGGTCAGCACCATCAGGGCCAAGGCCGTGGCGCATAGCGCCTGGGACAGGCGTCGTGCTGGAGCGGGCGCATCAACATGTGGGGTCATGGGCGGACATCCTGGAAAAACGCATGGCGATGAACGCACACGGCCGCGGCAAGGCCGCGGCAGGCGAAGCAAGAACGGCCCGCGCCGGCGTGCAAGCAGGCACGGGCATTGTGACTAGAACTTGAAGTTCATCTGGACCTGGTAGCCGCGACCATTCTTGTAGAGATAGTACGGGTGGTCCTTGCTGCCGATGTAGCTGTAATACCCCTCGTCCAGCAGATTGGTGGCATCGAGCGAGATCCGCAGGCGGTCGGTGGCCTGGAAGCCGAATGAGGCATCCAGTTGGGTGAACTCGTCCGTCATCTGCTCGCCATTGAGGCGACCGACCTGGGTGAAGTACTCCGACCGCCAACCCAGGTTAAGGCGCGCACTCCACTTGCCCTGCTCGTAGTACGGGCTGAAGTTGTAGGCGTTGCGCGAGTTGTACGGCAGGCTGTACTGGCCATCGGTATTGGCATCGGAGTAGGTGTAGTTGGCCACCACGCCAAAGCCCATGCCGATATCGTGCTGGAAGTTCACCGCCACGCCCTGCACCGTCGCGTCGCCCGCGTTGGTCGGTACCGAGGTCTGGTAGATGCTGGATCCCCCGGTGGTGTTGTTGCGGAACACGCGGTCCTGCACCGTGGTCAGCACGTAGTCGGAGATGTCGCGACGGAAGTACTCGGCGCTGAGCACGCTGGACGGCGCGAAGTACCACTCCAGCGAGACACCGTAGTTGTTGGACTGGTAAGGCTTCAGGCCCGGGTTGCCGGTCGAGGCCACCAGCGTGGTGTCGTCCGTATTCACGAACGGCGTCATGTTGGAGTAGCGCGGGCGTGCAATGACCTGCGCCGCGGCCACGCGCAGCACCAGATCATCGGTCAGGTCGTAGATGAAGTTGAACGAAGGCAGCCACTTGCCATAGCCACTCAGGAGGTTGACCGGCGTGTAGCTGTCACTGGCGCCGTCGTACGTGTAACCCTCGGTCGAATCACGGGTATGGGCATAGCGCACGCCGATGTTGCCGCGATAGCGCTCGCCTCCGAAATTGGTCTGCAGATAGAAGGCGCGGATCTGCTCTTCGATACTGAAGGTGCCGGGATAGTTCATGTCCAGCGCATCGGCGCCGGGCTGGCCATCGACGAAGCGGCTGATGGCGCCATCGTTGATGGTGGCCCAGCGCTGCATGTCAGCGGTGCTGGAAATGCCGTCCATGAAGCCGGAAGGCGTAGGGCCACCATAAAAATCACCCAGGTTCTGACTGACCTCGTCGAAGTTCCAGGTGTGGTTGTGGGAAGTCTGGCCGGTGGCGTGATTGCTGCCCTTGATGCCGGTCAGGATCTTGTTGAACGGCCCCCACTCCACGTCGCGGTCGAAGTCGATCTGCAGATAGCCTTCACGGTCGTACTGCGGGCTGGTGCTGGCCGAGGCGTTGCGCAGGCCCATATGCGATGGGTCGGCCGGATCCAGTGAATAGTTGATCGCCGTGTTCTTGTGATCGATGGCGTAGTCATAGCCACCGTAGGAGGCGAACTGCATGGAATAGATGCGCCCGGCGCCGCCGGTGGCGCTGGTGAAGCCCACCTGGCTGGAAGCATTCCAGCCATCGCCATGCCAGTCCGCGCGCAGGTTGATGCTGCCGGTCTTGACCTCGCTGCGACGCAGGTAGCCATCGAGATAGGTGGGCACGCCATCGGCGAAGCTGCCCGAGGTCGCCACGCCGTTCTCGAAGCCGAGCGCGGTGGCATCAGCCCCGTTGCCACCCCAGTAGGCATAGCGGCTCTGGTTGTAGTTGTCGAAGGATTCCTTGACGTACAGGCCGGTGAGGTTCAACTCGAAGTCCGCGTCGGGCTGCCACTGCAGGGTTCCCGAGACGCCATTGCGCTCACGGGTCTGGGCAAACAGTGCGGTGTTGAGCGACGTCGGGAACTGCCCGGTGTTGTCGCCGACCACGCTGGCGGGAAAGCCGGCCTTGGCCACGTCGTCATAGCCGAAGATCTCGATGCCTTCGCGCTGAAGCACGCGCGAGGAGTGCATCACAGAGCCCAGCACACCAAAGGTCTCGTCCTGGTTCTTCCAGCTGTAAAGGACCGAGGCGTTGGGCTTTCCGTCCTCGGCACGATCGTTGTAATTGTGGCCCACCGTGCCGCTCAGCGAATTGCGTTCCAGCTCCAGCGGCTTGCGTGTGTGCACGATCACCGTGCCACCGATGGAGCCCTCGTCGATGCGCGCTTCGGGGGTCTTGTAGACCTCCATCAGCCCGACGACTTCCGGCGCCAGGATGCTGTAGTTGAACGAGCGGCTGTCCGGGTCGTTGGGATCGCCGCCCCACGCCGCCGATGCGATGGTCTGGCCATTGAGCAGCACGCGGTTGAGCGCCGGATCGGTGCCCAAGATGCTGACCTTCTCGCCCTCGCCGAACTGGCGGTCGACGGTGATGCCAGACAGGTGCGAGAGCGACTCGGCCACGTTGGTATCGGGGAACTTGCCGATATCCTCGGCGCTGATCGCATCGACGATGGCATCGGAGTTGCGCTTGACGTTCAACGCCTTGCCCAGGCTGGCGCGGTAGCCGCTGACCTGCACCGCATCCAGCTGCTGCACCTGGTCCTGCCCGGCCGCAGGCGCAGCCGCCTGCTCTTGTGCAAGAGCTGGTGTTGCCAGCGTCGTCAATGTCAGGGAGATGGCGATGGCGAGTTGATTGACGGAGTGACGTCCTGCTCGGCGCATGAAGCTAGACCTCTGCTTGGTAGAAAGGGGGGAAGAGTCGGCTTGGTGCCGCGTGTTGCCAGGGTGCGAAACCACGTCGGCGGTCGGCTGCGTTGTCACCACGTCGGGCAATGCCTCAGCGGTCCGCGCCTGCACGGACTGCCAGCGGGAGCAGCTCCCATACGGCGGGGTCCTCCGCACCCAACACCCAGCAGCTGAAGCCCTCGATGCCTGACTGCTTCACCAGGTCGTAGCGGGCCTGGAAGCTGCGCGCGTCGGGTCGGAACACCCACTCGCGCATGTCGTCTCGGTAGAAGTAAAACCACGACTCCTGCTCGACCGGGTCCCACTGCACCGTGGCGTTCTGCTCGATCGCCAGCGGGAAGGACTCATCGGCGTCGATGTAGGCCGCGGCGATGTTGGAAACCTCGGTGCCGTCCTCCTTGACCGGGTCGCCGGTGTACCAGCGATAGCCATACGTGGCGATGCCCAGCGACAGCTTCTCCTTGGGCACCTGGGTCAGCGCATAGTCCAAATGCTTCTTCATCCACGGCATGCCATCGACCGGGCCGGGCGCGGTCCAGCGCGTGTGCTGGTCGTAGGTCATCAGGCTGACCAGGTCGGCCGCCTGGCCCAGCGCCTTGAGATCGTAGGCCCCGCGCCAGTATTCCCACATCCACTTGGAAAAGCGTCCGCCCTCGGCGTGGCCAGGGCCATTGGGCACGACTGCCACAGACAGCTTGAGGCCGGCCTTGTGCAGTGCATCGGCGGTCTGCTTGACCATCAGCGTGTAGGCGTCCCGGTCGGTCCAGGCGATGTTCTCGAAGTCGAACTGGAACCCGTAGAAGGCGTGCTGCCTGGCCTGGATCAGCAGCGCCTGGATCATGCGCTGCTTGGCCGCTTCGTCATGCATCAGCTGGTGGAACCCGTCGCGACCGGTGGTCATCGACAGGATCGGCATCACCTTCAAGCCTTTCTTCCTGGCGATGTCGTAGACGTACAGGTTGGGCGTGCCGTTCACCAGACCGCGCTGGTCCACGCCATACCAGGTCGGCACCAGCACGTCGATCTTGTCGACGTTGGCCAGGAACGAATTCGTCGATTTCTGCGTGCCCATCAGATAGAACAGGGCGGTCGGTTCCTTCGCCAACCCCAGTGCCGGCGAGACGGAGAGGGCAAGGGCGAGCAACATCCACGACAAACGCTTGAGCATCGGGTCCAGGTCCATCAGTCAGCGGGAGGGGAAAGCGTGATCCGGAAGGCGTAGGCCTGTTCTCCGGCAGGGCGCTTGGCGGGCAGGCGCAGATGCAAACCGTCGTCGCGCTGCTCGAACGGCACCTTGCGGCCGGTGGCCAGCAGCACCACCTCGCGCACGCCGTCTGCACGCTTGAGCGAGCGGATCACCGATGCGCCGTCGTCGGGCCACCCCAGGGCAATGGCGTACAGCGCACCATCACGCACGGTGAAGCGGAAATCCTGCGCGGTGTAGGGCTTGGTCTTGGTGTCCTGGAAGGTGCCTGCGACCACTTCGGTCGGGCCTTCGCCATAGACGCGCCACGGCGTGGTGTCGTAGATCGCCCCGCCATTGGTCTTGAGCCAGCCACCGATCGCCATGAGGATGTCGCGCGCCGGCTCGGGGATGGAGCCATCGGCACGCGGGCCGATGTTGAGCATCAGGTTGCCGTTCTTGGCCACCACGTCGGCGAGCATATGCAGGATGAAGGTCGGTGACTTGTAGGTATCGCCATCGATGTAACCCCACGACACGTTGCTGACCGAAGTGTCGGTCTGCCAATGGGTGGGATGGATGCCGGTCAGCTGGCCGCGTTCGATATCCAGCGTCCCGGCGCCTTCGGGAAACGCGCCGAGCTTGTAGTTCACCACCACGCC
>JBEVNH010000036.1:0-11049 GCA_040508175.1 Pseudoxanthomonas sp.
CGCAAGGCCCCGCCACCGCCCTCCTCGCGGAAGGGCCTTTGGATCGTGCTCGCCACTGTCTTCTTGCTGGTGCTGGCCGTGGTGGCCTGGCTGGTGCTGGGCCGCGAGCGCGCCATCGAGGTGCGCACCGCACCGGTGGTCGCCATGGCCGGCGCAGGTGCCAATGCCTCGGTGCTGGATGCCACTGGCTACGTGGTTGCGCGGCGTACCGCCACGGTCTCGGCGCAGATCACCGGCCGGGTGGAAGAGGTGATGATCGAGGAAGGCCAGCGCGTGGAAGCCGGCCAGGTGCTGGCGCGGCTGGACCCGATCAACGCCGATGCCGAGCGCAACCTGGCGCAGTCGCAGCTGGCCTCCGCGCAGAGCCAGGTCGAGAACGTCGCCGCCCAGCTGGTGCAGGCACGCAACGAGGCCGGCCGCCTGGAAGGCCTGGTGCAGCAGCGGCTGATCTCGCGCACGCAGTACGACCAGGCCGTGGCCGCGCGCGATTCGCTCAAGGCGCAGCTGCTCACCGCGCAGCGCAACGTCAAGGTCGCCCGCGACCAGCTGGCAATCTCCGATATCGGCAGGGACTTCACCGTGGTGCGGGCGCCGTTCGCCGGCGTGATCACCGCCAAGGCGGCACAGCCGGGCGAGATCGTCTCGCCGCTGTCGGCCGGAGGCGGCTTCACCCGCACCGGCATCGGCACCATCGTCGACATGGATTCGCTGGAAATCGAGGCGGACGTGGGCGAGTCCTACATCGGCCGCGTGCAGCCGAAGATGCCGGTCGAAGCCACGCTCAATGCCTACCCGGACTGGAAGATCCCGGCCGAGGTGATCGCCATCATCCCGGCCGCCGATCGCGGCAAGGCCACGGTGAAGGTGCGCATCGCCATCAAGCAGAAGGACGCGCGCATCGTGCCGGACATGGGCGTGCGCGTGAGCTTCCTGGAGAAGGCTGCCCCCGAGCAGGCGGAAAAGCCCAAGGGCGTGCGCGTGCCTGCAGCGGCGATTGTCGAACGCGACGGCAAGCCCGTGGCCTTTGCCGTGAACGACGACGACACCGTGCAGCAGCGCGCCGTCCAGCCGGGCAACACGCTGTCGCAGGAACGCCAGGTGCTCAGCGGCCTGCAGGCTGGCGAGACCGTGGTGCTGGACCCGCCTTCGGAATTGAAGGAAGGCAGCAAGATCAAGGATGCCGCCGCACAGACGCCGTAACCCGCCAATGGCGCGCCGCAGGCGCGTCCTTTGAGAGGACTGCAAAGATGCAAGGAAGAGTCACGTTTCTTTCGCTGGCCCTGGTCACCCTGGCGCTGGCCGCCACCGCGGCCTGGCTGACGCCGCTGTCCTTCCCCGCCGCGCTGGTACTGGTCGCCAGCGGGGTGCTCGCGCAGGGCTTCGTCCTGGAGCTCGGACCGCAGCGCGCACTGACCGGGGGCGTTGCCGGCCAGGTCCAGCGTGGCGTTGCCATGGGCCTGCGCCTGCTGATCGGTACCGGCGCACTGGTGTCGATGCTGGTCGGGCTGCTGTGGAGCCTGGGCCACATGACCGGCTAGCCCGCGCGCCTCACCCGGCCCACTGCCCCTGCATTTTCGTGTCTTCCCGCTGCACCGCTCCTCCGAGGATTTCCCATGACTGCCCTCGTCACCTTGCGCAACCTCACCAAGACCTATCAGCGCGGCCCCGAGCAAGTGCAGGTCCTGCACGGCATCGACCTGGATATCGAACGCGGCGACTTCGTCGCGCTGATGGGGCCGTCCGGCTCGGGCAAGACCACGCTGCTCAACCTGATCGGCGGGCTGGATACGCCCACCTCGGGTGAGATCGAGATCGAAGGCCAGCGCATCGACCGCTATAGCAGCGGCCAGCTCTCCACCTGGCGCAGCCAGCACGTTGGCTTCGTGTTCCAGTTCTACAACCTGATGCCGATGCTCACCGCGCAGAAGAACGTGGAACTACCGCTGCTGCTGACCCATCTCAACGCGGCCAACCGCAAGCGCAACGCACAGATCGCCTTGACGCTGGTGGGCCTGGCCGAGCGTCGCGACCATCGTCCCAACGAACTGTCCGGCGGCCAGCAGCAGCGCGTGGCCATCGCCCGCGCCATCGTCTCGGACCCGACCTTCCTGATCTGCGACGAGCCCACCGGCGACCTGGACCGCCAGTCGGCCGAGGAGGTGCTGGGCCTGCTGCAGCAGCTCAATCGCGAACACGGCAAGACCATCATCATGGTCACGCACGACCCCAAGGCCGCCGAATACGCCTCGCACACCGTGCATCTGGACAAGGGGGAGCTGGTGACGGAAGTCGAGCAGTGAGGCGTGAGGGAAACACCTCCCGAGCACTTCATTCCACCGCGCGCGACCGACTGCTTCGCCCACTCCTCACTCCTCGTTTCATCACTCATTCCTCGCTTTAGAGGTGACCCATGAAATACTTCTCGCTCATCTGGGCGCAGCTGTTCCGCAGCAAGACGCGCACGCTGCTGACGTTGCTGTCGGTGGTGGCCGCCTTCCTGCTGTTCGGCATGCTCGACTCGGTCCGCGTGGCTTTCAGCTCCGGCGGCAGTGTCGATGGCGCCAACCGGCTGATCGTCTCTTCGCGCCTATCCATCACCCAGTCATTGCCGGTGTCGCTGCGCACGCAGATCGAAGCGCTTCCCGGCGTGCGCAACGTCACCTATGCGATGTGGTTCGGCGGCATCTACCAGGATCCGAAGAACTTCTTCCCCAACTTCTCCGTCGCGCCCAATTACTTCGACGTCTATACCAACTACCAGGTGGCGCCGGAGCAGCTGAAGTCCTTCCAGGAAAACCAGACCGGCGCCATCGTCGGCGAGGCGCTGGCCAACAAACACGGCTGGAAGGTCGGCGACACCATCCCGTTGCAGGCCACCATCTTTCCGCGCGGTGGCAGCAACGACTGGCCGCTGCAGCTCTCGGGCATCTTTCGGGTCAAGGACCGCAACACCGTCGGCGAGGAACAGCAGCTGGTGATGCACTGGAAGTATTTCGACGAGGCCAACGACTACATCAAGAACCAGGTCAGCTGGTACACCGTGCAGCTGGCCAACCCGGACCAGGCCTCGCGCGTGGCGCAGGCCATCGATGCGATCTCGGCCAACTCCGACCATGAGACCAAGAGCCAGACCGAGATGTCGTTCAACCAGTCCTTCGCCAAACAGTTCGCGGACATCGGCTTGATCGTCACCTCCATCATGGGCGCCGTGTTCTTCACCCTGCTGCTGCTCACCGGCAACACCATGGCCCAGGCCGTGCGCGAGCGCATCCCGGAGCTGGCCACGCTCAAGACGCTGGGCTTCAAGGACAGCACGGTGCTGGTGCTGGTGATGGTCGAATCGGTGCTGCTGATCGTGCTGGGCGGGCTGATCGGCATGGGCCTGGCTTCGGTGATCATGCCGGGCATCTCCAAGGCCACCAACGGCATGGTGCCGCTGGGCGGCGTGCCGGCACAGACCTGGCTGGTCGGGCTTGGACTGATGCTGGTGATCGGCATCGTGGTGGGCCTGCTGCCGGCACTGCGCGCGCAGCGGTTGAAGATCGTCGACGCACTGGCCGGCCGCTGAGGAACACGCCATGAAACAGAAACTCATCAACGTTCTGGTGGTGATCGTGCTGCTGCTCGCACTGGGCGTGTGGACGATGCTGCCGTGGTATGTGGTGCTGGGCATCGCGGTGCTGCTGGCGCTGTGGCTGGGGCTCACCCGTGGCGGGCGACTCGCCCTGGCGGCCACGCGGATCGGCGTAGCCAGCCTGCCGCAGCGCTGGGGCGCCTCGTCGGTGATCATCGTGGGCATCGCCGGCGTGGTCGGCGTGCTGGTGGCCATGCTGGCCATGGGCGAGGGTTTCAAGGCCACGCTCAGCAGCACCGGCGATGACACCACCGCGATCGTGCTGCGCGGCGGTTCGCAGGCCGAGACCAACTCGGTGGTGATGCGCGAACAGGTGCCGCTGATCGGCAGCCTGCCAGGCATCGCCAGGGACGAGAGGGGACGCCCATTGATCTCCCCGGAACTGTCGCAGGTGATCAACCTGCCTTCGCGCAGCGATGGCACCGATACCAACGTGCAGTTCCGCGGCGTGGGCGACCTGGCCTGGGCAGTGCACCCGTCGGTGCAGATCGTCGAAGGCCGCCGCTTCGGCGCGGGCCTGCGCGAGATCGTGGTGGGCGCCGGCGCGCAGTCGCAGTTCCGCGGACTGGAGGTGGGCAAACCGATCCTGCTGGGCAACCAGCAGTGGACCGTGGTGGGCAAGTTCGACTCCGGCGACGCGCACGATTCGGAACTGTGGACCGATGCCGAGACACTGGCGTCCACCTACAACCGCGGCGCCTACCAGTCGATCACGGTCAAGACCGAGGGCAAGGCCGGCTTCGACCAGTTCAAGGCGGCCATGGCCGGCGACCCGCGCCTGAAACTGGACGTGGAAACCACGCGCACCTACTACGCCAAGCAGTCCGGCCAGCTGAGCACCATCATCAACGTGCTCGGCACGGTGATCGGCGCGATCATGGCCGTGGGCGCGGTGTTCGGTGCGCTCAACACGATGTATGCCGCCGTGGCCACGCGCGCGCGCGAGATCGCCACCATGCGCGCCATCGGTTTCCGTGGCCTGCCAGTGGTGACGGCCGTGATGCTGGAGACGATGCTGCTGGCGCTGCTGGGCGGCCTGCTCGGCGGGCTGGTGGCGTGGCTGGTGTTCAACAACTACAGCGTCTCCACGCTGGGAGCGAACTTCAGCCAGGTGGTGTTCCAGTTCAAGGTCACCCCGGACCTGCTCTGGAATGGCCTGAAGTGGGCGCTGGGCATCGGCCTGGTCGGTGGATTGTTCCCCGCCTTGCGTGCCGCGCGCCTGCCGATCACCGTCGCCTTGCGCGAGGTGTGAGAACCCCTTCGAAGCCCGGCCGCGCTTGCCGGTGCGCGCGCGTGCGGTCCTCGCAACAACCGCCGGGACCGGCGCTTGGCAGTGCGCAGCGATGGCCAGAAAGACTGTCGCCAAGGAGGGCGGCCCATCATGCGTACGTACCAGACACACGTGGCGCTTGCTCCGCGGCACCATGGGCAAGCCGGGGCGCGTGCGATGGATGTTGTACAGGTTCTTGATCACGCATGGCGTCCGCGCTGTCGCCATGGCCGCCTCGGCGGCGCGGAACCCTGAATCCGACCGCCGGTCCTCCACCGGCTGAATCGTCATCGTTCTGTCATCGAAACGAGATAGCGCCGCGCGGAACCCTGCCGGTACGCTGCGCGGCCTCCTTCGTGTGTCATCTCCATGCTGCGCCTGTTCGCGCTGGCCGCTGCCTGTTGCCTCTGGCTGGCGGCTTGCCTTCCTCCTACATCGACCTCACTGAGCGAACGCCTGGTTGCGCCGGGTGGCGCATCGCCCTTGTTGGAACACGCACGTGTCGACGCGATGCTGGGGCGCCTGCCCACGCGCAGTGGCATGGCCGATGGCGTGGACGGCGTGCAGCTGTTCTGGCGTGCGCTGGACCCGGGCGATTACCGGCTGGACTATCGCTACGCCGGCAATCCGCGGGGTTCGGCATTGCAGCAGGTGGCCTTCGACCTGGACTTCCAGCGACCGACCGAACCATTCGCGCCGCGCGGCACCGTGGTGCTGCTGCATGGCTGGATGATGGATGGCGACTCATTGATGCCGTGGGCGCTGCAGCTGGCGCAGGCCGGCTATCGCGTCATCAGCCTGGATCTGCGCAACCACGGCCGCTCCGGCCACGGCCCGGCCGGCTATGGCACGCGCGAAGCGCAGGACGTGGCCGAAGTCGTGCGCGCGTTGCAGGCCAAGGGCGAGATCACAGGTCCGCTGTATCTGTTCGGCGTGTCCTACGGCGCGGCCACGGCGAGCTTCGCCGCCGCGCTGCTCGGGCGCGACGTGCAGGGCGTGGTGGTGATGGAGTCCTTCGCCAATGCAGGTCGCGGCATCCGTGACATGGTGCCGCACATGTTGGCCTCGCGCCCCGACACGCTGAAAGCCACCGCGATGACGCTGTACGCCAAGCTGGTCTATGCGCGCCAGGATCTGAACGCGGTGATTGCCGCGGCCGATGCACAGCTCGAACTGGACCTGGACCAGGTCGATGTGCGCCAGGCGCTCCACGATGCACCCAGCTGCGTGCTGGTGCTGCATGGCCGTGACGACCAGCACATCCCGGTCGCGCACGGGCGCCTGCTGGCCCATGCCTCCCCGCGCGTGCATTACCTGGAAGTGCCGGGCGAAACGCATCTGAGCCTGCCGATGCGGCTGGATCGCCTCGGCGCGACGGTCGATGACTGGCTGGCACGCAGTGGCGACGCGGCGCGCTGCCCAGTGCCATTGCCGCTGGCGCCGCTGCACGCGAGCCCGGTCCTCGCCACGCGCTGACCACGCGCTGAGCTTCAGCCCACGATCTGGCCGGGATCGAGCCAACCACGGGCGACGGCTTCGCGCACGTCTTCTGGCGTATCCAGATCGAAGGCCAGATCCGGCGCTTCCACGCGCGCAAAGGCGTCCGCCTGCTCGCCATTGAGCAGCCCGCGCAGGCCTGCATCGCCCTGCAGCGCGGCCTGGGCCAGATATTTCCAGGCAATTACCGCCGGCACGCCCAACCGCGCGCCGTACGCCGTGGCGGCACAAGCATTGTCGGCACCGCGTGCAGCCTGCAGCAATGCCTGCAGATGCGCGGTATCCAGCGCCGGTTGATCGCAGACCAGGAACAACACCGGCGTCACCTCGGACGTCGTGAACGAGGCGGCCAAGGCGTCGCGCGCGGCCTGCACGCTGGTCGACAGTCCCGCCTCCCACTGTGGGTTGTCGATCACCTCGACGCCTTGCAGCGCGAGCGCGTCGGCGATCGCGCGGCCGTGTGCGCCCAGGACCACCAGCGTGCGCTGCGGCTTGGTCGCCTGCGCCAGGCGCAGCGCGCGCTGCACCAGCGCTTCGCGGTCGCGCGTCAACAGTTGCTTGGGATGCCCCAGGCGCCGACTGCCGCCCGCCGCCAGGACGACGGCGACGTGGGCGCTCATGCGTCGCGGCCGTGGCGCCAGGCCTGCAGCTGCGCGGCGATGCTGAGGGAAATCGCCTCCGCGCCTTGCCCGCCCAGGTCCAAACCCACTGGCGAGCGCAAGCGCGGCGTGAGCGCTTCACGCGCGGCGATCGGCAGCAGCTTGAACAGATCCTCGCGTCGCCGCGACGGCCCCAACAGGCCGATGAACCGCACCGGCGTGCCGGCGAGCAGCTCCAGCGTCTCGCGGTCCAGCTCGAAGTTGTGGTGCATCACCAGTACCGCGTCGGGCACGCGCGCCTGCCAGCCCGCCACCACGGTCGACGGCGCCTGTTGCTGAAGGGTGTCGGCTGCATGCGCATGCAGCGGCTGCGGCAACCAGCGCGCGCGACGTTCGACCAGCGCGGTGACCCAGCCAGCGTCGCGCAGCAGCGGCAGCAGGAAAGGCGTCTCCGGCCCGCCACCGAACACGGTGAGCGTCGGCGGCGGTGCCAGCGTGAATGCAAAGCGCGAGGCCGTGGCAGTGCCACGACAGGCCAGGGTCCACTGGCGATCACCCGCATCGAGCGTGACCTGGGTCGCGTCCGCGGCCAGTCGGATGCCCAGCGACAACGGCTGCGCCTGCCACCAGGCCTGCACCACCGCCTCCCATCCCGGCACTGCGCTCAGCGGCAGCAGCATCAAGTGCAAGCGACCGCGACAACCCACCGCGGACCCCGACAGCAGGTCTTCGTCATCGCGCGTGTCGATATCCATCCAGTCGACCTGACCGCTCTCCGCCGCCGCGTGCGCACGCAGGGCGATCTCCGGCTCCAGACAGCCGCCACTGAGCCACCCGACCTGGCCGCAGCGCACGCCGAACAGTGCCATGGCCCCGCGGCGCGCGTAGGTGGAGCCCTCGGTCTCGACCACGATGGCCAGCGTGGCGGCATCGCCATCGCGCGCGGCATCGCGCGCGGCCTGCATCACGCGGCGATGCACCTGCGCCATCGCGGCGGTTTCGCGGTCGTCAGCACTCATCGGCGCACTGTGTCATCGCGCGACGGCGCTGTCGAACCCATCGGCACCGGCACGGCCTTCCTGCGCAGCAGGCCCTGCGCCATGAACACCGCCAGACCCGCCCAGATCAGGCCGAAGCCGATGAGCCGTTCGCTGCTGAAGACTTCGCCCAGCACCAGCACGCCCAGCACCAGCTGCAGCGTCGGTGCGATGTATTGCAGCAGGCCAATCAAGGTCAGCGGCACCCGGCGTACGCCATAGGCGAACCACACCAGCGGCACCGCGGTCAGCGCACCACCCAGGATCAACAGCACGTCGGTGGTCCAGGCCCAGGCGCCGAAGAAGCCGGGCTGTCGCCATTCACCGCTGGCCAGGTAGAGCAGCGCTGGCAGCACCAGGTACAGGCTTTCGACGGCCAGGCCCGACATTGCCTCGACCGCCACCAGCTTGCGCACCAGCCCGTAGAGCGCGAAGGACACGGCCAGACCGAACGCGATGAAAGGCGGCGCGCCGGCATGCCAGGTCAGCCAGGCCACGCCGCTGGCCGCGAACGCCACTGCGATCCACTGCAGCGCGCGCAGGCGCTCGCCCAGGGCAACCACGCCCAGCAGCACGCTGACCAGTGGATTGATGAAATAGCCCAGGCTGGCCTCGATCACATGGCCGTGGGTCACCGCCCAGATGTACAGACCCCAGTTGAAGGCGATCAGCACGCTGCTCAACGCCAGCAGCGGCAGCGCGCGCGGAATCACCCGCACATCTCGCCACCACGTCAGGCCACGCGTGGCCAGCAGCACCCCCACCACGATCAACGCACTCCATACGATGCGGTGGGCGATGATCTGCATGGAAGGCACGCTGCGCAGCAAGTACCAGTACAGCGGGAACAGGCCCCAGATGATGAAGGCCCCCACGGCCGCGGCGACGCCGCGGCGATCCACGACCGCACTCATGCCCGGCGCCTCACGCGGGCCAGATTGATCACCACCACGCCCCCCAGGATCATCGCCATCGCGGTGAACTCCTGCGTGCTGAAGCGCTCGTGCGCCAGCCAGGCACCAAGGCCCACCGCGATCACCGGATTGACGTAGGCATAGCTGCCCGCCAGCGCTGGACGCACATGCTGCAGCAGCCACACGTAGGCGGTGAACGCCACGATCGATCCGAACAGCATCAGGTACAACCACGCCGCCAGCGTCGTGCCCTGTGGCAGCGCAACGACGCGATCACCGCGCAGCAGGCCGGCCATCGTCAGCAGCACGCCGCCACAGATCATCTGCGCGGCGGCCGTCATGAAGGGCGAGGGGAGATCGCGCCCACGCGACCAGATCGAGCCAAACGCCCAGGCTACCGGCGCGATCAGTAGGTACAACAGCCCTTGTCCGGACGCCGCCAGGGCACCGCCCGCGTTGAGCCACACCACGCCGACGAAGCCGATCGCGATGCCGATCCATTCGGCACCCGTCGGCCGGTGCCCGCGCATCAACCCGAACAATCCCATCCACAGGGGCACCGATGCCACCGCCACGGCGGCCAGTCCGGAGGACACGCCGCGGTCCTCGGCCAGCACCACCATGCCATTGCCCAGGCCCAGCAACAGTCCCCCCATGACGATCAACGTGCGCCACTGTGCCCAGGTTGGCGTCGCCTCGCCGCGTAGGCGCAGGAAGATGAAGAACAGCACGCCGGCCACGACGAAACGCGAGCCGGACACGCCCAGCAGCGGCGGCAAGCCGCCTTCCAACGCGAAGCGGATCCCCAGATAGGTGGAGCCCCACACCACGTACACCAGCGCCAATGCCAGCGCGATGGCCCATCCGCCCGGCGCCTGCTTGGCCGGTGCGGAAACGGTGGTGGTCATGGTCGCCTCGGCGGACGGTGGGGGCGCTAGTGTAGGTCAGCGTTGCAGACAACTGCCGGTGTTGGCCGTCGTGCCTCTGGAACATCGGGTTGCAGTCATGCCTGTCACCGCCAGAAACGACGAAGGCACCCGCAGGCGCCTTCATCATCCGCATGAATCGCGGCGCGCCTCAGTCGGTCCAATGACCGGCCGAGGTGGACTCGGGCAACACCTGCGCCGACAGCTTGCGGTCTTCGCCCAGCACTTCCAACGCATCGGCCAGGATCGCGGCCGACTCACGCAGACGCGGGTCGGGACGCTTCTCGGCAAGCTTTTCGCGCTCGGCATCCTTCACGATGTCGCGCTCGGAGGCACCCAGGCCATCGTCGGCCAGGCTGTCCGACAGCGGGTCCAGCGGCAGACCCAGGGCCTCGCGCTCGGCCTGGCGCTGCTTGCGCTTGGTTTCCTGGCGGTCGCGATCAGCGCGACGCTCGGCCTCATTGAGCGAAACGTACTTCTTGTCGGCCTCGGTACGGAACTCGTTGACGTCTTCGTACCACCACTGGAATTCCTTGTCCGCCTGCACGCGTGCGTTGTGCAGCTTCTGCAACTGCGGCAGCAGCGGTGCGAAGTTGCCGTACTGGGTGTGCGGGACTTCGGCGATCTTGGTCCATGGCAATGCGTTGTCGTAGGTGTTCTCGCCGTACTTGGTGGCATCCATGCTGACCGGGAAGGCAAGATCGGGCACCACGCCCTTGTGCTGGGTGCTGCTGCCGGACACGCGGAAAAACTGGGCGATGGTCAGCTTGAGCTGGCCGAAGCGCTTGGTCTGGTTCTCGTTAGCCGGCCAACGGTCCAGGTCGAGCAGGTTCTGCACCGTGCCCTTGCCGAAACTGGTCTCTCCGATCACCAGCCCGCGGCCGTAATCCTGGATGGCGCCCGCGAAAATCTCCGATGCAGAAGCCGAGCCCCGGTTGATCATCACCGCCAGCGGGCCGTCATACGAGGTGCCCGCCGTACGATCGGCGCTCACGTTGACGCGGCCACCGGACTCACGCACCTGCACCACCGGCCCCTGGTCGATGAACAGGCCGGTCAACTCCACCGCCTCGTCCAGCGAGCCACCGCCGTTGTCGCGCAGATCCATCACCACGCCATCGACCTTCTCGTCTTCGAACTTCTTGAGCAGGCGCGCAACGTCACGCGTGGCC
>JBEVNH010000055.1:0-9373 GCA_040508175.1 Pseudoxanthomonas sp.
TTCATGGTTCCATCTAGGACGTCGTTGGATGCCGAATGTGACCATCGCGGCGCAACAGGTCCAGTTGCCGGAAGTCACCACGTTGCAGCGCGGGGTTGGAATGGGCGCAGTCTGCGATTGCGGCCTGTGTCCAGGCCAGTGACAGCTGTCACCTGAAATGCCTGATCGCCCACACTGCCGCGGCGTGTTCCCCGAGCGCAGCCTAACCGCACCCTCCGGTAACAGCAGATACATCCATGAGCCGCGCAGTGCCAGATCCGTATCCGCAGGCGCCAGCCTGTCTGTCGGCGGTCCGTAAATCCCATGGGCGGCAGGTTGCCCTGGATGGCGTGGATCTGGTGCTGTCGCCTGGCTGCGTCCTGGCACTGCTGGGCCCCAACGGTGCGGGCAAGACCACTGCGGTGTCGTTGCTGCTGGGCCTGCAGCGCCCGGATGCGGGCCAGGCGCTGCTGTTCGGCCAGGATCCGACGCGGCTGCAGGCACGCCAGCGCATCGGGGTGATGCTGCAGCAGGCCGAGCTGCCCGACAGCCTGACCGTGGGCGAGCTGCTGCTGCTCACCCGGGGGTATTACGCGCAGCCGCTGAGCGTGGCCGAATGCGCGCGCATCGCCGGCCTGGAGACGCTGCTGCCGCGCCGCTACGGGCAGCTCTCCGGCGGCCAGCAGCGGCGCGTCCAGTTCGCCCTGGCCATCTGTGGGCAACCGCGGGCGCTGTTCCTGGACGAGCCGACCACGGGCCTGGATCTCGAGGCACGCCAGCAGCTGTGGCGCGCGATTGCCGAGCGTGCCGCGGCCGGTTGCGCAGTGTTGCTGACCACGCATTACCTGGAGGAGGCAGAGGCCCTGGCCGATGAGGTGGCGGTGCTGCAGGCCGGGCGCGTGGTGGCCCGTGGCAGCGTGGCGCAGATCCGCGACCGCGTGCTGCAGCGGCGTATCCGCATCACCACGCAGCTGTCGGCCGATGTCGTGCAGGCCTGGCCTGGCGTGCATGCGGTCAGCGCGCGCGATGGCCAGCTGGAGATCCAGGCCGAACCAGCCGAGCCGGTCGTCGCCCGGCTGCTGTCGCTGGATCCGCAGGCCTGCAATCTGGAAGTGCAGCGTGCCGGGCTGGCCGATGCCTTCCTGCACATCACCCGTCACGCATCGCGTGTCGATGCAACCTCCGCAGAGGGCACCGCATGAAGCCGCTCAGCCACATCGACGGTGCTCCCGCCGCGCCTTCGCGCTGGGGCATCTACGCACGCGAGGCGCGCTATGAATGCCTGCGCCTGCTGCGCACACCGGCGTTTTCGTTGCCGACGCTGCTGTTCCCGGTGATGTTCTATCTGATGTTCGGCGTGCTGATGAATCACGGCAATGCCAGGGCGGCGACCTATCTGATGGCGAGCTACACCGTGTTCGGCGTGATGGGGCCGGGACTGTTCGGCTTCGGCGTCAGCCTGGCGATGGACCGAGAACGCGGACTGCTCACCCTCAAGCGCGCGCTGCCGGTGCCAACCCTGGCCCCGCTGTTGGCCAAGATGGTCATGGCGATGGGATTCGCGCTGTGCATCGGGCTCTTGTTGCTGCTGGCCGGTCGCGTACTGGGCGGCGCCCTCCTGTCAGCCTCGCAGATGGCGTGGCTGCTGCTGGTCGCGGTGCTCGGCACGTTGCCGTTCTGCGCACTGGGCCTGTTGATCGGCAGCCTGGCCAAGGGCGCGGCCGCACCGGCGGTGGTCAACCTGGTCTACCTGCCGATGGCCTTGTTGTCCGGGCTGTGGCTGCCGCTGTCGATGCTGCCTTCGGTCATCGGCAAGTTCGCACCGCTGTGGCCGGCCTGGCATCTGGGGCAACTGGGCCTGAAAGTGGTGGGCATGGATGGTGGCCACGCGGTGTGGATGCACATCTGCGCGCTGACGGTCGTGACGGTGGCGAGCCTGCTGCTGGCGCAGCGCCGGCTGCAGCGTGCATGACGGGCCGCTTGGCCATTCGCGCCGCACGCCAGGGGCGGGTGCTTCACGGGACACGCTGCGGTGGCCTGTCCCGCCATGGCGCGATCTCCAGTGGCATGCCCTGCGATGGCATGATCTGACGCTTCACAGGACGCCGCTGCCATGAGCTTGCGCTTTTCGAGCTGGTTCCAGCCTGCCGAGGATTCGGTGGTGGCCGGGCGCGTGCGCCAGGGCAAATCGCCGTGGAGTGACGCCTTTCACGTGCTGTGGTCGGCCTGGGTCTTCATTTCGCCGGTGTTCTCGCCGGTAGGCTGGAATCACACCTGGCTGATCTGCACTTTGCTGTCGTATCCCCTGTTCCTGCTGATCTACGCACGGCTGTTGATGTGCCCGGCGCGCCAGCGCGATCTGTACGCCGGCCTGCTGATGCTGCTGTGTGCGGCCCTGCTGCCTTGGTATCCGTCGGGGCTGAGCTACTTCGTCTTCGGCTGCGTGATGATGCGACCGTCCAGCCGGCGACGGATGTGGCATTACATGGCCCTGTTGCTGGTGCTCAGCAGCGCGCTGGTGGCTTGGTCGCTATGGTTGGGTTATCCATGGCAGATGACAGTGTGGATGCCCTTCACCGTGCTCTCGCTGGGCGGCATGATCGGCATGCAGGAGCTGGATCAGCAGCGCGACGCCGTGCTGCGGCTGAGCCAGGACGAGGTGCGCCGTCTGGCCACGGTCGCCGAGCGCGAGCGCATCGGCCGCGACCTGCATGACTTGCTCGGTCACACGCTGTCGCTGGTGGCGCTGAAATCCGATCTGGCCGCGCGCCTGGCGCAGCGGGACGCGGCCGCCGCGCGCGTTGAGATGGAAGACGTCAGCCGCGTGGCGCGCGACGCACTGGCGCAGGTGCGGCGTGCGGTCAGCGGCATCCGGTCGGCCGAACTGGCCGCCGAACTCGCCTCGGCCAAACTGCTCCTCGAATCCGATGGTGTGTTCTTGGACCACCACATCGCGTGCGCGTTGTTGCCGCCGTCGGTGGAAACCGTGTTTGCCATGGTGCTGCGCGAGGCGGCCACCAACGTGCAGCGGCACGCCCAGGCACGGCGTGTGGAGGTTACCGTCAGCAGCGAGGGCCGGCAGTTGCTGCTGCGCGTGCAGGATGACGGGCGCGGGGGCGACCTGGTACCGGGCACCGGCCTGACCAGCATGCGCGAACGCGTGCAGGCGCTGGGCGGGGAGCTACGTGTCACTACGGCCGCGGGCGCGGGCACCTGCGTCCAGGCCAGCGTGCCGATGCCCGCGCAGGACACGCTGGCTGTCCGCACGCCGCCGCTGTCCGCCCCGACCCCCTGATGCCACCCCTACAATGCGCCCCGTTGCACGACGGGAGCACGGGATGATCCGGGTACTGCTGGCCGAAGACCAGGCCATGGTGCGTGGCGCGCTGGCTGCATTGCTCAACCTGGAAGACGACATCGAGGTGCTGGGTGCCGCGGCCGATGGTGAGAGCGCCTGGCGTGAGCTGCAGCGACTGCAGCCCGATGTGTTGGTCACCGATATCGAGATGCCCGGCCTGTCTGGCCTGGAGCTGGCCCAGCGCGTGCAGCGCCACGGCCTGTCCACGCGGGTGGTCATCGTCACCACCTTTGCCCGGCCCGGGTTCCTGCGCCGCGCGCTGGATGCAGGCGTGTCGGGCTATCTGCTCAAGGATGCACCGCCGGAGCATCTGGCCGATGCGTTGCGCAACGTGCAGCGCGGCGGCCGCGCCATTGCACCGGAACTGGCCCTGGAAGCCTGGTCCGAAGCCGATCCGCTCAACGAACGCGAGCGCCAGGTCCTGCGCCTTGCCGGCGAGGGCGTCAGCGCCGGCGACATCGCCACGCGGCTCCACCTCAGCCACGGCACCGTGCGCAACTACCTGTCCGATGCCATCGGCAAGCTGGGCGTGGCCAACCGCATCGAAGCCCATCGCCTGGCACGACAGAAGGGCTGGCTCTAGCGTTCCAGCAGCGCGCATGGCGGCTGCCTGGAACCGGCCGCGTCAGGTCCCTGACGGGCGTTTAATCGATTCCGCTACCATGGCCGCCTTCCCGAACCGGCCTTGCCATGGCTGCCCGCCGTCTCCTCAACCAGATCGGTCCGCTGCTGGCCACCTTGATCTTCATCGGGATCGGTATCGGCGTGTTGGAAGGCACGCGCCGCTTCAGCAGCGATGCCGCGCTGGTCTCGCATACGCACGAAGTCATCGCCCGCGTGGACGAGATCGAGGCACGCCTGCGTGATGCCGAGGCCGCGCAGCGCGGCTACCTGTTGAACCATCGCGTCGAATATCTCGCGGACTACCGCAGCGGCCGGGCGCAGTTGCCCGAGCTGTTCGACCGCCTGTCCAGCCTGGTTTCGGACAATCCACGCCAGGCGCAGCGCGTTGCCGACCTGCATGCGGCCGTAGATGCGCGCATTGGCCAGATGGAGCAGGTGCTGGCGGTCTACGAGGCGCGCGGGATGCAGGACGCCATTGCGGCGATTGGCAACCAGGCGCACGTCACCTCCGCGGCGATCCGCCGGCAGGCGCGCGTGATGACCGACACCGAGCGCGAACTGCTGGTGCAGCGCGCCGCGTCCAGCAACCGCAGTTCTTTGATGCTCAAGGGCCTGGCCATTGCCGGCATTCCCTTCGGCATCGCCGTGATCGGCATGGTGTACTGGCTGATGCTGCGCGAGATCCGTGGCCGTGACCGTGCCGACCGAGGCAGCAGAAAGGCCAACGCGCGGCTGAGCACTTCGGTGCAGGAGCTTGAGCAACGCACGGCAGAGCTGCGCCAGCTCGGCCATTCGGCCAGCATGCTGCAGAGCTGCGTCGATGCCGAGGAGGCCATGCGCCTGACCGCGCAACTGCTCTCGCAGCTGCTGCCGCAGACCAGCGGCAGCGTCTATCGCATCCGGGCCTCGCAGGATTACGCCGAGGCCGCGATGCACTGGGGCGGGCACCGCGCCGACGACGCGCCGATGCTGCCGCTCGATGCGTGCTGGGCACTGCGGCGTGGGCAGTCACACGTGGCCACTGCCGCGCAGGCGGCACTGCACTGCGCGCATGTACACGCGAAGGAAGGCCAGACGCTGGCCACGGCCTGCATCCCACTGGCCGCGCAGGGCGCGCAATTGGGGTTCATCCACGTCACCGCGGCCGATGATGCCTTCCTGGAGCGGCTGCACATCCTGGAAGCGGCCTCCGAACAGCTGGCCATGTCGCTGACCAACCTGCGCCTGCAGGAGCGGTTACGGCTGCAGTCCATCCGCGAGCCGTTGACCGGGCTGTTCAATCGCCGTTACCTGGAAGAGTCGTTGTCACGCGAGCTGGCGCGCTGCGCGCGGCGCGGGTTTCCGTTGACGCTGATGATGCTGGACCTGGATCACTTCAAGCGGTTCAACGACACCCATGGCCATCCCGGCGGCGATGCGCTGCTGGCGGCCTTTGGCCAGCTGCTGTTGAAGATGTCGCGCCCGGAAGACATCGCCTGTCGCTATGGCGGCGAGGAATTCACCCTGATCCTGCCGGAGGTCCCGCAGCGCATCGCCGAGGAGCGGGCCAACGCCATCTGTGCAGCGGTCGAGGCCATGCGCGTGCAGCACCTTGGCAAGGACCTGCCGCCGGTCACTGTGTCGATCGGGCTGGCGGTGTACCCGCAGTGCGGCGCGGAGCCGGAACTGCTGCTGCGTCGCGCCGATGAAGCGCTGTATCGCGCCAAGGCCCATGGGCGCAATCAGGTAGCCGTGGCGGCGGTGGATCCCGCGCTGCTGACCTCGGACGATCCCTAAGGCACACAGCAAAACACAGCAAGGCGCGCCCGGACGCGCGCTGCAGGACCGCTCAGCGGCCGTAGCGCGCTTTCAGCAGTGCCCAGGCCGAACGCAGGCCAAGGGCCTCGCCGCCGGCCGGACGACCGGCACGCTCGCTGTCGTTCCATGCATAGGTATCCAGGTGTGCCCAGGCAATGCCGGCTGGCACGAAACGCTCCAGATACAGCGCCGCGGTGACCGCGCCGGCCATGCGCGAGCCGGCATTGGCCAGGTCGGCGATCGGGCTGGTGAGATAGCGCAGATACGGGCGCCACAGCGGCAGGCGCCAGACCGGGTCGCGCTGGGTTTCACCGGCCTGCTGCCAGTGCAGGGCCAGCGTGTCGTCGTTGCTGAAAAGCGCCGGCAGGTCCGGGCCCAGCGCCACGCGTGCCGCGCCGGTGAGGGTGGCGAAATCCAGCAGCAGCTCGGGCTGCTGCTCGCCGGCATAGGTCAGCGCATCGCACAGGATCAGGCGACCTTCGGCATCGGTGTTGTCGACCTCCACGGTCACACCCGAGCGCGTGCGGATGATGTCGCCCGGCCGGAATGCATCGGGGCCGATCGCGTTCTCCACCGCCGGGATCAACAGCGTCAGCCGGACCGGCAGCTGCCGCGCCATCACCAGCCCGGCCAGCGCCAGCGCATGCGCCGCGCCGCCCATGTCCTTCTTCATGTTGCGCATCCCGTCGGCCGGCTTGATGTCCAGCCCGCCGGTGTCGAAGCACACGCCCTTGCCGACCACAGCCAGCGGTGCGTGGATGCTTTCGCCCCAGCGCAGCACGATCAGGCGCGGGGCGCGGTGCGAGGCGCGGCCCACTGCGTGGATGGTCGGGAAGTTCTGCTCGATCAGCGCATCGCCGGTGATCACCTCGACGTCGGCGCCGTGCGCCTGCGCCATCGCGCGCGCTGCCGCTTCCAGTTGCTCCGGGCCCAGGTGTTCGGTCGGCGTGTTGACCCAGTCGCGCACGCGCAGCACGGCGGCCAGCACGTCGGCAGTCTCCGCATCCGGTGCTTCAAGCTGCAGCTGCGCCGGTTCGCGCAGGCGCGCCTTGTAACAGTCAAAGCGATAGCTGCCCAGGCCCCAGCCCAGCTGCAGCGCCGCCTGCACCTCCACCGGCAGCGGTGCGGCGGGCGTCCACGTGCCACTGGGCAGCGCGGTGGGCGCATGGCCATAGCTGTGCGGGTCCAGCGGATCGCCGATGCCGATCACCGCCCCGGCCACGCCGCGCTCGCCCGGCAGCAGCAACACGCTGCCGGCGGCGGCGTTGAAGGCCTGCGATTCGGTCCAGCGCTGGATCGCGTCGGGCTGCTCGGCTTTCCACGCGGCAAACTGCGTGCGCTCGATCAGGTGCAAGGGCAGGGCATGGGGGGACAGGGGGGCGCTCATGCGGCAGCAGGCTCCGGGGTGTGCGCATCCAGCCAGTCGGCCAGTGCGGTCAGGGTGGTGAATTCCAGGTCCGGGCGCGGCAGTTCGGCCGGCCAGGTGGCGTTCTCGCGATTGAGCCAGCCACCGTGCAGGCCTGCTTCCATCGCACCGACGACGTCCATGTGGATGTGGTCGCCGACGTGCAGCACCTCCTCAGGCGCGCAGCCCAGGCGCTCGCAGGCGGCGAGGAAGATGCTGGGGTCCGGCTTGGCGGCGCCGTGCTCACGCGAGCCCAGCTGGAAACGGAAGTACATGTCCAAACCGCAGCGTGCCAGGTCGGCGTTGCCGTTGGTCAGCGCCGCCAGTGGCACGCGCGCGGCGATGCGCGCCAGGGCGTCGATGCTGTCCGGATAGCACTCCACCTGGTTGCGCGCGGCGTAGAACACCTCATAGGCCGGCTCCAGCAGTGCCAGGTCGGCGCCGCTTTCCTGCAGCGCGTGGCGCAGTGTCAGGCGGCGCAGTTCGCTGAGGTCGTGGACCAGGTGCGGGTGGTCCGCATGCATGCGCTCGCGCAGCTGGCGCATGACCGTGATGGGGAACTGCTGTGCGGTCACCGGGCTGTGCTCACTCAGCCACGCGTGCAGCACGTGTTCGATGCGGGCGCCGATGGGCGCGAAGGGCCAGACGGTATCGTCCAGATCCAGGGTGACGGCGCGGATTGGGGGAAGCATCGAGAGATTTTACGGGAGCCGGAGGGTGCAGGAGTAAGGAGCGAGTGGAGAGGAGGGACAAGTGAGCAAGGCGAAGCACAGCGTTCGTGTTTCGCACGCTTCTTACTCCTCCCAGCCCGCGCCTCGCTTTTACTCCATCAACCGGGCCCAGCCTTCCAGCCCTTCCAAGCGCGCCAACACCAGCTTGATGCAGACCAGCAGCGGCACGGCCAGCAGCAGGCCGGTCATGCCCCACAGCCAGCCGAAGACCATCAGCGCCAGGATCAGCACCAGCGGCGAAAGTCGCATCTGCCGGCCCAGCACGATGGGCGTGAGGATCTGTCCTTCCAGCGTATGCAGGCCCAGGTAGAGAATCGCCGGCAACAGCGACATCCAGACATCGTCGAAGGTGATCATGCCGACCACGGCCATCATCACCATGCCGATCAAGGGCCCCACGTACGGCGCGAAGTTGAGCAGCGCCACCGCCGTGCCCCACAGCAGCGCATCGGCCACCGGGAACTTCAGCAGCATCATCAACCCGGCAAAGAGCAGCCCCACCAGAGCATTGATGATGCTGATGGTGAGCACGTAGCGCGACACCGCACGTTCGATCGACACCAGGATGTCCACGGTGAATTTCTTCTGCTGTCGTCCGGGCAGCAGGGCAATGGCATGCCGTTGCATGTTCTCGCCGTAGACCATGAAAAAGAACGTCAACAGCACCACCGCCAGCACCGAGGCCACCATCTTCGGTGTCGTGGTCAGCGTGCGATACGGGTCGTCCATCACCGTGCGCGTCACGTCGCGGCGGCGGCTGTTGTCACCGCCGGCGGCACGCGCGAAGTTCTCCGCCATCTCGTTGGCATCGTGCACCGGCTTGGTCAGCGAGCGCAGCTTGGGCGCCAGCTGCCGCAGTTCGCGCGGGGCGGATTTGAACCAGGACGAGGCCGGCTCCACCAGTTGGCTGCCCAGCATCACCGTACCGCCGACGAACAGGCACATCACCACCACTGCGCCGATGAAGCGCGGCATGTAGAGGCGTTGCAGCCCGCGGATCACCGGGTTGCCCACCAGCGCCAGGAACACGGCCAGCAAGACCGGCAACACGATGGCCTGCGCGGCCCACAGCGTGTAACCGACGGCCAGGGTCGCCAGGACCACCAGCGACAGCGGCGCACGCGGACGCGGTGACGGCGGCGCGGGCTGCGCTGGACGGGGGTGTGGAAGTGCGGCGTCGGTCGGTGGGTCGTCGGTAGGCGGGATCATGCGACCAACCTAGCGCGTGGTGTGGCGCAAGCTGGCGCCAGCGCGTCGCGCGTCAACGTTCGGAGACATCGGTGGCCGCTTCGGCGGGGCGCGGCGCCCGCACGGCCCAGGCCTCGGTTTCCTGCGTGTCCGTGGCAGAGGCATAGCCCGATTCCGGGGACGCCGGGCGTGGATCCACCGTCTTGGCCGCGTGCGCGGCCTGCTTGGTCGCCCGTGCCGCATGCTGGGTGCTGGTCGCGGCTGTGTCGGCACTGTCAGCGGCACTGTCGG
>JBEVNH010000158.1:0-17222 GCA_040508175.1 Pseudoxanthomonas sp.
GAGCTGACAGGTCTGTCAGTGTTCGGTCAGTTGTTGGATGCGTATCATTCCCAACAAGTCCGGGCCTTTGTCCGATCCGTCAATGCAGCACTCTCGAGAACCTTCAATGAAACGTACGTTGCTTTTCGGCGCCCTGATCGCCGGCATGGTGTTTTCCGCGCAGGCGCATGAGGTCTGGATCGAGCGCGATGGCGCCGGCCCGGTGCGCGTGTACTTCGGCGAGCCGGCGCAGGAAGAACTGGACCACGGGCAGGACGAGATCAAGCGCATCGTCAAACCGGACCTGTTCGGTGCCAAGAGCAAGGCGGGAGCGCTGACGCGGGAAGGTGATCATCTGAGCGCACCGCTGAAGGACAGCGGCGATGCCTGGCTGGCCGATGCCAAGGTGTTCGAGCCTTGGAAGGGCGAGGATGGCCGCTTCGAGGCCGTCAGCTACTACGCGCGTGCCGGCCGCCAGGACACCCAGGGCCGCCTGGATTTCGAGCTGGTACCGCGTGCCGCGCAAGGCCGGGAGTTCACCCTGCAGTTTCGCAACAAGCCGCTGGCCGATGCGGAAGTCACGGTGATCAACGCGGACAAGTGGACCCGCGAGGTCAAGTCCGATGCCAGTGGCCGCGTGGTACTGCCCAAGCTGGCGGCGGGGCGCTACATCGTGGTAGCCAGCCACAAGGAAGCGGTGGACACCAAGATCGGCAGCCAGCGGGTCGCCGTCATGCATCACATCACCACGCTGACCTTCAAGGCCGAATAAGCGCGGTGTGGTGGACCGATGGGGCTGCGGGCGCAGGTCCGCAGTCCCGTCCTGTGTCTGCTCCTTAGTTGAATCGCAAGCGCACGCCGGCGTACACACCAAGACCTTCGCCGGGTGTCGAGCGGGCCACGTCGCGCCCCGCATCGTCATAGCCTGGTGTCACCGTGGCTGCATAATGGCGATCGCCGAGGTTGCGGGCTTCCAGCCAGCCTTGCCAGCGTCCGCCGGGTGCATCGAAGCCCACGCGGGTGCCGAAGATCACATGACTGCCGACGTAGGCGCTGTTGGCGTAGTCCACGGCCATCTTCGAGGCGTATTCGCTGTTGAGCGCGGCGTACAGGCCTGACGGGTGCGCATAGCGTAGTTCGGCCTGGTAGTAGTGCCGCGGCAGGCCGGGCAGCATGCTGTCGCCGAAGCGCGCATCGTCGCGGTAGCGGAAATCGCTGAAGGTATAGGCCTGGCGCAGTGCCAGCGTGCCGGCATCGGCCTGCCACAGCGTGCTGTCCAGGCCGGCTTCCACGCCGCGGTGCACGGTGGGGCTGGCATTGGACTCGGCCACCACCAGGTTCGGTGCCGGTTGAATTTCCACGTTCAACAACGCGTGGCGGACCTGCGCCGCGTAGGCGGTCAGCTCCCAGCGGCCGAATGCGCTGTCGCCACGTGCGCCCAATTCCAGCGTCGTGGCGGTCTGGTTATCCAGTGCCACGGGCGTGCTCTGGCGGCCGCTCGAAGGGCCATTGCCGGCCGGGAAATACGTGCTCGATCCCCAGATCATCGACCATGGATGCGCCGGCTCCACCGAACGGCTGAGGTTGCCGAACAGCTGCAGCTGCGGTGTCGCCCGCCAGGTCAGACCCAGGCGCGGTGCGTAGTCCCAATCGTCGCCGGAAACCCGCCCGCCTGCCGGCCAGGTCACCTGGACGTCGCGCGAGATGTGCACCAGCGCCAGTCCGGTGACCAGATGCAAGTCCGGTGTCAGGCTCAGGTCGTTGCCGGCGTGCAGCACGCTGTCAGTGCCGTGATGCTGGAAGTCGCGCGTGTGCGTGCCGGCGGGATAACCGTTGCTGGCAAAGCGCAGCGTCTCGCGCACGTCGGCCTGCAGGTCGTGCGTGACGCGCAAGCCCACGGTGGTGACGCTGCTGCGACCGAACAGCGTGTGGCGATGGCGATAATCCAGCGTGCCGTTGAGGTCGGCGTAATCCAGCTGCTGGCGATACAGGCTTTCGTTCAAGTCCATCGGGAACGTGTGATAGACCAGCCCGGCCTGCAGCGTCGAGTCGGCATCGATGTTCAAAAGGGTGGTATTGCCGATCCAGGTGCTGCCCGGTTGTGGGCGACGCGCATCCAGTGCGACGAACGTGGGATTGGCCTGGCGCGGGTTGTCGCGGATCTGCGCACGGGTCAGGCGGCCGGGCGTGTCGTGCTCGGTCTCGCGATAGCGCAGGAAGAAACGGGTCTGGAGATCGGGCGTGATCTGCCAGCCGATGTTGGCCATCGCGCCACGTCCTTCACCGGCCGCGTGCTGTTGATAGCCGTCGTAGTCGCCCTCGGTGTAAGCCGCGTAATAATCGACATCGCCTGCGATGCCGCCGTAGCCCAGGCTGCGCTTCTGGTAGCCGTAGCTGCCGGCTTCGTACTGCAGCTCCAGCCCGGGTGAGTCCAGCCCGCTGCGGCTGACGTAGTTGATCGCACCGCCCAGCGCCAGCGCACCGCGGTCGAATCCATTGGCGCCCCGCAGGACCTCCACGCGGCTCATCCATAGCGGTTCCAGCAACTCGTAAGGCGTGCCGCCGGAGAAGGTGAGGGGCAAGCCATCCAGCGACACCGACACGCCCGTGGCATGCGCGCCAGGCGCACGATTGAGGCCAGAGCCGCGAATGGACACCTTGACGCCCTCATTGCCCGGCGACTGTGCGTTGATACCGGGTTGGTAAGCCAGCACATCGGCGGTGCCGCCCATGCGTCCCTGGCCGATCTGCGTCATGTCGATCACATTGCTGGCGCCCGGCACCTGCTGCAGCTGGTCCCGTGCGGCCTTGATCGCATCGGCGCGCTGGCTGGTGACCTTGACGGCGTCCAGTACGACGGAAGCGTCCTGTTGTTCGGCGCGCGCAGTGCTTGGCGTCAGGCATTGCACGATGGCGAGGGTCAGCAGTGTCTGCGTGAAGACGCAGGTGGGAGACGTGGGCATTCGAGGTTTCCTGAAGCAAAAGGGCTTGCCAGCTGAAGCGAAAGGCCCTGCCAGGCCGCAGCGATGCATCGCTCCGAACGGGACGCGCGGCCGCCGCGGGTCCGTGGCTCACCGAAGCTCTCAGCGGCGCGCATTCTTTCGTCGGCCCTCGTCTCTGTCAACATTTGATTTATTAATCAGGTTTACAGGTGGCCTGCAATTCGACGCCGATGCGAGCGCTGATCGCACGCAATTCACATCTCACATCCGGATCGACTCATGCACGCGCACGGCAACCACAGCGCCGATGCGTGATCACGCCGTACGCGCACCACCAAGAGGCGCGACCGGACGGCGAACGACAGCAGCCCACGGCGCGGACTAGCGCGACGTAATCGAGTGCGCGCCACGGATCTCGTTGTCGACCCGCTACTGCGGATCCGCTGGCGCGTTTGGTGCTTGCCTCGCTGGCTTGGCGCAGGGCATGCACCGGGGCATGGGGCGCGTGTCGGCTCCTTGAAGGGACAGGCGCTACAATCGCGTCCCCGTCTTTCCCTCTTGGAGATCGTAGTGACCCGCAAACTCGTGCTGCTGCGCCACGGCCAGAGCCAGTGGAATCTGGACAACCGCTTCACTGGCTGGGTCGATGTCGAACTGACCGATCAGGGGCGCTCCGAAGCGACCGCCGCCGGCAAGATGATGAAGGACGAAGGCCTGCAGTTCGATGTGGCATATACCTCTGTGCTCAAGCGCGCCATCCACACGCTGCAGGGCGCGCTGACCGAGCTGGGCCAGGACTGGTTGCCGGTGCACAAGAGCTGGCGCCTCAACGAGCGCCACTACGGTGGCCTGCAGGGCCTGGACAAGGCCGAGACCGCAGCCAAGCACGGCGAGGAACAGGTCAAGATCTGGCGCCGTTCCTACGACATCCCGCCGCCGCCGATGGACGTGGCCGATCCGGGCCATCCGGTGCACGACCGACGCTATGCCACGCTGGATCGCAACGCGCTGCCGGCCACCGAATCGCTGGCGACCACGCTGGATCGCGTTCTGCCGTACTGGTTCGATGCGATCTCCCCGCAGCTGAAGGATGGCAAGACCGTGCTGGTGACCGCGCATGGCAATTCGCTGCGCGCGCTCTACAAGTACCTCAACAACGTCGGGAACCAGGACATCCTGGAACTGAACATCCCGACCGGCATCCCGTTGTTGTTCGAGCTGGATGATCAGCTGCAGGTGCAGTCGTTCCGCTACCTGGGCGATCCTGAAGCGGCCAAGCGTGCGGCCGAAGCCGTCGCCAATCAGGGCAAGGCCAAGTAAGGCTGCATCCCCCGGATCGTCATTTGATCGTCAGGTCGTCGAGGGTAAGCCCTCGACGACCCTGCGCCTCCGGGCTTACGCAGCACACGACAGGCGACCCCGCTATCTGCCTTGGCGTCTGCGTTGCTTGGTGCTCCGGCGCGCCGACAGCGGCACCGGCCGACCGCGTGCGCAGGTGATCCAGAGGCTGCCGAACCCGCGGCTGCCGCAGCGATCAAAGGCGATGTTGCTGCGCGCAGGCCATCACATGGTTGTCATCGTTGGACATGCAGCGGTAGAAGGCCTGCTTGTTGGCGGTCGCGCCTTCGCAATCGGCTAAGGTCAACTCGGGCAGTAATTCCTTGAACGGCTTGGACATCGCATCGAACTGCACCTGTGGCAGGTAGTCGCCTTTGACGTTCTTCTCGCCGATCTGAGCATCGTCTCGAGCCCATCTGCTGTGCTTTCTCCCGCGCCTGTGCTTCATGGCCAGGATCAGCGCCCGTCTGCAGTGCGGCGTCTGCGCGCGCCGCTTGTGCCGTGCCGAGGCGAAGCATGGCCAACAGCACGGATGCCAGCGCAGTGGCGTGAGAGCGTGGCCTTCGATGGATGTTCACTGCGCGCGATTCCTTGGGTCCTAACACGCGTTCACATCGGGCTTTGCCCAGCGAGTGCGGCGCATCGCAATCCGGTCACAGCCGCCGTGCACTTGCCAGGCTGGCTCAGATGTCGATTGCGGGTCAGCGTGGCGCGTGCGCGGGGTCATGCCATGCGGCGTTCGATCGATGTCATGCGCCGATGGCGACTGCATGATGCCACTGAGGGTCAGCATCGGCATGGCGTCCCTGGACGGGCGCATGCCGCTGTCCTGTTGCCACAGGCTGACGCTGTCAGGCAAGGGCGGAAGATCGCGCGCCGCGGTCGTCCAGTCGCGCTCAGTCGCCCGGATAGATCAAGCCGATCTGTGCGCGGATCGCATCGAGCGTGCGCATGATGCCCACGCTCTGATCCGGCGGCATCAAGACGGACTCGCCGCCGTGGCGGACCAGAGCCTCCATCTCGAACGCCTGGAACTGCATGCCACGGCCGGTGACCTGCGCTTGAAACCGCTCGATCACCTCGCCCTGCAGGTCGCGGACGGTAAAGGACGTGGGGGTGTACCAGGTGGCATCGATCTCGATGCGCCCCAGCGCGCCATGCACCGTGGCGGCGTTTTCGCCCGCGCCATCAAGGGTGGAAACGCTGGTGGACAGCGCGTTGCCGGCATGCCGCATCAGCGTGGCGATCTCGGCATCCACGCCGCTGGCGCTGAGCCTGGCCTGCGCCTGGGTTTGCAGCGGAAGCCCCAGCAGGTCCACGGCGAACGAGACCGGGTAAATGCCAAGGTCAAGCAACGCGCCGCCGCCGAGCGCAAGAGCGTTGATGCGATGGTCCGGGTCGGTGGGAAGACACTGCCGGTGTTCGGCATGGATCGAACGTAGCTGGCCGATCGTACCCGCCGCGATGATCTCGCGGATGCGCAGCATGTGTGGCAGGAACCGCGTCCACATGGCTTCCAGCACGACCAGGCGTTGCTTTCGAGCCAGTGCGACCACGCGCGCGGCTTGCGCGCCGTTGAGGGTGAACGGTTTTTCCACCAGCACATGTTTGCCTGCTTCCAGCGCCAGCAACGCATTGTCTGCATGCTGCGGATGCGGCGTGGCGATGTAGATGATGTCGACGTCCGGATCGGCGACCAGCGCGGCATAGCGGCCGTGCGCTTGCGCAATACCGAAGCGCTCGGCGAAGCGCTGGGCGGATTCAACCGAGCGCGAGCCGACCGCCTGCACCTGCAGGCCTGCCAGCTGCAGATCGCGTGTGAACTGTTCGGCGATGCCGCCGGTGGCCAGGATGCCCCAACGCAAGGGTGCGTCCAACCTGTGCTCCTCTCATGATCCAGTCCGCTGCCGGATGCGACGGCGACGTGCACCGTAACGCAATGCACGCGCGCCGAGCGATCGACCAAGTGAAAAGGGACGGCGTTCGCCGTCCCCTTGCTACGGCATGTGTCGAACCGTCAGCCCAGGATGCCAGGCAGGTCCAGGCTTTTTTTCTTCGCGCAATCGATGGCGATCGCATACCCGGCATCGGCATGCCGCATCACACCAGTCGCCGGGTCGTTCCACAGCACGCGCGCGATGCGCTTGGCGGCCGCTTCGGTACCGTCGCAGACGATCACCATGCCCGCATGCTGTGAAAAGCCCATGCCGACGCCGCCGCCATGGTGCAGCGACACCCAGGTCGCGCCGCTGGCCGTGTTGAGCAGGGCGTTGAGCAGCGGCCAGTCGGAGACGGCATCGGAGCCATCCTGCATGGCTTCCGTCTCGCGGTTCGGCGAGGCGACGCTGCCCGAATCCAGATGATCGCGGCCGATCACCACCGGCGCCTTCAGCTCGCCCTTGGCGACCATCTCGTTGAAGGCCAGCCCCAAACGGTCGCGGTCGCCCAGGCCGACCCAGCAGATGCGCGCGGGCAGGCCCTGGAACTTGATCTTCTCGGCGGCCATGTCGAGCCAGCGGTGCAGGTGCGGGTTGTCCGGGATCAGTTCCTTGACCTTGGCGTCGGTCTTGGCGATGTCCTCCGGATCGCCGCTCAATGCGGCCCAGCGGAACGGGCCGATGCCGCGGCAGAACAACGGGCGGATGTAGGCGGGCACGAAGCCGGGGAAATCGAATGCATCTTCGACGCCTTCTTCCAGTGCCATCTGGCGCAGGTTGTTGCCGTAGTCCACGGTCGGCACGCCCAGCGCGTGGAAGGCGAGCATGGCGCGGATGTGGTTGGCCATCGAGGCACGCGCGGCCTTCTCCACGTCCTTCGGCGCGGAGGCGCGCTTGTCGTCCCATTGCTCCACCGTCCAACCCTGCGGCAGGTAGCCATTGACCGGGTCGTGCGCGGAGGTCTGGTCGGTCAGCAGGTCCGGCTTGATGCCTCGCACCAGCAGCTCGTCCAGCACGTCGGCCACGTTGCCGAGCAGGCCGACCGACAGCGGCTTCTTCGCCGTGCACGATTCCTCGATCAGGCGCAGCGCTTCGTCCAGGTTGTCGGTCCAGGTGTCTAGGTAGCCGGTGCGCAGGCGCATCTCGATGCTGGACTTGCGGCATTCCACCGCCAGGCACGAGGCGCCGGCCATCACCGCGGCCAGTGGCTGCGCGCCGCCCATGCCGCCCAGCCCACCGGTGAACAGCCACTTGCCGGCCAGGCTGCCGTTGTAATGCTGGCGGCCCATCTCCACGAAGGTTTCGTAGGTGCCCTGCACGATGCCCTGCGCGCCGATGTAGATCCAGCTACCCGCGGTCATCTGGCCATACATCGCCAGGCCCTTCTTATCGAGCGCGTTGAAGTGGTCCCAATTGGCCCAGCGCGGCACCAGGTTGGAGTTGGCGATCAGTACGCGCGGCGCATCGGCATGGGTGCGGAACACGCCGACCGGCTTGCCGGACTGCACCAGCAGCGTCTGGTCGTCTTCCAGGCGCTTGAGCGTGTCGACGATGGCGTCGAAGCTTTCCCAGTCGCGCGCGGCGCGACCGATGCCGCCGTAGACGACCAGTTCTTCCGGGCGCTCGGCCACGTCGGGGTGCAGGTTGTTCATCAACATGCGCAGCGGCGCTTCGGTCAGCCAGCTCTTGGCGCTGAGCGTGGTGCCGGTCGGCGCCTTGATGACGCGGCTGGGGTCATGACGGGTCATGGCGTGTCCTTGGATTTTTTAGGCAGGCCGCACGGGAATGTGCGGACGCTTGGCGGAAGGATCGGCAACGGCGAACGCGAGGCAGGCGGCAAACACATCGCGCAGCACGCCCTGCAGCGCAACGGCATCGCCGGGCAGCCAGGGGCTGGGCCAGGCGTCGGGCGTGACGCTGGCCGGCTCATCCATGTAGCCGCGGCAGGCCAGCTCCATCTGGATCGAATGCACGCCTTCGTCGGGGCGCGCATGGTGGCGGGTGATCCACCCGCCCTTGAAGCGGCCGTTGCGAATGTGGCTGAAGCCGCTGGCCGCGCAGATGCGCTCGACCGCATCGGTCAGTGCCTGGTCGCAGCTGGTATCGGGCGTGCCGGCCGCGCCTGCGGTGCCGATGTTGAACTGCGGCAGTTCGCCTTCGAACAGATGCGGAATGCGTGAGCGGATCGAATGCGCGTCATAGACCACGACGCGGCCGTGTTGCGTGCGCAAGCGCGCGATCTCCGCGGCCAGCGCGTCGTGGTACGGCGTGAACCAGGTGTCGCGGCGACGGGCGATTTCCGCTGCATCGGGCTCGGCCCCTGCGTGATACAGCGGCTGGTCGTCGAAGGTGGTGGTCGGGCACAGGCCGGTGGTGTTCTGACCGGGATACAGCGAATGCCCGCTTGGATCCCGGTTGACGTCAATCACCGAGCGCGAGATCGCGGTACGGATCGTGGTGGCGCCCAACTCGCGCGCGAACGCATAGAGCTGGTGCACGTACCAGTCGGCATCGCGCCGCGCCAGCCACGGCGAGACGAAGCCGGCTTCCAGCTCGGCCGGCAGCGTGGTGCCGGTATGTGGAAAGCTGACGATCAGCGGCGCATCGCCGCGATGGACCTCCAGCCAGTCGGCCGGCGTGCTCACGACAAACTCCCGGCGCAGGGCAAGGTGTGGCGGATTGCGGCGGTCAGTGCACCACTGCGCACCAGCGCGGTCGCGGCGACCATGTCCGGATGGAAATAGCGGTCGTCCTGCAGCGTCGGCACCTGGGCGCGCAGTGCGGCGCGCGCCGCTTCCAGGGCGCGGCTGGAGGCCAGCGGTGCATGGAAGTCACAGCCCTGGCCTGCCGCCAGCAGCTCGATGCCGATCACATTGGCCGCGTTCTCGGCCATCGCCATCAGGCGGCGCGCGCCGTGTGCGGCCATCGACACGTGGTCTTCCTGGTTGGCCGATGTGGGGATGGAATCAACGCTGGCCGGATAGGCGCGCTGCTTGTTCTCCGACACCAGTGCGGCCGCGGTGACCTGAGGAATCATGAAGCCCGAATTGAGGCCGGGCTTGGGGGTCAGGAACGCAGGCAGACCCGACAGCGCCGGGTCGACCAGCATGGCCGTGCGCCGCTCGCTGATCGAGCCGATCTCGCACACCGCCATCGCCAGCATGTCGGCGGCAAAGGCGACGGGTTCTGCGTGGAAATTGCCACCGCTCAACGCCTCGCCAGTGTCGGTGAACACCAGCGGATTGTCGGATACGCCGTTGGCTTCGGTTTCCAGCGTGCGTGCCGCCTGGCGCATCACATCCAGCGCCGCGCCCATGACCTGCGGCTGGCAGCGCAGGCAGTAAGGATCCTGCACGCGGATGTCGCCTTCGCGATGTGATTCGCGGATGGCCGAGCCGTCCATCAATTCACGCAGCGCCTGCGCCACCACGATCTGGCCCGGCTGGCCGCGCAGGGTGTGGATGCGCGGATCGAACGGCGTGTCCGAGCCCTTGGCGGCTTCGGTCGAGAGCGCGCCCGCCACCAGCGCGGCCTGGAACACGGCCTCGATCTCGAACAGCCCCGCCAGTGCATAGGCGGTCGAATACTGCGTGCCGTTGAGCAGCGCCAGCCCTTCCTTCGCGCCCAGCACCAGCGGCTGCAGGCCAGCCTGCTTCAGCGCTTCGGTGGCGGCCATGCGGATGCCGCAATGGAACGCCTCGCCCGTGCCGATCATCACCGTGGCCATGTGCGACAGCGGCGCCAGGTCTCCCGACGCGCCGACCGAACCCTGGCAGGGCACCACCGGCACCACGTCCTGCTGCAGCATCGCTTCCAGCAGCGCTAGCGTGGCCGGCTTGATGCCCGAGGCACCCTGCGCCAGGCTGGCCAGCTTCAGCGCCAGCATCAAACGCACCACCGGGACCGGCATCGGCTCGCCCACGCCCGCGGCATGCGACAGCACGATGTTGCGCTGCAGGGCCTGCAGGTCGTCGCGCTCGATGCGCACACTGGCCAGCTTGCCGAAGCCGGTATTGATGCCGTACACCGGCGCGCCCCTGGCCACAATGGCGTCCACGGTCTGCGCGCTGCGCAGCACGGCGTCGGCCGAGGCTGGATCCAGCTGCACCGAAGCGCCTTGGTAGACAGCGCGCCATTGGGCCAGGCTGACCGCGCCTGGGCGCAGCAAGACGGAATTACTCATGGTTGTCTCCAGTTCGAAATCATTGGCCGCGCCACACCCGGGCGTGCAGCGGGTTGAAGCCCATGCGGTAGACCAGGTCGGCCGGGGCGTCGATATTCCAGATCGCCAGGTCGCAGTCGAAGCCTTCGCGTAGTTGTCCCAGTCGATCCTGCCGGCCAAGCGCACGCGCGGCCTGCCGGGTGAAGCCGGCGATGCATTCGGTCACCGTCATGCGGAACAGCGTGGCGGCCATGTTCATGGCCAGCAGTGGGCTGGTCAGCGGCGAGGTGCCGGGGTTGCTGTCTGTGGCCAGTGCCAGCGGCACGCCAGCCGCCCGCAGCGCGGCGATCGGCGGCACCAGCGTGTCGCGGGTGAAGTAGAACGCGCCCGGCAGCAGCACGGCCACGGTCCCGGCAGCCGCCATCGCCGCGATGCCGTCCTCATCGAGGTGTTCGATGTGATCGGCCGAGAGCGCCCCGAAGCGTGCGGCCAGCGCGGCGCCATGCTGGGTGGAGAGCTGTTCGGCGTGGATCTTGAGCTTGAGCCCGTGCGCGGTGGCCGCGGCGAAGACCTGCTCAGCCTGCGCGTGCGAGAAGGCGATGTTCTCGCAGAACACGTCCACCGCTTCGGCCAGCCCTTGGGCGGCCACCGCCGGAATCATCGTGTCGCAGACTTCGTCGATGTAGGTCTGTGCGTCCACGCCGGGCGGAATCGCATGCGCGCCGAGGAAAGTCGGTGCGATCTCCACGCGGCGCAGTTCGGCCAATCGCCTGGCCACGCGCAGTTGCTTGGTTTCGTGTTCCAGGCTCAGGCCGTAGCCGGATTTGATCTCGAGCGTGGTGACGCCTTCGGCCAGCATCGCGTCCAGGCGTGGCAGGCTGGTGGCGATCAGTGCTGCATCGTCCGCCTCGCGCGTGGCGCGTACGGTGGACACGATGCCGCCGCCGGCCTTGGCGATGTCGGCATAGCTGACGCCGTTGAGGCGCTGCTCGAATTCGTTGGCGCGGTTGCCGGCGTAGACCAGGTGCGTGTGGCAGTCGATCAGGCCGGGCGTGATCCAGCGCCCCTGGCAATCGATGCGTGTGGTGGCGTCGAACGCGGGAGCGTCACTGGCAGCACCGACATGCACGATGCGGCCATCGCATGCGGCGATGACGCCGTCGCGCAGTTCGCCCAATCCACCCTCGGTGGCGTCCAGCGTGGCCAGGTGTGCGTTGTGCCAGAGCGTGTCGCAGCGCATGGGCATGGCGTCTCGCCAAGGGGTTATTTGTCTATACAATAAGGCCGTCGTTCACAGCCTGTCCAGTCGATGGAGTCACGCCATGACGCCGCTACCGCCGTCCGAGATTGACCACATGTGGATCGCGCAGGCCCTGCTCGCCGATGGATGGACGCGCGATGTCCGCCTCGCCATACAGGGCGGGCGCATCACCTCCGTGGAGGCGGGGGTGCCGGCGCAGGCCGGTGATGTCCGCGTTGGCATCGGCGTGCCGGGCCTGGGCAATCTGCACAGCCACGCGTTTCAGCGCGGCATGGCGGGCATGACCGAGCTGGGAGGCCACAGCGGCGACAGCTTCTGGAGCTGGCGCGAGCTGATGTATCGCTTCCTGCATCGGCTGGACCCGGACAGCTTCCAGGCCATCGCCGAGCAGGCCTACGTGGAAATGCTGGAGGCCGGCTTCACCCGCGTTGGCGAGTTCCATTACCTGCATCACGCGCCAGATGGCGCGGCTTACGCCAATCACGGCGAGATGGCCGTGCGGATCGCCGCGGCGGCACAGGTCAGCGGGATCGGCCTGACGCTGCTGCCGGTGTTCTATGCGCACGCGGATTTTGGTGGCGCGCCGCCCAATCCTGCACAGGTCCGGCTGATCCATGATGTGGACGGCTTTGCCCGCCTGCTGGAATGCAGCGCGCGTGCGATTGCGCCGTTAGGCGATGCCGTGCTCGGCATGGCGCCGCACAGCCTGCGCGCGGTCACGCCGGGCGAACTCAACGCGCTGCTGTCGCTCAACAGCGGCCCGGTGCACATCCATATCGCCGAGCAGGTGCGTGAGGTCGAGGCCTGCCTAGCCTGGTCCGGCCAGCGCCCGGTGCAATGGCTGCTGCAACACGCGCCGGTCGATGCGCGCTGGTGCCTGGTGCATGCCACGCATGTCGAGCAGGCGGAAGTGCAGGGCATCGTCGATGCCGGCGCCGTCGTCGGCTTGTGCCCGATCACCGAGGCCAACCTAGGCGATGGCCTCTTCCCGATGCGGGATTTCGCCCGTGCGGGCGGCCGCTTCGGCGTGGGGTCCGATTCCAACGTGCTGATCGATGCGGCTGAGGAACTGCGCCTGCTGGAATACGGCCAACGCTTGGTCTCGCGTGGCCGCAACGTGCTGGCGCAGGGTGAGGGCCTGTCGAGTGGGCGCTGGTTGTTCGACAACGCCCTGCAGGGCGCCGCCCAGGCGCTCGGCGTGGAAGCCGGGCTGCGCGTGGGCGCTCCGGCGGATCTGGTGGAGCTGGACGGTGAACATCCGGCCCTGCTGTCGCGCCAGGGCGATGCGCTGCTGGACAGCCTCATTTTCGGTGCGCGCGGCAGCGCGGTGCGCAATGTGTGGCGCAATGGCCAGCAACTGGTGCGCGATGGCCGGCATGTGCGGCGCGAGCAGGTGGCCATGCGCTATGCCAAGGCGCTGGCGAGCGTGCTGGGCGCATGAGCATGGCACCGGTCACCCTCAACCAGCGCATCCGTGGCGATATCGAGTCGCGGATCCGCAGTGGCGAATGGCCGCCGGGGCATCGGGTGCCGTTCGAGCATGAGTTGATGACGCAGTACGCCTGCTCGCGCATGACGGTCAACAAGGTGCTGTCCGCCCTGGCCGAAGCCGGCATGATCGAGCGCCGCCGCCGCGCTGGCTCGTTCGTGGCTCGGCCGCATCCGCATATCGAACAGGTCGCGTTGGCGATTCCGGATATTCCGGTCGAGGTCGCGTCGCGCGGCCATGCCTATCGTTTCGAACTGCTGGAGCGACGTCGACGCAAACCCCTGCCTGCGCTGCCTCAGGAAGTCGAGGTGGCCAGCGGCGCAATGCTGTTGGCGCTGCGCAGCTTGCACCTGGCCGATGGCCGGCCGTTCGCACTGGAAGAGCGGGTCATCAACCCGGCCGTCGTGCCTGGCGTGATGGACATGGATTTCTCCAGCACCGCGCCTGGCAGTTGGCTGCTGCAGCACGTGCCGTGGACGCGCGCGCAACACCGCATCAGTGCGATCAACGCCGATGCCGCGCAATCGCAGCGGCTGCAGGTGGCGCTGGGAACCGCGTGTCTGGTGATCGACCGCCAGACCTGGCGCGGCGAGGCAGCCATCACTTACGTGCGACAGGTGTTCCTGGGTGATGCCTACGACTTGATCGCACGGTTTTCTCCCGGCGGGCGCTGACGCCTGCGGGTCTTCGCAAGGTCAGTGCGGGACGACCACCGTGGCTCCGCACTGGCGCCAGTGCACGGCCTGCGTGCTGCCGGTCGGTGGGTTGAGCTGGATGCGGCTGAAGTTCAGGTCCGGGTAGCGCGCCAGCACCGCGCAGACTTCGGCCATCGCGGCATCTTCATCGCCCTGCACGCGGTCCACCGCCAGGGTCGAACGCGAGATCCACACCCCCCGGCTCACGGTCTTGAGGGCCTTCATCTGACGCGAGATTGAAGCGCGCGCCTCATCCATCTGCCGCTCGGTCATGGGCTGGGTGGGAGCGGCTGCGGGCGGCGTGGGGACGGGCGCTCTGGGGGCTGGGTGGCTATAATCAGGCGGCGATGCCGTGGAGGATGTCGGGATCTGCGGCGCGACCGCAGCGGAGGCTGCAGGCGCCGTTGCTGCAGGCGTCACGGCGGGTGCGGTCGTCCGTTCTAGCTGCTCGCGCGGCGCACCGATGAAGCTGGACAGCACCAGGCCGCTGGCAAGACCCAGCGTGAGGGCGCCCAGCCAGGCAATGCCGATATGGCGTTTGGCCTTGGCTGTGGCGTCGTCGACGATGCGCTGCCGGATCACCGGATCCAGCACGGGCTTGAGCTCGGGCCACAGGCGACGGCCGTCGAGGATTTCGACGTTGTACTTGCGCGCGCGCTCCTGGCCACCGCCATCCACCGAGCCCTCGGTGACCAGCAGGCCGCGCTGGGCACCGCGCAGCCTCATTTCCGAGGCGATTTCCTCGATGGCGGCCGAGCCGATCCGGTAGGCGATGCCGTGCTTGGAGGCCAGTAGCCAGGTTTCGGCCGGTCCGCGCAGCAGCAGATTGCTGCTGTTCTCCTCGCGCGTGTCCTCGTCAACGGTCGCCATGACCCGCTTGAGGTCGCGGCCCTTCATCGCCTCCAGCACCAGGCGCTGGAACTCGCGCCAACGCAGGCCGGCGAGCGTCATCAGGCCCGCGGCGGTCTCATCGTCACGACGCCGGATGAACCAAAGATAGAAGGTAAGCGCAAAGCCAACGAGCAGGGCGATGGCGGCGCCGAAAAGCCAATAAGTCATGGACTGCAAAGGTGACGAGAGTCGGCAAAGTCTAGGGGGCCGTCTGTCGAAGGCACGAAAAAGCCCGCCAGTCCGAATCCGTAAGGGGAGGGGAGCATACGGAGGACCAGCGGGCTAATGAATGTTGTACGCCAACAAATGGTGCTTTGCAACACGACATCGACCTGCAAGTAGACGATCCAATCAATATCGGCCGAACACCGAACACACTTGAGTTTCAGCTGAAACGTTCACCCAGGACGCGACGGATTTCCGCTTCGATGGGACCCTTCATGGCCGAAAGCAGGAAACCCAGCTCGGCGGTGACATGCAACTGGTCAGGGAGCAGTGCAATGCCACCGTCGACGCCGGCACCGTTGAAGCTCAAGCGATCTCCCTGCCAGTCGTACTTCACCCCGAATCGGTCTGCGAGCTTCTGTGCGATCAACTGGACCGAAGCGCGAGCCTGTTCGGGGGATTGGGTGTGGTCGTGGCGGATATCGATGCTGGACATGTGCGGCTCCTGTTTCTGCCGCTATTGTCGCGCAAGCCATCGCGGCCGCGCCATGCCGTGCTAGGCTCGCGCCGCGTGCGAAACCTGATTCTTCACTTCCCCCAACGTCAGCAACCGGACTATCCACTCGGCACGGGCGTGCATCGCATGATGCGCGAGGCTAGTGGCCATATCGGTGTGGGCGACCACGTGCAGGGTGCCCTGTTGGCGCAGCTGTGCGTGGACCGTCGCGGGCTGTGGTTGCAGGTGGCTAACGGCATGCGTGGGCTGCACGTCAATGGACGCGCCGTGCGTCGTGTGGCGCAACTGCGCGCCGGCGATGCGGTATTTGCAGACGGCGTGGAAATCCGCGTACGCGCCGATGTGACGTCTGCGCCGGTCGGGCCGGGACGTCGTTCGACCGAAGTGGCCGATCCGCGCATTGTCCTGCGCGGCGTTGGCGGGCGTTATCACGGCCGCAGCATCAGCCTGGAGCAGCCCATCCGCGTCGGCGCCGATCCGGGCGCCGAAATCTTCCTGGAGTTGCCGGGTAGTGCTGCCACGCATGCCGCACTGGAGCGCCAGGGCGACCGTGTGTTGCTGCGGGATGCAGGCTCGGCAGATGGGACGTTGGTCAACGGGGTGCGTATTCGCGAAGCGTTGCTGGAAGCGGGTGACCAGGTCGTGTTCGAGCCGCAGGCGCGGTTTCTGGTCGAGGTGCCATGGGGCAAGGCGATGCAGGATGACCTGCCGCCAGAGTCCGAGCCGGGCTTCAGCGTGGATCTGCCGGTGGCCGCGCCGGTGTCGATGGGACGCTGGCCCTGGCTGCTGTTGGCTGCACTGCTGATCGCGGGCGCGTTGGCCGCGCTGCTGCTGTTCGGCGCTGGCTGAGGGCTTTCACCACCCGCCAGCTGAGCAGCACGGCGAGGATGCCGGCGTACAAGGCCGGTTCGCGGACATCGGATTTCACCAGCCACCAGAAATGCAGCACGGCCAACACGCCGATGGCGTAGATCGCCTTGTGCAGGCGCGCCCAGTTGCGTCCCAGGCGACGGATCCAACCGCTGGTGGAGGTGATGGCCAGTGCCACCAGCAGTACCCACGCCGCAAACCCCACGGTGATGTAGGGCCGTTTGACGATCTCTTCGAACAGCTGCGCCCAGTAGCCGCGCAGGTCCAGCCACAGGTAGGCGCCCAGGTGTAACGTGGCGTAGAAAAACGCGTAGAGCCCCAGCAGCCGGCGAAAGCGCACCAGCAGGTTCTGCCCGGTGAGCTGACGCAATGGGGTGATGGCTAGCGTGGCCATCAGCAGGCGGATGGCCCACAGGCCGGTGTCGTGTTCGATGTAGGCCACCGGATCCGCGCCCAGCGCGTCGACATCGCCGCCGATGAACACCTGCCAGAAGCGCCAGCCCAGCCACGCGGCAGGCATCAGCGCCAGCAGGTGTACCAGCAGCTTGGCGACCACGATGCCTGGCGAGGTCTTGCGCCGCGGCCGGGTGGAAGGCGTGGGGCGGGCAGGGGCACTCATTCCTTCAGAACCATTTCTTCAGGTCCAGGCCCGTATACATCGATGCCACCTGGTCGCCATAGCCATTGAACATCCTGGTCGGGATGCGCTCGGCGAACAGCTTGCTGGCCGTGCCGGCAATGCGACGCTCGCTCTTCTGGCTCCAGCGTGGGTGGTCCACGCCCGGATTGACGTTGGAGAAGAAGCCGTACTCGGACGGCTGCAGGTCGTGCCAGGCCGTCTCAGGCATGCGCTCGACGAATTTGATCTCGACGATCGACTTGATGCTCTTGAAGCCGTACTTCCACGGCACCACCAGCCGCAGCGGCGCGCCGTTCTGCTGCGGCAGCGCCTTGCCGTACAGGCCGGTGGCCAGGA
>JBEVNH010000168.1:0-4782 GCA_040508175.1 Pseudoxanthomonas sp.
CTCGGCAAGCCGGCGGCGCTGGCCTATCACTGGCAGGACGTCACCGCCGGGATCGAGGGCGAGTACGATTTCATCGTCACCAATCCACCGTTCCATACGCCCTCGCGCGCTGATCGCCCCGATATCGGCCAGCGCTTCATCGCCGTGGCCGCGCAGGCGCTGCGCCCGGGCGGCCGGATGTGGCTGGTGGCCAACCGCCATCTGCCCTACGAGCAGATCCTCAACGAGAGCTTCGGCCAGGTCCGCGTGGCGGCCGAGCGCGATGGCTTCAAGCTGATCGAAGCGACCAAGGCCAGCAAGAGCGCCACGCCGGTCCGCACGCCGCGCAGCACCGAGCCGAAGTGGGGCCGCGGAGGCCGCGCATGAAGCTGGTCAAGCTGTTGGCCAACCTGGGCTATGGCAGCCGCAAGCAGGTGCAGGGGATGTTCCGTGCCGGCCTGATCACCGATGCCGAGGGCGAGGTGCTGTACGCCGATGACGCGGTCGCGCATGAGGCGATCCGGGTCGAGGGCGAGCCGCTGGACCCGCCGCAGGGCCTGACCCTGATGCTGCACAAGCCGCGCGGCTACACCTGTTCGACCAAGGACAAGGGCCGGCTGATCTACGACCTGCTGCCGCCGCGTTACCGTGAGCGTGCACCGGTGCTGTCCTCGGTGGGCCGCCTGGACCGCGACACCAGCGGCCTGCTGCTGATGACCGACGACGGCGCGCTGCTGCACCGGATCGTGTCGCCGAAGTCGCGCCTGGACAAGGCGTACGAGGTCACCCTGGCCGAAGACCTGCGCGGCGATGAAACCGCGCGCTTCGCCAGCGGCGGGCTGCTGCTGGAATCGGACGACAAGCCGCTGCTGCCGGCCGAGCTGCACGTGAACGGCCCGCGCCAGGCGCAACTGGTGCTGCACGAGGGTCGCTACCACCAGGCGCGCCGGATGTTCGCGGCGGTCGGCAACCACGTCGAGGCGCTGCACCGCAGCCGCATCGGTGGGCTCTCGCTGGGCGAACTGCCTGAAGGGGAGTGGCGCATGCTCGATGCGGCCGATCTGGAGACGCTGTTCAACGTGCCATGAGTGCTTTCCCTGCGCTGCCGTTCCTGCCCGACGCCGTCATCTTCGACATGGACGGCCTGATGATCGACAGCGAGCGGGTGTCGATCGCGTGTTGGTCGCAGGCGGCGCAGGAGCTGGGGCTGCCGTTTCCGGACGGCTTCTGGCTGCGCATGGTCGGGCTTGGTGATCGTGACTGCGAGCTTCTGCTGCTGCAGGCGGTGACGGCCGAGCAGGTGGCCGCGTTGTTCGCGCGTTGCCATGACCTGTATGAAGCACGCACGCTGCAGGGCCTGCCGCTGCGTCCCGGCATCCTGGAAATCCTGCAGCTGCTGCACGATCACGGCGTTGCGCGTGCGGTGGCGACCTCGACACGTCAGCCACGCGCATCACGCAAGCTGGCCGCCGCCGGGTTGCTGCCGTTCTTCGAGGTGGTGGTGACCAGCAGCGATGTGTCGCATCCCAAGCCGGCCCCGGATATCTACCTGCTGGCCGCGCAGAAGCTGGGCAAGGATCCGGCACGCTGCCTGGCACTGGAGGATTCTCCTGCAGGCATCCGTGCGGCGGTGAGCGCGGGCATGACGGCGATCCAGGTGCCGGACCTGGTGCATCCGGATGAGGAGCTGCGTGCGCTGGGACATCGCATCGTGGATTCGCTGCTGGATGCACGGGCATTGTTGATGCCGCTGTTGCCGGCGACTGGCGCGCGGTGATGTCCCGCGGGGGCTCGGCGCGCCGATACAAAAAAGCCCGGCACATGGCCGGGCTTTTTCGTGTACATCGCAGCTGCACTCAGATGCGGCTGAACACCAGCGCCGCATTCGTGCCGCCAAAGCCGAAGCTGTTGGACATGACGGTGTCCAGCTGTGCCGACTGGGTCTGCTGCACGATCGGGAAGCCTTCCACCAGCGGGTCCAGCTCGCCGATGTTGGCCGAGCCGGCGATGAAGCCGTCGCGCATCATCAGCAGGCAGTAGATCGCTTCGTGCACGCTTGCCGCGCCCAGCGAGTGGCCGGACAGCGCCTTGGTCGAGGACAGCGGCGGAATGTTCTCGCCGAACACCTCACGCACGGCCTTCAGCTCGGTGACGTCGCCCAGCGGGGTCGAGGTGCCGTGCGTGTTGAGGTAGTCGATCGGGGCGGTCAGGTGCTCCATCGCCATGTTCATGCAGCGCACCGCGCCTTCACCGGACGGGGCAACCATGTCGGCACCGTCGGAGGTGACGCCGTAACCGACCAGCTCGGCGTAGATGCGTGCACCACGGGCCACGGCGTGGTCGTAGTCTTCCAGCACCAGCATGCCGCCGCCACCGGCGATGACGAAGCCATCGCGGTCCTTGTCGTACGGGCGCGAGGCCGAGGCGGGCGTATCGTTGAAACGGGTCGACAGCGCGCCCATTGCATCGAACATCACGCTCATCGACCAGTGCAGGTCTTCACCGCCACCGGCAAACATCACGTCCTGCGCGCCATGACGGATCAGATCCGCAGCGGCGCCGATGCAATGCGCGGAGGTGGCGCAGGCGGCCGACAGCGAGTAGCTCAGGCCCTTGATCTGGAACGCGGTGGCCAGGCAGGCCGATACGGTGGAGCACATCGTGCGCGGCACCATGTACGGGCCGACCTTGCGCACGCCACGCGCGCGCAGGATGTCGGCCGATTCCACCTGCCACTGGCTGGAGCCACCACCGGAACCGGCGATCAGGCCGGTACGCGGGTTGGCGACCTGCGCCTCGTCCAGGCCGGCATCGGCGATCGCATCGCGCATGGCGATGTAGGCATACGCCGAGGCATCGCTCATGAAGCGCTTCACCTTGCGGTCGATCTGCGCATCCAGGTCCAGCTCGATGTTGCCGCCGACGTGGCTGCGCAGGCCGGCCTCGGCGTGGTCGGGCAGGTGACGGATGCCGGCGCGGCCTTCACGCAGTGCGGAGGACACGGTGTCCAGATCGTTGCCCAGGCACGAGGTGATGCCCATTCCGGTAATGACGACGCGACGCATCAGAAGTTCTCAGTGGAAGTGAACAGACCTACACGCAGGTCTTTGGCAGAGTAGATTTCGCGACCGTCCACCAGCATGCGGGCATCGGACTGGGCCATCACCAGCTTGCGGTTGATGACGCGCGAGATGTCGATTTCGTAGGTGACGCGCTTGGCGCTCGGCAGCACTTGGCCGGTGAACTTCACTTCACCGCAGCCCAGGGCGCGGCCACGGCCGGGCGCACCAATCCAGGTCAGGAAGAAGCCGGTCAGCTGCCACATGGCATCCAGACCGAGGCAGCCGGGCATGACCGGGTCGCCGAGGAAGTGGCAGTCGAAGAACCACAGGTCAGGGCGGATATCCAGCTCCGCGCGTACCATGCCTTTGCCATGGGGACCGCCGTCCTCGCGGATATCGGTGATGCGATCGAACATCAGCATCGGATCATTGGGCAGGCGGCCGCTGCCCGGGCCGAACAGTTCACCGCGGGCGCTGGCCAGCAGCTGGTCGCGCGAGAACGCGTTGAGACGAGTCATGGAAAACGCAATCCTGAGGAAGTTGTCATCGGGTGAGCCGACCACAGGCCGACTGCTCTTGCATGAAGCAAGTGCTCAAGAGTGCATGAGAAAAAGTGATTCAATCAAACGTTTTAACCGTACGCCGCCGTAGTGTTTTCAGGTTCAAAAACGCATGTTGTTGTTATCCAACAACCATACTGCGGCGTGTGGCTGTAATCTTGTTCATCTGACTCCGAGTGCCCACGCCCGTGTCCCGCCCCCGCAAGATCATTCACGTCGACATGGATGCGTTTTACGCGTCCGTGGAGCAGCGTGACGACCCTTCTCTGCGGGGCAAGCCGGTGGTGGTGGCGTGGCGGGGAATGCGCTCGGTGGTGTGCGCGGCGTCCTACGAGGCGCGGGTGTTCGGCGTGCGCTCGGCAATGCCTGCAGTTCGCGCGGAGCGGCTGTGCCCGGATGCGGTATTCGTGCCGCCGGATTTCGTGCGTTACAAGGCGGTGTCACGCCAGGTCCGCGAGATTTTCCTGCGGCATACGGACCTGGTGGAGCCGTTGTCGCTGGATGAGGCGTATCTGGACGTGACCGAGCACAAGGGCGGGATGACGGTGGCGACGGAGATCGCGCAGATCATCCGCGCGCAGATCCGCGAAGAGACGCAGTTGACGGCCTCGGCGGGGATAGCGCCGAACAAGTTCCTGGCGAAGATTGCCTCGGATTGGCGCAAGCCGGATGGGCAGTTCGTGGTGCCGCCGCATCGCATCGAGCAGTTCCTGACGCCGTTGCCGGTGAACCGGGTGCCGGGCGTGGGCAAGGTGATGGCGGCGAAACTGGCCGAGCTCGGGATTGCGACGGTCGGCGATCTGCGTGCGTTGCCGCTGGAGGAACTGGAGGCGCGGTTCGGGACGTTTGGTGGACGCTTGTTCAATCGTGCGCGCGGTGTGGATGAGCGGCCGGTGGAGCCGGATCAGCCGGTGCAGTCGATTTCGTCGGAGGATACGTTCGCGGAGGATCTGTTGTTGGAGGATCTGGCGCCGGCGATCGTGCAGTTGGCGGAGAAGACGTGGCAGGCGACGCGCAAGACGGACCGTGTGGGGCATACGGTGGTGCTGAAGTTGAAGACGTCGCAGTTCCGGATCATTACGCGGAGTTTTACGCCGGAGTCGCCGCCGGAATCGGGTGAGGAGTTGCGCGATATCGCGCTGGCGTTGCGGGCGCGGGTGGATCTGCCGGCAGAGACGCGG
>JBEVNH010000203.1:0-12595 GCA_040508175.1 Pseudoxanthomonas sp.
AAAGTACGCTGCGGCCGTCGGGAATTTTTGTAAGGGACATCCATGTCCCTTACAAAAACGACGCGCGTCCTGCGCGTCGCCCTAAAGGGTTTGACCCGTCGGCCTCCGCCCGACCTCAAGGGGCTGTAGGTCAAGAACGACCAACAAAGGCAAAGGCAAACATCCCAGCCAGCTCTCGACCTTCGAATCCACTTTCCGCTCTGCGAGATTTGTCTTCTGCCTTGGGCGTGGCTTCTAGCTGTGCTTTTGAATTTCCAACCCCGTGAGGCACGGCGGAGGGACGAGGACAGACCCGGAGGGCGCCGTGCATGGATGCACGGCGTTTTCCGAAGGGACATGGATGTCCCTTCGGTAAATCCCTCGGCCCGCAGCGGACCCGCGAAGCGGGCGTGCCGCCCGGGGCGTGTTTCTTTGCCCAGCTTTCTTTGCACGAGCAAAGAAAGTGGGTCGGGCGACGAAGTCGCACGAAAGCTTTGGCTTTTGCTTTGGCTTCGTATCAAGGCGTAACTCACCCCGCGCGCCGCATCCCGTCCGCAATCTTCTCCGCAATCATGATGGTCGGAATATTCGTATTCGCCGACGGCAAGCGCGGCATCACCGACGCATCGGCCACGTAGAGATTCTCCATCCCAATCACCCGGCCGGCAGGATCGACCACCGCCTCCTGATCACCCACACGCCCCATGCGACACGTCCCGCTGGCATGCCACACGCCAAACACGTTCGCGCGCACGAAGGCTTCCAGCTGCGCATCGTCGGCCAGCACCGCGGCCAGCGAACGTCCACCGTTCATGAAGCGACGCAGCACCGGGCGACGCAGCGCCGCCGGCACATCCAGCATCGCGCCCAGCACTTCGGTCAACAGCGCGTTGCGACGCGTGACGGCGCTGAGCTTTTTGATGGCCGGGGTGAAGCCGGCCGGGAACAGATCATCGAGATTGGGATTGAGCGCCTCGCATACTGCCAGGCGCACCAGCTGGCGCACGCCGTGCATCATCCGCTGTAGGTCCGCAGGCGCGGACAGCAGATTGAGATCCACCTTGGGATAGTCCTCCGGCGAGGTCGACACCAGTTGTACATTGCCTTGCGACTGCGGCTGGTTACACCACAGGAAGAACAGACTCAAACGCTGGCCCAGTGCGTGCCAGCCGGCGCGGGCCGATGCGGTGAGATACATGTCCGAGGCGCTGCCGCCTTCGACGCCGGAGCTGTAACGCATGGCAACGAAGCTGGCGCGGCGATAGCTGGATGGCAACCGCAACGCGCGCGGCAGGTACTGGCATAGCGTCAGCGTGGGGTGATCGCGCAGGTTGCGGCCGACGCCTGGCAAATCCACCGCGACATCGATCCCGAGCGCGGACAACGCCTGGCCATCGCCGATGCCGGCGCGCATCAGCAGTGCCGGCGACTGCAGCGCACCGGCGGTGATGCTGACCCGGCCGGCACTCACGATTTCGCGCTCACCGCCGCGTTCGACCTCCACGCCAATGACGCGGCGTCCATCACGCTGCAGCCCCACCACACGCGTGTCGGCAAGGATGCGTAGATTGGGCCGCGCACGCGTGGCCGCGTCGAGATAGCCGATGGCCGTGGACACGCGCTGGTCGTGTTCGTTGGAGAAGGCCGGCGGAAACAGGCCGTCCTCGAAATCGCCGTTCTGATCCAGCCGCATCGACAGGCCGCTGGCCGACAGCGCCTGCGTCACCGCCTTGGCGTAGGGCGGGAAATGCGCTGGCTTGATGCGACGGATCGGGATCGGACCATGCTGGCCGTGCAGGGCGCCATCGCAATCGAGGTCGCGTTCGAGCTTGCGGAAGTACGGCAGCACCGCGTCCCAATCCCAGCCTTCCGCACCCAGCGCCGCCCAGGTGTCGTAATCGCGCGGCAGGCCGCGGTTGGCGGCCTGCACGTTGATCGACGAGCCACCGCCCATGACCCGGCCCTGCTCGTAAGCGCGTGACAGCGTGCGTCCGTCGGCACCGCGCGTGGTCGAGGCCGACAGGCCCGGCCAGATATAGCGGTCGCCGTGGAACAGCGCCATCGGGTAGCTGTCCAGCAATGACGCCGGCACCTGCCCTGGCGGTGTATCCATGCCGGCCTCGATCAACAGGACGCGTCGGCTGGGATCTGCCGACAGCCTGCTGGCCAGCACGCACCCGGCCGAACCGCCGCCGATTACCACGTCATCGAACCGTTGCATCATCCACGCCCGCCTGTACCCGCACCACGTTGCCATCATGCGGCGTCATCAACGCATGACGCGGGCTTGCGGCCCGCGTCATGTTCACACCCTCAGCGACAGCGATCAGCTGCCCTGGAAGTTCGGCTTGCGCTTGGCGTGGAACGCCTCGACGCCTTCACGGAAGTCATCCGAGCTGCGCAGGCGGCTGTAGCAGTGACCTTCCAGCTCGATCGCGGTGGACAGCGACGCGTCCTCGGTGTCGTTGAGCAGTTTCTTGGCGGTGCGCTGGGCCAGTGGCGAGAAACCGACCAGCTCCTTGACCAGCGCGTCGGTGGCCGCTTCCAGCTCGCCGTCGGCGACCAGCTCGGTGGCGATGCCCCAGTCGTAGGCCTGCTGCGCCTTGATGCGCTTGGAGCGCATGACGATGTCCTTGGTGCGGGTGATGCCGACGATCTTCTGCAGGCGCGCCGAACCGCCCGAGCCCGGGATCTGGCCCAGCTTCTGCTCCGGCAGTGCGTACTCGGTGGTCTCCGAAACGATGCGGAAATCACAGGCCAGCGAAACCTCGAAACCCACGCCGAAGGTATAGCCGCGATTGGCGGCGATGACAGGCTTGGCCGCGCGCGCGGGCGCGGCGATGTTCCAGGCCAGGTGCGAGACGTGCTCGGGCGAGGCCTCCAGGAAGCCCCGGATGTAGCCGCCCGAGGAAAAGTGTTCGCCCTCGGCGCGCAGCACGATCACCCGCACGCGCGCATCGGCATCAAGCTGCTCGAACGCCAGGCGCAGGGCATCACGCTGCTCCATGCTGATGGTGTTGAACGGGCCACGGTCGAGCACGATGTCGCCGCGCTGCGCATCGGCATCGATCTCGATGCGGAAGCCATCAAGGGTTTCGGTGGTCTGGCTCATGGAATCAACCTTTCTTTGAAAAGTAACGAACGTGCGTCAGGCAGACGCGGGGGAGTATTCACCGGCGGTCAGCTTGCGGCGCAGCAGCTTGCCAACGGGTGATTTGGGGATGTCATCGACGAACACGAACTTGCGTGGGCGCTTGAAGTTGGCCAGCTTGGAGTCGCGGCACCAGGCGTCGAGCTCTTCTTCGGTCACCGGGCCGGAGCGCTTGATGAAGGCGGTGACCACCGCGCCCCAGCGCTCGTCCGGCAGGCCGACCACGGCCACTTCATCGACTTGCGGGTGCAGCGAAAGATGGCTTTCGATTTCCACAGGCGAGACGTTCTCGCCCCCGGAGATGATCATGTCGTCCACCCGGCCGGTGACGAACAGGTCGCCCTCGTCGTCCACGTATCCGGTGTCGCCGGTGAAGTACCAGCCATCGCGCAGCGATTTGGCATCGGCATCCGGGCGTCGCCAGTAGCCCTCGAACGCCTCGTCACCGGCCAGCAGCGCGATGATCTGGCCTTCCTCGTTGGGCGCGGCGCGGTCCTCGCCGGAGCTCGCATCCAGCTTGACCACGCGGATCAGCTGGTTGATGCCCGAGCGCCCGGCGCTGCCCGGCTTGGAGGCGGCGTCATCCTCGATGGTGAAGGTATAGACCTCCGAGGAGCCATAGTGATTGACGAACAGGTCGGGCCTGAATGCTTCGTCCAGCGTCCTGAGCAGGCCATCGGTCATCGACGCACCGGCATAGCCCAGCTTGCGCACCGAGGACACATCGGTCCTGGCGAAATCGGCGTGATGCACGACGTCGTGGTACAGCGTGGGCACCAGGTAGAGGTTGTCGATTTTCTCGCGCTCAATCAGCTGCAATGCGGCGGGCGCATCGAACTTCGGCAAGCACACGAAAACGCCGTTGATGATCGAGCTGGCCAGCAGCGAGCGCACCCCCATGGTGTGGTACAGCGGCATCACGCCCAGCGTGCGCTCGCCATTGCCGTAGAGGTTCTGGGCCACATGCGCGATGGCCGCGGCGCGTTCGGCACGGTGCCGGCGTGGTACGCCCTTGGGCTTGGAGGTGGTGCCAGAGGTATAGAGCATCAGCGACCAGTCATCTGCGCTGGCGCGCGGCGTGGCCGGCGATGCGTCCAGCTCAAGCCAGTCGGCAAAACGCTGTGCGCCGGGGCGGTCGATGTCCAGGGTCACATGCAGCACCGACTCGTCCAGTCCGGCAGCGGCAATCGACTTGGCCGGCGCATCCTCGTACACGATCACGCGCGCCTCGGCGTCGTGCACGCAGAAGCCTACGTCCTCGGCGGTGGCCCGCCAGTTGAGCGGGGTCAAGATCACGCCGGCGAACTGGCAGGCCCAGTGCAGCGTGGCCGCCTCCCAGCGGTTGCGCAGTACGCTGACGACGTGATCGCCGTGCCTGACACCTGCGCCCTCCAAGGCGCCCACGACAGCGGAAATGGCGTGGTACCACGCTTCGTAGCTCAGGCGGGTGTCGCCATCGACGATGGCCAGGGCCTTGGGGTTGCGTTCGACGCTGGCCAGGAAACTGGTGCCGAGATCAAGCATGTGCGCGTTCCTCCTTCAACCGCTGCTGCGCATGCACGGCGGCCTTGATGATGGTGGCGTAGCCGGTGCACCGGCACAGGTGGCCGGACAACATCTCTCTCAATGCGTGTTCGCTGGCGTCTGGTTGCGCGCGCAGGAAGCCGTCCAGCGACATCAGGATGCCGGGCGTACAGAACCCGCACTGCAGGCCGTGGTGCGCGCGGAAGGACTCCTGCAGCACGCCCAGCGTGTGGCCACCATCGGGCGAGAGGCCCTCGACGGTCTCCACCTCGGCGCCGTCGCTCTGCACGGCCAGTGCCAGGCATGAACGCGATGGCATGCCGTCGATCAGCACCGTGCAGGCGCCGCACACGCCGTGTTCGCAGCCGACATGGGTGCCGGTGGCCCCGAGTTCGTGCCGCAGGAAGTCGGACAGCAGCATGCGCGGCTCGGCCAGGGCTTGGACCTTGCGGCCGTTGAGCGTCAGGCTGACGGGGTGGCGCATGCTGGCGATCAGTTTCGGCATCGCAATGCCTCCTCGATGGTGTCCCGGCCCAGACGTCGCACCAGCTCACGGCGATAGCGCGCGGTGGCGTGCAGGTCATCGCGTGCGTCCAGGTCCCAGGCGTATTGGTTGAGGGCGTCTTCGAACGCCGACGCCCCCGGCAGCGGCAGGTCGCGCACGGTGGGGATGTCGGCGACACCGCCGATCCCCAGGCGCACGCCGGTGTCTGTCGCGACCGCGGCACAGGCGACGATGGCGAAGTCGCCGTGGCGACGCCCGACTTCGCGGAACGCATAGCCGGTGCCCGGCCGCGCGGCGGGAAAGGTCACCGATTCGATCAGCTCGGTATCGCCGCGCGCGGTGGCCATCATGCCGACGAAGAACTCCGACGCCGGGATGCTGCGCGCCTTCTTGCGATGGCGCAGCTGCAGCGTGCCGCCCAGCGTGAGCAGGCACAGCGGCTGCTCGGCGCTGGGATCGGCATGGGCGACAGAACCGACTACGGTGCCGCGGTTGCGGGTCTGCGCGTGGCCGACCCACGGCAGTGCCTTGGCCAGCAACGGCAGGCGCGGATCGCGCGTGGCCCATTCCAGCAATTTTGCTTGTCGCACGCCTGCGCCGACGCGAATGCCGGCGTCGGTCGCTTCGATCTTCGACAGCGATTCCACGTGCATCACATCGACCAGCAGCGCCGGCTTGGCCAGGCGCATGCTCAGCATCGGCACCAGCGACTGACCGCCGGCGATGACGCGCGCCTGGTCGCCGTGCTCATGCAGCTGCGCCAGCACGTCGTCGCGCGACTCGGCGCGGAGGTAATCGAACGGCGCCGGCTTCACAGGTCGACTCCAAACTTGCGCAGCACGCGCTTGAACCAGGCGACGATGCCGCCGCTGCCGCCGCCGGCCTTGGCCGCCAACCCATCGAACAGTTGGCCGATCACCACCTTCGCCGCGCCGTCCAGCAGACGCCCGCCGATGGAGGCGACCTTGCCGCCGATGACCACTTCGTAGTGGTAGTGGATCTCGGTCTGGCCCGGCGTCGGTTCCTTGAGCGTCACCGCGCCGCTGCCGTTGCCGAAGCCCAACGCACCCGTGGTGGTGCCCTTGAGCGTGAGCGACTCGGGCTCATGCAGGTCGTACAGGCCGACCTTGGCCTTGTAACGTCCCTTGACCGGGCCGATCCCGAGGGTGACGTCGGCAGTGAACTCGGTCGGCGAGGGCTTCTCGATGCCGTGCGCGCCGGGAATCACCGAGGCCAGCGTGTCCGGATCCAGCAGCATGTCCCACACCTGCTGGCGCGGCGCGGCGACTTTGGCGATACCTTCGCCGGTGAGCTTGCGCTCGCCCGGCTTGGCCGGTGGCGCGGCCTTCTTCGCCAGCGGCTGCCTGGGCGGCGCTTCCTCGCCGTGCAGGTGCAGAGCCAGGCGCGAGGGTAGCAGCGGCAGTTCGACATCGGCGATGGACAGCGCATCGGCCACCGCATTGGCCAGGCACACCGGCGTGGACATGCAGTTGCCCTCGCCCACGCCCTTCGCGCCCAGCGGCGTGAACGGCGACGGCGTCTCGTGATGCAGGATCAGCGGCGGGACCACTTCCATGGCGGTCGGCACCAGGTAATCGGCGAAAGTGCCAGACAGGAAGCTGCCGTCTGCCCCGTAGCTGTGTTCTTCATATAGCGCCGCGCCCAGCGCATGCGCGTAGCCGCCGTTGACCTGGCCCTCGACCATGCCCGGATGCAGGATGCGGCCGCAGTCGTGCATGGTCACGTACTTGTCGATGCGCACCTGCGCGGTGTCGCGGTCGATCTCCACGCCGCAGAAGTCAAAGATGAAGCCGTGGCACAGCGAACTGTTGACGCCGTCCTCGGCGGTGGGCGCGGTGAGCTGCGGCGGCGTCCAGAACGCGGTCTCGCGGATCGCATGATCGACATCGTCCGGCAGCGTGCCCGGCGCCCAGTGGCTGCTGGATGCCACGCGCGAGAAAGGCAGCGGCTTGGCCTCGCTGCCGTTCTGCCGCAGCGTGCCGTCAACAAATTCGATCTCGCTCCATTCGCAGTTGAGCTGCGCGGCGGCGATCCTGGCCAGCTTCTCGCGCAGGCGCATGGCCGCGATGTGCGCGGCTCCGGCGACCGCCGCGGCAAAGCGGCTGGCGTAGTTGCCCGAGGCGATCGACCAGGCATCGCGCGCGGTATCCATCTCGGTGACCACGCGGATGTCGCGCGGGGTCAGGCCAAAGGCATCGGCCACCACCTGCGAGATCACCGTGCGATGGCCCTGCCCCTGCGGCACCGAGGCCACGTGGACGCTGACCGAGCCGACCGCATCGATCTGGATCGTCGCCGTGGCCTGCGCGCCGTTCTTCGGCCCGGCCTTGGCACGCTGCTCGGGGGTCAGCACCGCGGTGATGTAGCCCATGTTGGACACACTGGGCTCCACCGCGGCGGTGAAACCGATGCCGTAATGGCGGCCGCGCGCGCGCGCGGCGTCGCGGCGCGCGATCAACTCGGCCAGTCCACCTTCCTCCACTGCGCGCGCCACCGCGGTCTGGTAGTCGCCTGAATCCAGCAGCGCGCCGGTTGCGGTGCGATACGGGAACGCATCGGCCGGCACCAGGTTGCGATGGATCACCTCGAGCGGATCGAGATCCAGTGCGATGGCGATGCGCTGCATCAGCCGTTCCAGCGCGAAGTACACCTGCGGGCCGCCGAAGCCGCGGTTCAAACCCGTGGGCATCTTGTTGGTCAGCACCACGCGGTTGCGGATCGAAACGTGGTCGATCGCATAGGCGCCGGTCATGTTGCCGTGCATGCGGTACAGCGTGGCCGGCTCGGGAGCGCGCAGGTGGGCGCCGCAGTCTTCCAGCTGGTCCCAGGCCAGCGCTCGGATGCGGCCATCGGCATCGACTGCCGCTTCCAGCGTGGTCTCGCGGTTGGTGGCACAGACCGAAGCCGACAGGTGCTCCAGCCGGTCCTCGACCCACTTCACTGGGCACCGTGCCACGCGCGCGGCTGCAGCGATCAGCACGATGTAGGGGAAAATGCCCTGCTTGATCCCGTAGCTGCCACCGGACTCGGGTGGCGTGCGCAGGCGCAGGCGGTTGCCCGGCACCTTGAGTGCGCGCGAGATCACCGCATGGATGCTGAAAGGCCCTTGGAAATTGGCCAGCACGTCGTAGCCGTCGATGCCCGGGTCGTACTCGGCCAGCACGCCGTAGCACTCGATGGGCGTGCAGCTGTTGCGCGGGTAACGCACGTCGATCACCACGCGATGCGCCGCGTGTTCGAAGGCGGCCTCCGGATCGCCGTAGCGGAAGGACCGCTCGCTGGCGATGTTGCCGCCCAAGCCTTCGTGCAGTACCGGCGCATCTGCGGAGATGGCCTGCTGCGGATCGACCACCGCATCCAGCGCCTCGTACTCGACCTCGATCAGCTCCATTGCGTCTTCGGCCAGGTAGCGGTCGCGCGCCACCACGATCGCCACCGGCTCGCCGACATAGCGCACCCGGTCGATGGCGATCGGCCAGCATTCGATCGGTGCCTTCACCCCGACTACCAGGCTGGTGGTCAGCTGCTGGATCTCCGCGCCGGTCAGCACGGCTTCCACGCCTGGCAGTGCGCGTGCCTTGTCGACATCGATCCGCAACACGCGTGCGTGCCCGTGCGGCGAGCGCAGGATGGCCGCATGCTGCGTGCGCGGTGGCGTGCCGATGTCGTCGAAATAGCGGCCGCGCCCGCTTAGCAGCGCGGCGTCTTCCACGCGGGGCAGCGAACGGCCAGTCCAGTGCCCGGGCGTGCCGGCTTGGTCGTGCTTGAGGGTGGCGTCCTGGGTCATCTTGCCTTGGCGCTCGCATGCGCGGTGCGCGCGACATCGTCTGGCGTCTTGCCGCGAAACAGGTGGCTCAGCGTCATCACCACCAGCGGGATGGTCAGTGCGACGTAGGCGTTGTCGATGCCGTAAGGATTGCCGGCCAGGAACCAGCCAATGGTGCCGACCAGCGACAGGGCGATGCTGATGATGGCGCCGGTACGCGTGCCGAAACGCGGCGAATAGAACGCCATGAACACCAGCACCGCCAGCGCCGCGCGCAGGGCCTTGGCCAGGAAGGTCACCTTGACCACGTCCGCGGCGAACAACGACAGCAGCAGTGGCGCGGCACCGACCAGGATGGTGGCCGCACGCACGAAGAACAGCGAACGCGGATCGTCCGACGCACGCCCGGTGATGGGCAGGTAGAAATCCTTCAGCAGCAACGTGGCCGTGCCGATGTTCAGCGCCGAGATGGTGCCGAAGGCGGCCGCGGCGAGCCCCGACACCACGATGGTGGCCATGACCCGGTCCATGTCGGCGATCAGCGTCGGAAACGCCTGCAGCGACTCGATGGATGGGTACAGGACCAGCGCGCACAGTCCCACCAGCGCGGCGGCAAAGCCGAACGGGATCAGGTACAGCGCGGCGTAGACCGATGCGCGACGTGCCTTCTGCCCGTCGCTGACCGTGGCGATGGCCTGGATCACGTACTGCGTGGCAAACGTGGCGCCGGCACCGGCGACCAGCCAGGCGATGATCTGTGGCCAGCCCACCTTGGTCAGCGACCAGAACTCCGGCGGTGTCTGCGCGCGCAGCGCCTGCCAGCCGCCAATACGGTCCACGCCGAACCACAGCGCCAGGAAGATGCCCAGGATGATCACCAGGCCATGCACGACATTGGTGTAGATCACCGAGCGCATGCCGCCGACACCGACATACACCGCCGCCAGTACGCCCAGCACGATGATCGCCAGCTGGCGGTCGATGCCCAGCAACGGTGCCAGTACCGCGCCACCGCTGGCATACGTGGACACGGCCACGATCTGCAGGGCGAACATCATGATCACCGACGTGGCGATCTTGACCTTCGGCCCGTAGGTCTTGGCCAGCACGCCCGAGATCGTGTTCTCGCCCAGCTCCTTGTACTTGCGCGCCAGCAGGAAGGAGAACACCAGAAAACCGATTCCCAGCACTGCCACGTTCCAGCCAGCGGACACGCCGTACTGGTAGGCGTACTGCGCCGTGCCGACGCTGGCCGTGGTGCCGATGAATTCGGACATCAACAGCAGCCCGATCAGCGCGGCGGGGATGGCCTTGGCGCCATGACCGGTGCCTGAAGTGTAGGAACCGGCGTTGCGCGAATGGCGCAGCGACCAGAAGCTGATCAGGCTCAGGATCACCATGTAGAGCACCACGCCCCCGAGGACGAACAGGCGTGCCTCACCCATGGCCACGTCCTCCGCGGCGGTTGTGCGACACGCTGACCTGATGTGGGTGGTGTTGATTCATCGTTCGTCCCCTCCCAGGGTGCGTTGCGATGTGGACGTCATGAATGGGCAAGGGCGGCAGGCCGCCGCTTCAGCACGCAGTGGTTGGAGGGCGTGCCGGGGCACTGGCCTGCTCAGTACTCACAGATCACGTTGACCAGCGCCTGGCGCCCCTTGCGCACCGCCTCCACGGCACGCGCCAGGGCATCGGGCAGGTCCTCGGCACGTTCGACCCGCAGGCCCAGGCCGCCACTGGCTTCCACCACGCGTTCGAAGCGGGGCGAGGGCGAAAGCTCGGCGAGCACGCGGTGCGCGTCCTGCGCAGCGTGGCCGTCGCGGTACATCGACCTGGTCGAGTTGCGCACCGCGCCGTACAGCGCGTTGTTGAAGACCACCGTCAGCACCGGCAGGGCGTGCGCCTCGCTGACCCAGTGACATGCCGTGGGGTTGGCGAAAATGTAGGCGCCGTCGCCCAGCGTGGCCACGACCAGCTTGTCCGGCGCGGCCAGCTTGGCGCCAAGCGCCGCACCCAGGCCCCAGCCCAGGCCCCCGGCCGGGCTCAGGCCGAAGTAGGTGTTGGGCTGGGTCTGCGGGCACTGCGGCTGACGCAGCGGATATTCGTTGACGATGATCGCCTCGTCGCCGACGGCGCGGTGGATGCAAGCGCTGATCCATTCCGGCGTGATCGTGCCACTGGGCTGCGCGGCGGCCTGCTGCCACTGCGTGCGCAGGCACCGCAGCCGCGCGGTGTTGGCGGCAAGGCGCGCCTGGGCGAGTCCGGCATCGACACCGCCGGCCACGTCGATCGCCTGGGCCAGGACCTGCAGCAGCACATCGGTGGTCCCGGTCACGGCCAGGTCGGTGCGGAAGCTCCGCATTGGATAGCGCACGTACACCGGGTCTTCGCCCAGGTGCGCGACGCGGCAATCGACCGGCGGCGCCTGCACCGCGGGCACCCACGGCACATCGCAATCCAGCGCGATGATCAGGTCGGCCTCGGCCACCAGCGGGGCCGGGTCGTAGCCAGCGAACAGCGGGTGTTCGGCGGAGATGTTCTGGTAGCGCGGGTGGAACACCGCCACCGGGATGCCAAAGCGCTCGGCAAAGGCCGACAGCGCCTCGAAGCCGGCCAGCGTGCGGCCGGCACTGGCGGTGACGATCAGCGGATGCCGTGCCTGGCGGATCCAGCCCGCCAGCGTGACGATGTCGTCCGGATCCGGACGCGGTGGCGCCGGCGCCCTCAGCGGCGGCGGCGCGGGCAGCTGTTCACCCACCGACTCGGCCAGCACGTCACGCGGCAGGGTCACGTAGGTCGGCCCGCGCGGCGAGGTCGTCGCGACCTGAAGGGCACGCCGCACGATGTCGCCGGCCTGTTCGGGCAGGTGCAGTTCGTAGTCCCACTTGACCGCCTCGCGGATCATGCCGGCCTGGTCGAACATCTCCTGCGCCCAGTGGATGTAGCGCGTGCGGGTGCCATGGCGGCCGCCTTCGGAGTACGGCGAGCGCCCGGCGAACAGCAGCACCGGCGTCTGGTCGCGGCTGGCATCGAGCACCGCGTTGATGGTGTTGGCCGTGCCGACGTTGACGTGGACCATCACCGCCTGCGGTTGGCCATCGATCATGCAGCTGCCGTGGGCCATGGCCACCGCGACGTTCTCGTGCGGGATCACCATCGGTTTGGGCATCGGCCCGCCCTCCCGCGCCGCGCGGGCGAAGGCCTCGGCGATCGGCGGGAAGTCGGTTCCACCGTTGGCGAAGAAGTAACGCACGCCCGCCTGGGCCAGGCTGCGCACGAAAAGATCGGCGGCGCTGTCGTCCTTCGACGGCGCCGCGGGCAACGCGATTGCGGCGGTCATTCACCCCTCCAGGTGGGACGCCCGGCACTTCCGGACGCCACGTGTCGACTTGCCGATCACCGCCGGACATCGTCCCTCCCGGTGATCACGCATCGACTCTAACGACCGCAACACGATCAGAACAAGTAATGATTAGTTATCGTATCAATCATCTCCACTGATCAACACCCGGCGCATCGCACCGACCGTTGACCGGCGCCGCGCGTGATGCGGTGCGGCTGCCGCGACCTGCGATTTCCGCGCTCTTGTGGTCCCGCTCGAGCGCCGACCATGCGCCTGGATGCCTGCGCCAGCGCCGCTGTCCCTCCC
>JBEVNH010000219.1:0-4801 GCA_040508175.1 Pseudoxanthomonas sp.
CGCCTGCGAATTGCAGCCGGAGGAAGCCGCCGCGCTCAAGACGCTGTTCGCCCATGAAGACAAGGTCGCCGTGCACGCCCGCGATGGCTACAGCGCGGTCAAGGCCTTGCTGCCACCGCGCCACGGGCAGACCAAGTTCGCCCGTGGGCTGGTGCTGATCGACCCCCCCTACGAGGCCCAGGGCGAGGAATATCCAATGGTGATGGATGCGGTCACCGAAAGCCTGCAGCGCTGGCCCGGCGCCACCGTGGCGGTCTGGTATCCGATCAAACAGCGTCGCAGCCTGCAGCCGTTCTATCGCCGTGCCAGCGGTCGCACCAACAAAGGCGTGCTGGTGGCCGAACTGCTGGTCCACGCGGATGAGTCGCTGTTGCGGCTCAATGGCAGCGGCATGCTGGTGTTCAATCCCCCCTGGCAGCTGGATAAAGCGCTGGAGCCGGTGATGCGCGCCTTGCTGAGTCACCTGGCCGAGACCGACGGCAGCACGCGCCTGGAATGGTTGAACCCGCCGGCCTGAATGCCGGAGCGGGACGCTCCTTGCCCATGTCCCCCGGCGTGAAGACCGTGTCCAGTGCCGCTGGTGGGCGGCGTCGTATGATCGGCTGAACCGGGCCGGTCATCCAGATGGCAGCCCCGCCACCCGCGCCGCTTTCCGACCAGGGTCGAAGGGAGCACTGCCACCGCATGAACAGTTCCAAGCGACTGCCTCCGTGGCATGAACATTTCAAGCTTTCCAACGGGCACGAACTGCTGATCCGCCCGATCCGCCCGGAGGATGCCGAACCCCTGCGGGCAGGCTTCACGCTGCTGGGACCGGACGAGATCCGGCAGCGTTTTCTCTACGCCTCCAACGAATTGACCCAGGAAATGGCCGCGCGCCTGTGTGCGCCGCCACCGCAGAAGGAATTTGCCCTGGTGGCAGCCGAGTCGCTGCCTCCTGGTGATGCGCTGGTCGGGGCAGTGGCCCGCGCGTCGATGGAGCAAAGCAACAACAAGGCCGAATTCACGGTGCTGATCAGCCGTTTCCTGGCAGGTCAGGGCCTGGGCCGCCATCTGATTGGCCGATTGGTGAAATGGGCGCGGCGGCGCGAGCTGGACGAGCTCTACGGCGACCTGCTGGAAACCAACCACCCGGCGCTGCAGCTGACCCAGTCGATGGGGTTCCGCGTGGTGCCGGAAGACAGCATCGATGGCCTGGTCAGGATTTCCCTGGACCTGACCAAGACACCTGTGGCGCCTTCGCTCCCCGAGCCTGACGCCTGACCCCACACGGATGTCAGCCAAGTCATGCCGCTGGGCTAAAATCCCCGGTTCATGAAACGCTCTCCTGCTTCCGCCGTGCCGCTGCCCCGCAGCGGCCAGTCGCGCGCGTACTGGCGCGCCCCCGCCTCCCCGACCGCCCTGGCCTGGTTCCTGATCGAGGCCGCGCGCGCGCATGACGGCCCGATTCTGGCCGTGGCCCGCGACAACCAAGGCGCGCACCAGCTCGAATCGGACCTGCATACCCTGCTCGCCGAAGTAGACGACGTGCCGGTGGTGCCGTTCCCGGACTGGGAAACCCTGCCCTACGATCGCTTCAGCCCGCACCCGGACATCGTGTCCCAGCGGCTGGCCGCACTGCACCGGCTGCCCTCGCTCAAGCGCGGCATCGTGATCGTGCCGGTGCAGACGCTGATGCAGCGCCTGGCGCCGTTGAAATACATCGTCGGCGGCAGCTTTGACCTGACCGTCGGCCAGCGCCTGGACATGGACGCGGAGAAGCGCCGGCTGGAGCTGGCCGGCTACCGCAACGTGCCGCAGGTGCTGGACCCGGGCGACTTTGCCGTGCGCGGCGGCCTGCTGGATGTCTATCCGATGGGCGCCAGGCAGCCGCTGCGCATCGAGTTGTTCGACGAGGACATCGATTCCATCCGTGCCTTCGATCCGGAGAGCCAGCGTTCGCTGGACAAGCTGCCGCAGGTCAAGCTGCTGCCCGGCCGCGAAGTGCCGATGGACGAATTGTCCATCGGGCGCGCGATGGATGCGCTACGTGCGCGCTTTGACATCGACACCCGCCGCAGCAGCCTGTACCAGGATCTCAAGGCCGGTGCGGCGCCTGCAGGCATCGAGTACTACCTGCCGCTGTTCTTCGACGGCACCGCCACGCTGTTCGACTATCTGGACCCGGCCACGCTGCCGCTGCTGGTGGATGGCAGCTATGAGGCCTCCGAGGCGTTCTGGGCGCAGACCGGCAACCGCTACGAGCAGCGCCGGCACGATGTCGAACGCCCCCTGGTGCCGCCGGCAGAGCTCTACCTGGCGCCGGACAAATTGCGCGAACAGCTCAACCGCAACAACCGCATCGAACTGTGCAACCCCGGCCACGCGCGCCTGGAAGATGCCAACAAGCTGGGCGAGGCGCCGCTGCCGCCGCTGCCGATCGCCGCGCGCGACGCCGCGCCGGCCGAGGCGCTGAAGGCGTTCCTGTCGCACTATCCGGGGCGCGTGCTGATCGCCGCCGATTCTGCCGGCCGCCGCGAAGCGCTGTTGGAAGTGCTGGCCGGTGCCGCGCTCCAGCCACCGACCGTGGACAGCTTTGGCAGCTTCCTCGACGGCAAGGACAGATTTGCCATTGCCGTGGCGCCGCTGGAAGACGGCTTTGCCGTGGACGCCCCGCAGATCGCGGTGCTGACCGAGCGCCAGCTGTTCCCGGACCGCGCCACCCAGCCGCATCGCCGTCGCGCCCGTGCCAAGGAACCCGAGGCGATCATCCGCGACCTGGGTGAGCTGTCCGAGGGCGCGCCCATCGTCCACGAAGACCACGGCGTCGGCCGCTATCGAGGGCTGGTGGTGCTGGAAGCCGGCGGCATGCCGGCCGAATACCTGGAGATCGAGTACGCCAAGGGCGACCGCCTGTACGTACCGGTCTCGCAGTTGCACCTGATCAGCCGCTATTCCGGTGCCTCGGTGGATACCGCACCGTTGCATTCGCTTGGCGGCGAAGCCTGGACCAAGGCCAAGCGCAAGGCGGCCGAGAAAGTCCGCGATGTGGCCGCCGAGCTGCTGGAGATCCAGGCACGCCGGCATGCGCGGGTGGGCCTGGCGCTGGACGTGGACCGCACGATGTACGAGCCGTTCGCAGCGGGTTTCCCATTCGAGGAAACCCCGGACCAGCACGCCGCCATCGAGGCGGTCCTGCGCGACCTGGCCAGCGCGCTGCCGATGGACCGCGTGGTCTGCGGCGACGTCGGCTTCGGCAAGACCGAGGTGGCCGTGCGCGCGGCCTTTGCCGCGGCCAGTGCCGGCAAGCAGGTCGCCGTGCTGGTGCCGACCACGCTGCTGGCCGAGCAGCATTACCGCAATTTCCGCGACCGCTTTGCCGATTACCCGCTCAAGGTGGAGGTGCTGTCGCGCTTCAAGTCCACCAAGGAGATCAAGGCCGAACTGGAGAAACTGGCCGACGGCCAACTGGACGTGATCGTCGGCACGCACCGCCTGCTGCAGGGCGACGTGAAGTTCAAGGACCTGGGATTGGTCATCGTCGATGAAGAGCAACGCTTCGGCGTGCGCCAGAAAGAGGCCCTGAAAGCGCTCCGCGCCGAGGTGCATCTGCTGACACTGACCGCCACGCCGATCCCGCGTACGCTCAACATGGCCATGGCCGGGCTGCGCGACCTGTCCATCATCGCCACCCCGCCCGCCAATCGCATGGCGGTGCAGACCTTCATCACGCCTTGGGACGCGCCCCTGCTGCGCGAGGCCTTCCAGCGTGAGCTCTCACGCGGCGGCCAGGTGTACTTCCTGCACAACGACGTGCAGACCATCCCGCAGATGCAACGCGACCTGCAGACGCTGGTGCCCGAGGCGCGCATCGGCGTGGCCCATGGCCAGATGCCCGAGCGTGAGCTTGAACAGGTGATGCTGAGCTTCCAGAAACAGCGCTTCAACGTCTTGCTGTGCTCGACCATCATCGAATCGGGCATCGACATCCCCAACGCCAACACCATCGTCATCAACCGCGCCTACAAGTTGGGGCTGTCCCAGCTGCACCAGTTGCGCGGCCTCGTGGTTCGCTCGCATCACCGTTCGTACGCCTACCTGGTGGTGCCGGAGCGGCGCTCGCTCACTACCGATGCCGAACGCCGCCTGGAGGCCATCGCCTCGATGGACGAGCTGGGGGCCGGCTTCATGCTGTCCACCCACGACCTGGAAATCCGCGGCGCCGGCGAGCTGCTGGGCGAAGACCAGAGCGGCCAGATGGCCGAAATCGGCTTCTCGCTATATACCGAGCTGCTGGACCGTGCGGTGCGCTCGATCCGGCAGGGCAAGTTGCCGGACGTGGACGCCGGGGCCGAGGCGCGCGGCGCGGAGATCGTGCTGCATGTGCCCGCCCTGATCCCCGAGGATTACCTAGGCGACGTGCATGCGCGCCTGACGCTGTACAAGCGCATCGCCAACGGCCGCGATCCGGGCGAGTTGCGCGAGCTGCAGGTGGAGATGATCGACCGTTTCGGCCTGCTGCCTGACGCGGTGAAGAACCTGTTCGCCGTGACCGAGCTGAAGCTCACCGCCACCGCGCTGGGCATCCGCAAGCTGGAGCTGGGCGAAAATGGCGGCCGCGTGGTGTTCGAATCGCAGCCGGACATCGACCCGATGTCCATCATCACCATGATCCAGAAGCAGCCCAAGCTCTACGCGATGGATGGCCCGGACAAGCTGAAGGTCAAGCTGCCGCTGCCGGAAGCCGCGGACCGCTTCAACGCCGCCAAGGGCTTACTGATGGCCCTGTCCAAGGGCTGAGGCAGCGAGTTTGCAGGCCTGC
>JBEVNH010000034.1:0-27855 GCA_040508175.1 Pseudoxanthomonas sp.
TCGCTCATCTCCTTGACCATCGCCGTGAAACGGCCGACGTTGGCCTCGTCCAGCGGTGCGTCCACCTCGTCCAGCAGGCAGAACGGGGCCGGATTGAGCTGGAAGATGGCGAACACCAGCGATACGGCGGTCATCGCCTTCTCGCCACCGGACAGCAACGAGATGTTGGATACGCGCTTGCCCGGCGGGCGCGCCATGATCGACACGCCGGTATCCAGCAGGTCTTCGCCGGTCAGTTCCAGGTAAGCGTGACCGCCACCGAACAGCCTTGGATACAGCGCCTGCATGCCGGAATTGACCCGGTCGAAGGTGTCCTTGAAGCGGCCACGGGTCTCGCGGTCGATCTTGCGGATGGCTTCCTCCAGGGTCTCCAGCGCCGAGTTGAGGTCGGCACTTTGCGATTCGAGGTACTCGCTGCGCTGGCTGGCCTCGCCGTACTCGTGGATCGCAGCCAGGTTGACCGGCTCCAGGCGGCGCATGCGCGCTTCGATCTGGCCGACGGTCTGCTCCCACTGCGCCGGATCGGCGACCTCGGGCAGCGTGTTGATCACGTCGTCCAGGGCGAAGCCGCCCTCGACCACGGCCGAGGACAGCTGCTCGGCCTTCAGGGTCAGCGCCTGCTGGTCCAGGCGCCGCTGGGCGATGCGTTCGCGCTGGGCCAGCGACTGCTCGTCGCGCTGCTGGCGGGTCTGCTCGTACTTGCGCAGGTCCGCGTCGATGCCCTCCAGCAACGAGCGCGCCTCGCCCAACGCCCGGTCAGCCAGTACGCGTTGGTCCAGGGCAACCTGGCGCTCGGCTTCCAGCTGGGTCACCGGATCGTCGTCGCCGCTGAGCTGCGAGGTGATCTCGCCCAAGCGCGAATCCAGCGCGCCGCGCTGGCCGCTCATGCGATCCAGCGCCTGGCTCAACGCGCCGATCTGCGTGCGCTGGGATTCCAGCGTGAGTGCAAGCGCATGGGCCGCATCGCGCGACTGACGCGCCGCATCGCGGGCGCCGTCACGGGCCTCGGTCATGCGCTGGCGATCGGCTTCCAGCATCTGCCGTGCCGTCTCCTGATCGCCCATCAGCATCACCGCATCTTCCAGGCGCGCGCGCGCCTCGCGGGCCTGCTCGCGACTGGTGTCCAGGGTTTCGACCAGTTGCCCCAGTTCGCTGTCGATGCGGGCGATGCGATTGCGCGCGGTCTCCAGGCGGCCCTGCTGGCTCTGCAGCTGGCCGGCCAACTCCGATACGCTGCGATGCGCGGCATATAGGCTGCGCTGGGCATCCTCGCGCTGCTGCTCGGCGGCCAACGCCTGGTCGCGCAAGGTGGTCAGCCGTTCTTCCAGCTCGAGTTCACGCGCCTGCATGGATTCGATCTCGTGCCGCAGCGCCTGGATCTCGCGCTCGCGCAGCAAGGCGCCCTGCTTGGCCGCGCCCGAGCGCGCCACGCGCACCCAGCCCTGGCCCAGGCGCTCACCATCGCGGGTGATGATCGAGTCGCCCGCACCGAGCTGCGGCTGCAGTGCGCGTGCCTGCGCCAGGCTGTCGGCGGCATGCAGGCGCGACAACAGCCGGCGCAGCGCCAGCGGCCCACGCACCTTGGAAGCCAATGAGGTCGGCGCGAAGGCCTCATCGCCCTGCGCCGAGGACACCAGCGCGATGCGGCCATCGCCGAGCTCGGCCAGCGCCTCGACCAATTCACCTTGAATTGCCGCGTCTGCCGATTCCACCAGCACGCCTTCGATCAACTGCCCCAGCGCGCTTTCCACCGCGTATTCCCAGCCGGCGTCGACGTCCAGCGCCTCGCCCACGCGCGTGGCCGAATCCAGCCCGCGCGCCTTCAGCCAGGCCACGGCCGCGCCCTGCTCCTGCCCCAACGCGGCGGCCTGCAGGGTTTCCAGGGAGGACAGGCGGCCGCGCGCGGCCTGGGTATGCTTGCGCACCTCGGCCAACTCGCCCTGGGTCGCCCGCTGCTGTTCCTGATGCGCGGTCACGGCCTGTTTGCGCGACTCCAGCTGTTCGGTCAGTCCTTCGATGACCTCCTTCTGTGTCTCGTGCTTGATCTGGACGTCCTCGAAGGCTTCGGCCAACGTGTCCACGTCCAGACTGGCGCGCTCGGCCACCAGCGCTTCGCGGCGACGATCGCCTTCCAGCAGCTGGCGGTCCAGGTAGTCCACGCGGGTGCGCTCGACTTCTCCGGCGCGCGAGGATTCAGCCGTGGCGCGGTTGTGCGCTTCCCAGCGTGCCTGCCAATCGGCCAGCGCGCTTTCGGCTTCGCGCAGGGCTTCCTGGCGGAACACGTCGTTCTCGCGCAGGTCCTCCAGCTGCGGCTCGGCCTCGGCCACCGTCTCGCGCAGCAGCGACAGGCGTTCCTCGTCGCCGGAAATGTGGGTGCCCAGCTCGCTCAGCTGCTGCACCGCTTCATCACGCGCACGGCGCAGGCGCTCGGACAGGTCGCGCTGGTGCTGGATCTGCTGCTCGATGCGCGCCAGCGTGCTGGCGATCTGGTAGACCTCGCCCTGCGCCTTGTTGAGCGCTTCGCTGGCGGTGTCGCGGCCGGCACGGCCTTCTTCCAGCAGGCGCTCAGCTTCGCGCTGTTCGGCAATGAACTGCTGCAGGCGCGTTTCGTCCTGGTCCAGGCGCGCACGCGCCGCCTGCAGGTCGGCATCCAGGTTGCGGTAGAGCAGCGCCTTCCACTCGGCGTCCTTGACCCGACGTTCTTCCTGCAAGGCCTGGTACTGCTCAGCCTGGCGCGCCTGGCGCTTGAGGTGCTCCAGCTGCTTGTCCACTTCCTCGCGCAGGTCCGACAGGCGCTCCAGGTTCTCGCGCGTGTGGCGGATGCGGGTCTCGGTTTCCTTGCGGCGTTCCTTGTACTTGGAGATGCCGGCGGCTTCCTCCAGGTACACGCGCAGATCTTCCGGGCGCGCCTCCACGATCTGGCTGATCATGCCCTGCTCGATGATCGAGTAGCTGCGCGGCCCCAGGCCGGTGCCGAGGAACAGATCGGTGATGTCGCGGCGCCGGCACTTGGTGCCGTTGAGGTAGTAGTTGCTCTGGCCGTCGCGGCTGACCGTGCGCTTGACCGAGATTTCGTTGAACGCGGCAAATTCGCCGGATACGGTGTGGTCGGAGTTGTCGAAGATCAGCTCGACGGTGGCCTGCGAGACCGGCTTGCGCGCGGCCGAGCCTGAGAAGATCACGTCGGTCAGCGAATCACCGCGCAGGCGGCTGGCCGAGCTTTCGCCCATCACCCAGCGCACCGCGTCGATGATGTTGGACTTGCCGCAGCCATTGGGGCCGACCACGCCGGTCATGTTGGTCGGCAGGTGCAGCGTGGTGGGATCGACGAAGGACTTGAAACCAGACAGCTTGATGGTGGACAGGCGCATGCGACGTAGGGTTCCGGGACGGCGGCAGTGCAAGCCACCACGCGCCGCCTTAGATGAGGATCAGGATGACGTCCGGCGCGTAATACACTGATTAAATTGAAAAAAATAACAGGCGCGCCAGCGATCGAATCCCAGTATAGCGGCCAGACGTCAGCACGGCCCGACGCCGCAACCGGCCATTCAAGCCACAGTGTGAGGCATGCGCCATCCACAGGCGCGACCGATCGCGGGCTGATGGCGGGAACGCCCGGACCGGGGCCGCGGGGAATGGCGGTGCGATTTGCTGCCGTGTGCGCAGTCCATGGGCGCGCGTGCCGTTGGCGGAGTCAAGAACAAGACGGCCGCGCCGTCGGCGGGACGCCTCAAGGACGCGCGGATTCAGCGGGTCGTGATCGCCTGTTCCGACACCGGATCGAATACATGCAGCCGATCGACTGGCAAGTCCATCGACAGCATCTGGCCGACCTGGGGCGTGGACTGCGGCGATACGCGCGACACCAGCACATTCGTGCCGAAACGCAGATGCAGGAACGCCTCGTTGCCGACGAATTCCACGCCTTCCACCTCGGCCTGGAGCGCAGCCTGGCCCGGGGTCGCCAGCTGCAAGTCCTCCGGGCGCACGCCGATCACCACCTCCTGCCCGATCCACGCCTTCCATGCTTCCGGCAACGTCCCGAGCCAGGCCTCCTGCCCGTCCGCCTGGACCAGCTTTGCGCGCGCGCCGCCGTCTAACCGGCCGTGCAGAAAGTTCATGGCCGGGCTGCCGAGGAAGCCTGCGACGAACAAATTGGCCGGCCGGTCGTAGAGCGCCTTGGGCGTATCGATCTGCTGCACCTGCCCATCCTTGAGCACCACGATGCGCTGGCCCAAGGTCATGGCTTCGACCTGGTCGTGAGTCACGTACACCATGGTCGTGCCCAGCTGGCGATGCAGCTTGGCGATCTCGGTCCGCACCGAGTTGCGCAACTTGGCGTCAAGATTGGACAGCGGCTCGTCCAGCAGGAACACCGACGGCTCGCGCACCAGCGCGCGCCCCAGCGCCACGCGTTGGCGCTGGCCACCGGACATCGCCTTGGGCAGCTTGTCCAACATGGAGGTCAGGCCCAGCGTTTCCGCCGCGGCCCTGATGCGCGCATCGATGGTGGCCTTGTCGTGCTTGCGCAGCTTCAAGCCAAACGCCAGATTCTCGGCCACCGTCATGTGCGGATACAGCGCGTAGGACTGAAACACCATGGCGATATCGCGGTCCTTCGGCGCCACGTCATTGACCACACGGTCGCCGATCTTCAGCGTGCCGCCGCTGATCTCCTCCAACCCGGCCAGCATCCGCAGCAACGTGGACTTGCCGCAGCCTGACGGGCCGACCAGCACCATCAGCTCGCCATCTGCGATCTCGAAACTGGCACCGTGCACGGCCACCTGACCGTTGTCGTACACCTTGCGGACACCATCCAACTGCACACTTGCCATCGTTTCTCCGATCAAGCGTAAGACTGCCTGCGCTGTCGCCGGCCCTCCCGATGACAGTCTGCGCCGCGTGGAGAGGACGTGCATGAAACTTTTCAGTGCACCCCGCTGACAGACGGCTACGGCGTCCGCTATTCTGCCATGTAAGCGTTTTCACAACATCGTCCGATGTTGCCAACGGTACTGCCTGGAGAGGCCATGCCTTCCCTGGAAGCGCCAGCCCGCCGTCGTGTCGCCGCGGCACGGCTACGACCTTGGTGCAATGGCGAAAACCGTGGCGATCGTTTTCAACGGCATGTTTGCACGCGCCCGCTATGATCCGGCGCGCCCTGCTTTCCATCGCCCCCCTACTCCTGATCTGGTAACCCGATCGCATGACGACCGAACTGTCCGCTCCACCCCGTGTCCTGCTGGCCGATATCGGCGGCACCAACGCCCGTTTTGCCCTGGCAGATGTGGATGCGGCGCAGCCGTTCCTGGCGGACAGCCTGCGTGAGTTCGTGGTGGCCGATTTCCCCTCGCTGGCCGAAGCGGCGAGGCACTACCTGGAGCAGACCGGCGCGGTCGCGCAAAACGGCGTATTCGCCGTGGCCGGGCGCGTGGACGGCGACGAAGCCCGCATCACCAATCATCCGTGGGTCATCTCGGTGTCGCGGACCCGCCTTGCGCTGGGCTTTGATGGCCTGCTGCTGGTCAACGACTTCGCCGCGCAGGCGATGGCGGTGTCGCTGTTGACCCCGGCCGATGTGGTCCAGGTCGGCAGTGCGCGCTGGACGCCCGCGCCGATGACGCAAAACCGCACCTATGCGGTGATCGGCCCGGGCACTGGCCTGGGGGCGGCGGGCCTGATCATCCGCGATGGTCGCCGCTACCCCCTGGAAACCGAAGGCGGCCACGTCAGCTTCCCGCCCGGCACGCCGGAGGAGATCGAGATCCTGCAGATCCTGTCCTCGCAGTTCGGCCGCGTCTCCAACGAGCGCCTGATCTGCGGCCCCGGCCTGGTGAACATCCATCGCGCAGTCAGCGAATTGGCCGGCGAAGATCCCGGCCCGCTGGCACCAAAGGACATCACCGCGCGCGCCGCGGCCGGCGATCCGCGCTGCCTGCATGCGCTGGATGTGTTCTGCGCGGTGTTCGGGGCGATTGCCGGCGATCTGGTGCTGACACTGGGCGCCTGGGACGGCGTGTTTCTCGCCGGTGGCCTGGTGCCCAAGCTGCTGCCGTCGCTGCAGCATTCCGGCTTTCGCCAGCGCTTCGAGCACAAGGGGCGCTTCTCGCCGACCATGTCGCGCATTCCCACCCTGGCCAATATCCATCCGCAGCCCGGCTTGTTGGGCGCGGCGGCATTCGCGGTCGAGCGCTTTGGCACGATCAAGGCGTGACCCCCAGACAACTGGTACGCCAGTGGTAGCGTAAAAATCACGGTCGCCTTGCGCGTTTACGCGCTAAAATGGCGGCCGTGTGATCGCAGGGCTGCTGGAACGGCGCAAGTGGTATCCACGTGGTATCGCGCTGCTGGTGGTCCGCCCGCCTTTCGCCGTGGCCGGCGCCAGCGCCGCGGCCCCGACTCAAGCCTGCCGCCATGAGCCTGCATCCCAAGATCGAAGCCGTTACCGAACGCATCCGCAAGCGCAGTGCCGCACTGCGTGGCGCGTACCTGGCCGGCATCGACGCCGCCCTTCAGGAAGGCCCTTACCGCGGCCGCCTGAGCTGCGCCAACCTGGCCCACGGCTTTGCCGCCTGCGGCCCGACCGACAAGGCACGCCTGCGTGCGCCGGTCACGCCCAACCTGGGCATCGTCACCGCCTACACCGACATGCTCTCGGCGCACCAGCCGTTCGAGCATTACCCGGAGATCGTGCGCCAGGTGGCGCGCGAACTGGGGGCCACCGCGCAGGTCGCCGGCGGCGTACCGGCCATGTGCGATGGCGTCACCCAAGGCCGGCCCGGCATGGAGCTGTCGCTGTTCTCGCGCGACATCATTGCCCAGTCCACGGCGATCTCGCTCAGCCACGACATGTTCGACGCGGTGCTGTATCTGGGCGTGTGCGACAAGATCGTGCCGGGGCTGTTGATCGGCGCGCTGGCCTTCGGCCACCTGCCGGCGATCTTCGTGCCGGCCGGCCCGATGACACCGGGCATCCCGAACAAGGAAAAGGCCGCAGTGCGCGAGCGCTATGCCGCCGGTGAAGCCACGCGCGAGGAACTGCTGGAAGCCGAATCGGGCAGCTACCACGGCGCGGGCACTTGCACCTTCTACGGCACCGCCAATTCCAACCAGACGCTGCTGGAGGCCATGGGCGTGCAGCTGCCGGGCGCTTCTTTCGTCAATCCGGACACGCCGCTGCGCGATGCATTGACCCGTGCCGCAGTGGAGCGCGCGTTCGAGATCACCGCGCTGGGCAATGACTTCCGTCCGATCGGCCACATCATCGACGAGCGCGCCATCGTCAACGCGATCGCCGCATTGATGGCCACCGGCGGTTCGACCAACCACACCATCCACTGGGTCGCCATCGCGCGTGCCGCCGGCATCATCCTGACCTGGGATGACATCGACGAGATCTCGCAGGTGGTGCCCACGCTGGCCCACGTGTATCCCAACGGCGATGCCGACGTGAACCGCTTCGCTGCGGCGGGCGGCACCCAGTACGTGTTCCGCGAGCTGCTCGATGCCGGCCTGATGCACGACATCACCACGATCGTGCCGGGCGGCCTGCGGGCTTTCTGCGACGAGCCGCGCGTGCAGGACGGCAAGCTGACCTATGCGCCGGGCATCACCGCCAGTGCCGACGACAGCGTGCTGCGCCCAGTTTCCAATCCGTTCGAATCCCAGGGCGGCCTGCGGTTGCTGCGTGGCAACCTCGGTCGCGGCCTGATGAAGACTTCGGCGGTCAAGCCGCAGTACCGAGTCATTGAAGCCCCGGCCGTGGTGGTGGACGACCCCAAGGTGATCAACAAGCTGCACGCCGCCGGTGCGCTGCCAAAGGATTTCGTGGCGGTGGTGCGCTTCCAGGGGCCGCGTTCGAATGGCATGCCGGAACTGCATTCGCTGGCGCCGATCCTGGGCCTGCTGCAGAACCAGGGCCGGCGCGTGGCGCTGGTGACCGATGGCCGCCTGTCCGGCGCATCCGGCAAGTTCCCCGCCGCCATCCACGTCACGCCCGAAGCCTCGGCCGGTGGCCCGCTGGCGCGCGTGGTCGAGGGCGACATGATCCGCCTGGATGCCGAAGCTGGCGTGCTGGAAGTGCTGGTGGATGCCGAAACCTGGAACACCCGCCTGCCGGCCGTGGACACGCAGCCGCCCGCGCATGACCTGGGCCGCAACCTGTTTGCCTTCAATCGTCGCCTGGTCTCGCCCGCGGACCAGGGCGCGCTGTCCATTTCCTGCGGCCCGCCCACGGTGGACGGTGCCTGGGAATACGACGCCGAGTACGAACTGGGCAAGGGATCGGAGGCCGCACTGGCTCCGCACGAAGCCAAGGACGCGTAAGCGTCCGGCGCCGGGCCACGGCGACACCTGTTTCCATCTCGTTTCCACAGAGGAATTGCATGAGCATCTCGCCCCGCCAGCAGAAGACCGAAGACCTGCTGTACGCCGCCGGCATCCTGCCGGTGGTCGCTGTCGACACGCTTGACCAAGCCCGGCACGTGGCCGAGTCGCTGCTGGAAGGTGGCCTGCCGGCCATCGAGCTGACCCTGCGCACGCCGGTGGCCATGGAAGCGCTGGAAGTTCTGAAGAAGGAATACCCGGGCGTGGCCGTGGGCATGGGCACGGTGCTGACCATCGACCAAATCGGTCGCTGCGTGGCGGCGGGCGCCGACTTCCTGGTGACGCCAGGCACGCCAGCGCATATGGCCGAAGCGCTGGCCACTGCGCCGATCCCCGTGATCCCCGGGGCGGGGACGCCGACCGAGCTGATGACGCTGATGCAGCACGGCTTCCGCGTCTGCAAGCTGTTCCCGGCCACCGCCGTGGGCGGCCTGGCGATGATCAAGGGACTGTACGGGCCGATCCCGGACCTCAAGCTCTGCCCCACCGGCGGCATCACCGAGGCCACGGTGTCCGAGTACTTGGCCCAGCCCAATGTGGTTTGTGCCGGCGGCTCCTGGATGGTGCCCAAGGCCTGGCTGGAAGCGGGCGAATGGAACAGCGTGCGCGACGCCGCCGCGCGCGCCGCCGCCATCGTCAAGCAGGCACGCGGCGGCTGAGTCCAGACTGCAGGCGCAGGTGTCGCAAGAGAAGAGCCGCCCACGGGCGGCTTCTTCGTTTGCGCCTGCGGCATCGTGTCTGTCGTCGCCCGCCTTGACGTCGGTGCTACGCTGCGCCAGCGCAAGGACTGCGTCAGTCCAGGGTTGGGAGAACCCCATGCAGGCAAGGACCGCCACGCTTCATCCTCGCAACGACGTTCGCCAAGGGCGTTGGTCACTGCGCATGCCGTCGCGCTTGGCCCTGTTGCTGATGGTGCCCGCGCTCGCCTGCTGCCAGGACGGGCAGGCCCCCGCCGCGCACAGGCCCGGGCACATCGATCCTGCCTACCAGCACATTGCCGAAGCGACCGGCGGCGGGGTCTATCTCATCGATCCTGCATCGAGCGAAGAAGCATTCAAGCAGCTAGGCAAGCGCATGGCGGCTGACAGCCACGCCACGACGCTGGTGTGCGGATCACCGCATCCACTGCGGGAGACGGAACTGGGGCGCTCGGAATTCTTTCGCATCACACCCGTTCCAGGCACGCAGTCCCTCGACGTGCGCGTCTCCGGTGGCCAAGGCGAATCCAGCGTGCTGCTTGCGCAGGAACAGCTCCCGACCCTCGACCATCACGATCTCGCCAGTCCGACGGCTGCGCAGGTCAAGGTGCGCCTCCCCCTGCCCACCTCCGGCACCTGGTACATCAATGCCATCCCGATGGGTCCAGGCAAAGACAGACAGATCCTCGTGACCTGCCTGCCCTAGCACCTCGCTTCGAGGCAGCGCCTCGTGGCCGTCGCATGCATCGCTTGACTCCACTTGCAGGGACTTCAGAAGTGCATGCGCAGCCCGACGGTCCAGGTACGCGGTGCGCCGGGAAACACCCAGGTCTCGCTGTAGGAAAACGCGGCATACCGACGGTCGCTCAGGTTGTCGACCTTGGCATACAGCCGTAGCGTCCGGCTGAGGTCGTAGTGGCCCACCAGGCGCAGCACCGTGTAGGCCGGCAGGGTAAACCCGGTATTGGTATCCACCGCGCCCAATCGCGCGCCGGCATGCAGCACGCCCAGCCCCAGCGCCGCGCTACGTCCTTCGTCCAAGGGAAGTTCGTAGTTGACGAACGCATTGCCGCTGAACCACGGCACGTTGGGAAAACGGCGGCCTTCGGCCAGCCCGGTGCCTGCTGCCGCCTCGTTGCTGCGCACCACCGAGGTGTCGGTATACGCCAGGCCTGCCGTCGCCGAGAGCCTGCGCGTGATGCGCCCGGCCACATCCAGCTCGACGCCTTCGCTGCGCACCTGGCCCACCGGCAACGAGAACGCCGTGTCGGCCGGGTCCAGCGCCAGCACGTTCTGCTTGTCGATGCGGAACAACGCCAGCGTCGCGTCCAGCCCGTCCCCGGACGGGGTGAGCTTCATGCCCGCCTCCAGGGCACGGCTCTCTTCCGGATCGAAGCTCTGCCCGCTGCGTCCCACGCCGCTGTTGGGACGAAAGCCGGCCGCCGCGCTTGCATAGAGCGACAGCATCTCCATCGGCTGGTAGACCACCCCGGCGCGCGGGCTGACGAAGCTGCCCGTGTTGCGGATCGACGTGCCGTTGCGGTGGTTGTCCAGGTCCTGCGCGTAGCGGTCGTAGCGCAGTCCGACCAGTGCCTTCCAGCGCGGACCGAATGCGATCTGGTCCTGCACATACACGCCCCACATGCGTTGCCGCGCGTCCGTGTCGGAGTTGGGCGCCAGCACGCCCGGCACCGAGACGCCGTATTGCGGATCCAGCACATCGATCACGTAGGGCGTCGCCGCCGAGCGCGCGCGCAGCACGAACCGGCTGTCATCGAAGCGGTTGCCGTCCACGCCGAACAGCACGTCGTGCTGCACGGCTCCGGTGGAAAGCTTGCCCAGCAGCTCGAAACGGGCCGCCACATCGCGCGCCTGGTAGTCGCGATAGCGACGCTCGCGGCGCAGGGTACGCTGGTCCGCCTGCAGCGCCCATGGTTCGGTGGAGAATCCGCGCAGGCCGCTGTCACGATAGGTCGCCCCGCCCTGCAGCGTCCAGGCCTGGTCCAGGTCGCGCGCAACGAATACCTGGTGCCCGGTTGAATGCAGGTGCACGTCGCCATCGGCCGGTTCGCCTAGGAAACGCGAAGCCGGTAGCCGGTTGGCATCGCCGTCGACGGCACTCACGCCGCGATCAAAAGGCGCGTGGATGCGCAGGAATTCCAGCTCGTAGGACACCGTGGTGTCCGCGTCCGGCATCCACAGCAGCGAGGGCGACAGCAACGTGGCGTCGGTTTCGACGGTGTCGCGGAAACTGTGTTGATCCTTGTGCATCAGGTTCAGGCGATAGGCGATGTTCTCGCCCAATGGACCGGTGCTGTCCGTGGCGATGCGATAGTCGTCAAACCGTCCCGCCGATACATCCACCGAATGCTGCGGCTTGAACAGCGGTTTCTTGGTCACGATGTTGACCGTGCCGCCGGGCTCGCCGCGGCCGTACAGCGCCGACGCCGGCCCCTTGATGATCTCCACGGCCTGCATGTTGGCGTTGTCGCGCAGGCCGTTGTAGCCGCGGCTCGCGTTGAAGCCGTTGACCATGTAGTCGGAGCTGAAATTCGGGTCGCCGGTGAAGCCACGCATCGAATAGCTGTTCCACAGGCCGCCCAGGTTGTTGGCCTTGCTGACGCCGCTGGTCATGTCCAGCGCACCAGCCAGATCGTTCACCCCTGCGTCTTCCAGCAGCGCCTTGTCCAGTACGCGCGCGCTCAGCGGCAGGTCCTTCAGCGGCGCTTCGGTCTTGGTGGCACCGGTGACGGTCAGCGGACGATACGGCGTGTATTCGCCACGCACGCGGACGGCATCGAGGGTTTCGGCGTCCTGCACCGCTGCAAATGCGCCTGGAGAGGCGCAGGCCATGGCGCTAAACAGCGGCACCAGGGCGGTGGACAGGCGAGTGTGAGGAAACGAGAGGTGCATGGCATGGACTTCAGGGCGTGGAAGATGGGCACACCGTTCCAACGAACGGTGCGTGCAAGTAATGAACGATGGAGCAACCAGACGGCCTCGATCACCGGACGACTCAGGCCGCTGGTGCTCAACCCGATGGCGCGTCGGACGCGGGTTGGACGGCATCCGGTAAGAAGCGCGGCGCCTGCTCGAAATCGCGGTGCTGGAATGGGCGATCGCGGAACAGGTAGCCGTAATAGAACCGGCGCAGCGCGACGTGATAGGCGCGAATACGGTCCTGATATGCCAGCTGCGCCTGCAGGTCGGTCTCGGCCAGCGCCGTCATCGCCACCTGCACGGCCGCCGGCGGCAGCAGCCAGGCCGCGCGATGTGCGCGCTGCTCCCGCTGCAGCAAGCCTTGGCGATAGGCCCGTACCTGCCGTGCAACCGCCTGATCGCCGTTCTCGTGGAAGGCGAAGTACCACTTGTAGTGGAAGGCCGTGCCAAGCGGTGCCGAGTCCGCCCACTCGGCATTGGCCGCATAGAAGCGCCGCATCGTGTCCTGGCGCGGGATATCCCAAGCATGGTTGACCGCTTCGCGCTGCGCGCGGGCGATCTCCACACCCTGGTCAACCGGCACGGCCGTGTTGATGGCCACATGCGCCAGCGTGGGTGCGACCAGCGCCAGCACCACCCAGCACGCCGCCAGCGTTGTCGCATGCGCCGCCGGCCGCCAGTCCAAACGCCCGATCAGCACGGACAGCAAGATCCAGAACGCGAGATAGCCCAGCGAAATCCCCACCACGGAGAGCAACGCCGCCGCGGATACACCGCTGGCCGTCGCGCCTGCACCGAAGGGCAGCAGCACACACAAGGCCAAGGCGAACGCACGCACGACCACCCGGCGCAGATAGACGCCCCGCCCCGGCCCAGGCAACGCCGCCAGCATCCGCGCGCGTCCCGCCTCGCGCTCTCCCGAGCGCAGGTCGTACAACAGCGCGATCACGAACAGCGGCGCCAGGAACACCAGCACGAAGCTGTAGTCGAAGCGCCCGGCCAGCGCCAACTCCGGGTTGTAGGTTTCCGAATCGTGGATCTGTGCTTCCAGCCCCAAGGCACGCACGCGCAGAACGTAAGGCGACACGTCGCGCATGCCGATGGCCGCGAACGACAGCGGCGACGGCGCATCCCAGGTCGGATGGAAGCTGTAGTACGCCGCGCTGCCGGCATCCTCGTTCCGCAAGACATCGTCGCGTACCGCCGCCATGTCCTCGGCCTGCAGGGCCGGCACCTGCGCGATGTTGTCGCGCTGCGTGGCGATGAAAGACCGGCCAGACAGCACGCTGGCGCCAGTCAAAACAAACAGCAGGATCAAGCCGGCCACCGCTGCACGCGAACGCAACAGCAGGCGCAGTTCGTAGGTCCAGAGCACCATCAGCGTTTTGCTCCCAATCGCTTCGCCGTCAAGATCAGTAACCCGAGAACCGCTGCACACCACGCGGCGAGAATGCCCAGCCCGGGCGCGCCTGCACGCAACAGCGCACCGGTGGACGCAGGCTGGAAGGAAAACGCGGGAATCTCGTGCCAATGCCGGGAGGACACGCGCTTGCGCTGGTCGGCGCCGGCATCCTGCGCGGTGTCGTCCGCCAGGCTCACCGCATCGGCCTGCAGTTGATTGAGCTGCTGCACTAGGCTGAAGCGATAGCGTTCCGCCTGCGTGAGGAAATGCTGGTGTGCCGCCAGGTCCATCCCGGACACGGCGGCGGACAGCTGCCGCAATGCCACCGTGGGGCTCAGCACCGAGAACGCGCGTACCAGCTGGTTCTGCCTTTGCTGGATGGCCGCATCGCGCGCGGCGTAGCGGTCGAACAGGCCGGAGGTCAGGCGCTCACCTTCCACCGCCAGCAAGCCCTTGTAATTCACCGGCAGGTCTTCGACCCGTTGCACGCCGTACTGCGCCAGCACCTGCTGCTTGAAGGCGGCGAAGTGCGGATCGGTCGGATTGTGGCTGTCGCCGATGGTGCGCAAATCACGCTGGATGGCGATATCGGTCTCCAGCCTCATCGGCAGGCGATAGGCCACGCTGGCCACATCCGGCGCCACGCGCGGCACCAGCAGTGCCATCACGGCCCAGCCTGCCAGCAGGATCACCAGCGCATCGCGTCCGCGACGGCTGAGGGCCGAGCCCACCAGCACCAACGCGCACCACACCAGCAGATAGGTGCCATATGCCAGTACCAGGATGGCCACCAGCGGCGTCTGCCCGGCCAGCATGGCCACCGGCACCAATCCAACCAGGGCTGGCAACAGGCAGACCAGGGCGATCAGCGCCAGTGCCAGAAACTTGCCGGCCAGCAACTGGCCGCGCGAAGCACCCTGCAGCAGCAGCGAACGCAGGGTGCCGGTTTCCTGCTCGCGGGCAATGGCGCCGTAGCCGAGAAACACCAGCATCAACGGCGCCAGCACCTGCAGCACGAAGGCCGGTGTCAGCTGACCGAAACGCACCAGCAGCGAGCTTTGGCGCACATCACCGAAGTTGGCGGTGTTCTGTCGATGTCCTTCCAGGAACATGCTGTTGCCGGTGAAGGCATCTACGCCCGCATCAAACGCCGCCAGCGCGGGCAACGGCCGGTAGATGAACTGCCCGTAGTGCACGACCCGGTGCGGATGCCGGTCTGGCTGTGCCTCGAATGCCGCCTGCGCCTGCGCCTGCTGGCGCTCGCGGAACTGCGAGACCTCGCGGCGATGCTGGGCCGAAGTCAATGCCGCCACCAGGGTCAGCAGCACCAGCAGCACCAGGCCCACCGTGGCCGAGCGCGTCCGCACGATGAAGCGCAGCTCTTCGCGCGCTACCCGCATCACTGCCCTCATGCGGCGTGGTCCTGACGCCGCGCGAAGCGGGCATGCAACGTGGCCACGTCGAAGCCACGCTCACCGGCACTGACTTCCTCGGTGATGCGCCCATGCTCCAGGAAGCCGATGCGATCGGCCACGTCGACGGCGCCGAGCAGGTCGTGGGTCACCATCAGCACCGCGCCGCCGCGGCGGCGGACGCCATCGATCAATCGGTTGAAGTCACCAGTCGCGCGCGGGTCCAAGCCGGAGGTGGGCTCGTCCAACAGCAGCACCGGCACCTGCCGCAACGTCGCCACGGCAATGGCGACCTTCTGTCGCATGCCTTTCGAGAACCCGGATAGACGCTGCTTCCAAGCCTGTTCCTGCAGGCCCGCGGCCATGAACGCCTCACCGATCTCCCGCGGGTCGCGACGCGCGCCCGCCAACGCCAGCAGATAATCGGCGTTCTCCAACGCACTGAGATGCTCGTACAACGCGACGTTCTCTGGCAGATAAGCCAGCTGCGCGCGAGCGCCGTTGGGATCGCTCACCGGGTCAATACCGGCCACGCGCAGCCCGCCCTGCGTTGGCTTCACAAAGCCCAGCAACGCAGACAGCGTGGAAGACTTGCCTGCGCCATTGCCGCCCAGCAACGCGTAGACGCAGCCGGCGGGGACCTTCAAGCCCAGCCCGTCCAGGACTTTGCGGCCTCGGTATTCCAGATGGAGGGCGTCAATGGAGAGGGACAGCGCGGGGTTCTGCGACATCGCGAGGCAGCTCGTTCAGGATTGTTGAAACGTTACGTTATCACATCCCAAACTGTGGCAATCCGGGCTTGGTGTATTTCCGCTGGCCGTCTGACAGCCATGTGCCTCCCTATGCCATTGAATTCCAATGCATTCATTCCGGCGAGCGCTGCCCCGTCCGAGAGCTAGCTTTCAAGATTGTCATTCGCCGTGATTGTTACTCAGTTACATTTCACCTCCCCGCGTGATCCAAGCCGATAGATGCCCTCCTTAGCGCCCGCCGTTGATGCGCCTTGCTCCACCCGTCTCGCTCCGCTGTCCCTGCTGTGCGCTCTTGCGCTGCTTGCCACCCCACGGGCCGACGCCGTGGACACCAGGTCCCTGCTGCCACCGGAGCGCCCGTGGCATGGCCGCAGCGAATCCCTGATCGCCGCCGCCGACTCGCCGTGGGTCACCCCGGCCGAGCGCAGCGGCTTTTCCAGCACCCCGCGCTATGCGCAGACCCGCGCCTGGCTGGAGGCACTGGTCGCCGCATCGCCGCTGCTGACGTTGGAGACCTTCGGCAGGAGCGCGCAGGGTCGTGAGCTGTTCTATGTGCGGGCCAGTCAAGGCGGCGATCCCAAGCCGGTGGTGCTGGCGCAGGCGGGGATCCACGCCGGCGAAATCGATGGCAAGGACGCTGGACTCATGCTGCTGCGTGACATCGCCGTGGGCGGGAAATCCACACTGTTGGATCAAGTGGATTTCGTGTTCGTGCCCATCCTCAACGTCGACGGGCATGAGCAGACCGGCCCGTTGATCGGCGCCGCGCTGCGCGGACCGCTCGATGCAGGCTCCAACACCACGCCACGCGGCATCAACCTCAACCGCGATTACACCAACCTCGAAACGCCCGAAACGCGCGCCATCGTCGGCCTGCTGCACACGCTCGACCCGGCGCTGTATATCGACCTGCATGTCAGCGGCGGGCTAGACATGCAGTACGACATCACCTTTACCTACGCAGGCTGGGGCACCTACGCCCGCTCGCGCGCCACCGCCGACTGGCTGCAGCAGCGGTACACCTCGGTAGTCAGCCAGGCGCTCGATGCGCAGGGCCACTTCCCGACGATCTATCCGAGCCTGATCGACGAAGACGAGCCAAGATCCGGCCTGCGCTACGCGCCCGAAGGCCCGCGCTATTCCACCGGCTACGGCGACTTCCTCGGCATTCCCACCGTGCTGGTGGAGAACCACCGGCTCAAGCCGTACCGCCAGCGCGTGCTGGGTGATTACGTGCTGCTTGAGGCGTCCTTGAAGCTGGTGGCACAAGATGCGGCGCGCATCGCGCAGGCCAAGCGCCGCGACCGGGGCGCGCGGCCGGACACGCTGATGGTCAAGTGGGCGCGTGCCGACGCCCCCATCGGCCAGGTGCAGTTCAAGGGTGTCAGCTACACGCGTGGGATCTCGCCGGTTACCGGGAAACCAGAGCTGGTGTGGGAAGGCAAACAACAGACTTGGACGATGCCCATCATCGGCTACCAGCAGACCGAAGCCGTGCGCTATCCCAGGGCGTGGTGGATCCAGCCAGGAAACGAGGACATCCTCGCCCTGCTGGACGCGCATGGCATCGCTTACGAGCGCGTGGCACAGCCGGCGGAACTGTCGCTGGAGCGCTACCGCATCCTGCGCGAAGCCGGCCCGCGTTCGGTGCAGACCGACCGCATCACCGCACACCCTGACGCAGGTGCGGCCCGCGTCTTGTCCGACCAGCCCGCGCGCATGCTGGCCGCGGCCATGCTGGAACCGCGCAGCAGCGACTCGTTGCTGGCCGATGGCCGCTTCCGCAACGCCAGTGCCCCGGACAGCGGCCTGTACGGCCCGGACGAGGTGCGCTTTGCCGAGCGCATGCTCGCAAGCGACACCACGCTGCGCGAGGCCTTTGAAGAAAAACTGTCGGTGGACGCGCGCTTCCGCGATGACCGCAAGGCGCGCCTGGCATGGATCATCGAACGTTCGCCCTATGCGCAGGTGCGGGGCTGGCGCTATCCGGTACTGCGGGAGCTCGCGGATTGAGGGAAAAGGGGCCGCCATGGCGCTGCCCCGGCTGCTTCAAGGCAAAGTGATCCGCACTGCGGCAGGGAGTCGCTTGATGCGCAGCTCACCCTGGTCCCACTTGGCCGCCTCGCCGTTGACCGTGGTGCGACCTGGCACGCTGGGATACGGCCACGGCAGCACCAGGCCGCCGGTGGGCAGCTTCAATCCTTTCGGGACGTCCAGCAGCAATTGGTCGCCCTCGCGACGCAGGCGATACGACAGGTTGCCGTGCGGGGTGCGCATGCCGTCGATGGCAATGCCGCCCTCGCCCAGCCAGTCAGTGAGAATGCCTCCAGCCAGCACAATGCTGTCATCGAGTTCGCGCGTGTAGGCAAACATGTCCAGCGCGGTGCGGACGAAATCCGACTCCACCCAGGCATGCGGCAGGTCACCGACGAAGAACGGCTCGCGCGGCGTGCGCGACACCACCTCGGCCCACTGGTGCCACGGCTGCGGTGTGCGATGGCCGAAGAAGTACCGCACCAGTTCATTGGCCCGCTCGCGCCAGCCCAAGCGCACGAACGCGGCGGCGTTGCGCCATTCGTACGGGGTGTAGTCCTTCCAGTCGCTGGTGCCGTCGCGACGGGCGCTTACTTGCTCCCAGTAGCGCTGGAACGTGTTGTCCAACAGCGGCTGCGGCAGGCGCCCCTGCTCGCCGCCGGGCGCCAATGCAATGGTCGTGGAGGTGGCATCGAAGTCGCCCAGTTCCACCGATCCGGGGAGAAAATCCAGGCCGTGCTGCTTGGCGGCCAGCGTCAAGGAGGATTCCAGGTCATCGCGGAACTGATCACGTGACGCCGCATAGCGCCTGGCTTCCTCGCGATGGCCAAGGGCCTCGGCAATGTCCACCGCATCCTTGTAGCCACGCAGCGCCCAGAAGTTGTCCCAGTACGAATGCACCGGCTTGGCCGAATACCCTTCATGGCTGATCGACACCGGCATCATGCCGTAGAAGGCGGCGTTGCGCGCCCGGTTCTCCTCGGTGCGCTCGGACAGGCGCAGCTGCTCCATGTACGTATAGGCTCCTTGCACGTGCGGCCACATGCGCTTGAGGAATGCCGTGTCACCGGTGTAGCGCCAGTACTCGGCGATGTTGAAGATCAGCTCGCCATGGCTGTCGTTTTCCGGCACCGGGTCGCTGCCGCGGTCGTCCACGCAGCACGGCACCATGCCGTTCTTGAACTGGTACGGCGCGTACCAGTTGACGTAGTCGCGCACCACCTCGCTCCGTCCCATGCGCAGCAGGCCTTCGGAGATCATCGCGCCATCACGGATCCAGCTGCGGTTGTACGAACGGGTCCCCGGCTGCAGGCGCGGACCGATCCGCGACATCAGCATGTGTGCCGTGGCGGTACGCAAGGTGTCCACCAGATCCTGGCCCGCCGCAGGCACGGTGAACTTCACCTGATCCAGCTTGTCGCGCCAGGTCTGTGCGACCTGCTGCTGCAATGCCTCCAGGTCGGTGTCCATCTGCGGCAACGGACCGGTCAACGGCGTGATCCAGCCGAAGGCCTTCGATGCACCGGGCGCGAGATCCACCTCGTACACCCAAGCCGCCGATGCCATGCCGACCGGATCGGCCTGCGTGCCATCGAGCACCACCGAAGCACCCACGCGATCGGGCAACGCCGCGATGCGGCAGGTATCGCAAGGCTGCGGCCATGCCACCTGCGCCAGGCGTTCAACCACATCGCCGGATGCAAACGAAGCAACCAGGCTGGCATCGGCGGCGGTGACATTGCGCACCAGCCGCGCGTCACCGTCGGCGTGCTGGGCAATGGTCAAGGCGCGTGCATCCGCTGCCACGGTCGCGATCGGCGTATAGCCACCTTGCGTACTGAGGAACTGCCTGGGTGGATTGACCTGCATCGGCCGCGCTGCCAGCACCAACGCCAAGCGCTGGGGCCGGTCGCTGGTATTGGTCAGCACGTAGCGCCCAGCCAGCTGCGACTGCTCGCGTGTACCGGCGGCAAAGGCCGTGGTCTTGAGCGTGAAGTCCGCATGTTTCCAGTTCACTTCCGGGATCGGCAGATCGCCGTCCTGCAGCGACTGGCTCACCTCCACATCGGCCCAGCTGCGCAGCGTGCCGCCGCTCGCCACGAACGGCTCGATGCTGAACATCCCGCGCCCGACCTCGATCGCACCGTCTTCGCCGATCAGCCCCTGCTGCGTGCCGCCATCGATGCCGACCAGCGTCCAGTACGGCTGCTGTCCGCTGAAACCCCGCGGGTAGTGCCCTTTTGGCGCTTCGCCCGCGATGGCGGCCAGCGTGTCGTTGGGCGTATCGGCAAACTTCAGCGGCAGAAAGCGCACGCCTTGCAACGCGAAGGCCTTGCCCACGCCCTTATCGAGCAGCAGGCGCACATAGCGGGCTTCCGACTCGCGCAGCGCGATCCAGTCGGTGCCACCTCGACTGCCTTTGACCTGCGCGGCGTCATGCCATGCCTTGCCGTCGGCGGACAACGCCACGCGATAGTCCGTGGCCTGCTGTCCCTCCGCCCAGTCGAGTCGCAGTCCGCCGAAATCGCGCAGCGTGCCCAGGTCCAGTGTCAGCATCGGCGCCTTGCGACCGAAGCTTCCCGTCCAGCTGGAAGACGTGCGCTCATCAACGGCGGCCGCCGCGGTTCCCGCGCCGATGTTCGCGCTGGCCTTGGCCCTCAGCGGCGACGTGTCTTCGGCCGGCAGTGCCGTGAACGCCAGTGCATCCAGGCACACCGAGCCCTTGCCGCCGGCGTTGTTGTAAACGGTGAACTCAAGCTCAGCCGTCTTGCGCAGGGTCTTGTCAGGATCCGGCCCCCAGGCCTTGTCGATGTGGCGCTTGAGGTAGCGCACCGGGGTCCAGGCTTTCGGAAATTCGTAGCGTGGGCGGTTGACCCACCACACGTTGTCGCCGCTGGCATCGAGCAGCTTGAACTGCAGGTCGTTGGGCGGCGAGTCGCCACGCAGGCGGAAGTCGAAGCGGTAGTTGTCCGGGTAGTCGATGGGGACCTTGCGGCGGATCGCCGCATAGCCGGAGACACCGTTGTAGTCGTAGTCCAGGCACATGCCGCCGCCCTCTGCCGCAGGCAGCCTGCGCAAGGATGCGGTGACCTGGTTGGACGTCACCACGCGCCATGCGGACGGATCACTGAAGTCATCCAGTACCCGCGGCGTGCCTGTGTCCTGCGCGGACGCCACCAGGGACACGCTGCCCAGCGCCATCGCCCACAACATCTTCATGACCTGTTCCCCTCGCCTATCGGATGGACATCCGGCCGCCTTGCGGCGGCCGGAATCGTACGGCCCTTGGCGCAGTGCGCCATCTTGTCTTTTTACCAGTTCAGACCGAACTGGATGCGGAAGGTCCGCATCGGTCCGCCCAGCACGTAGCTCGGATCACCGAACGACGTGTTCGGGTCCGCTGCCGTACCGGTATTGGTGATGTAACCGCCATAGTTGGTCCAGTTGAAGACATTCAACACGTCGGCACGGACGTTGAGCTTCACGTCGGAGCCGGTATCCCAGTCCTTGCTCAATGCCATGTCGAACTGCTTGTAGCCGATGGTTTGATCCGGCTTGTACTGGATGATCTGGCAGTAGTCGTTGCCGGCGATGCAATCCGTGCCATAGAACGGCAGCTGCGAGGCAAGCGACAGCTTGCCCGACAGCGTCAGACCGCCCGGCAGGTCGTAGATGCCGGTGGCGACCAGCCGATTCTTGGCGATCCCCGCCGCCTCACGCCAGCCATAGCCGGCGATGGTTTCCTGATCCAGGGAATAGTGCTCGCCGAACTGGCGGTTCTCTTCTGCATCGGAATAGGTATAGGACAGCGTCATGCCCCAGCCACTTTCTTCCGTGTATGGCTTCTCGATGCGCAGGGCCAGCGAGTTGTTGCGGGTCTCCAGCGCATTGGTGCCCAGGATCACGCTGCCATAGCCGGGTGGGTTGAAATCCGCCGGTACGGTCGAGGTCGTCCCGGGCAGGAAGAACGAACCATCCTCGCGACGGTCACCACGCAGAAAGGCAAACCCATCCTTGCTCACCACGCGCGACAGCGTGACATCGGTGAACCAGTCCTGGCCCCAGAAGCTCACCAGGTTGCGCATGCCGATGCTGAACTGGTCTGAGTAAGGCGTCTTGATGTTGTTGTCCATCAGGTAGATTTCACGACCGGAGTTTTGCGCGGTCCCCAACCCCTGCAGATTGGCCGGGTCGAGGTACGCCGGATCCCAGTCCGTGCAGTTGGGTCCCTGCGTGGCGCAACCATTGGCGGAAGAACGGAAGTAATAGTTGTAGGAGACAAAGCTGTTGTTGAGCTGCTCCAGCGCGAGGTAGTCGAAGATGTTGCGGTCATACGCGCGGCCGGCACCGCCGTAGATCACATGCGCCTCGTTGCCCTGCAAGTCATAGGAAAACCCCAGGCGCGGCTGGATCGCGTTCTTGAATGCCTTTCGATTGTTTCCGGTACTGATGTAATCGTTGATGTTGTAGTTGGCGTTGTCCAGATTGCTCCAGTTCTGCAACGCGTTGGCCACGTCGGTCGGCGTCTGGAAATCCAGGAACGAGGGCGTCTCTTCGTAGTCGTAGCGCACACCCAGGTTCAGGGTCAGGTGGTCGTTGACCTCCCAGTCGTCCTGCAGATAGATGCCGTACTGCTTGTTCTTGGAGATCACCGAACCACCGTCACTGCCGATCGGCTCGCCGTAGCGCACCCGGTACGGAATGTCCGTGCTGGTTTCGATGTTGTAGTAGAACTGCGGGTTGTAGGGGTTGTACTGGATCGAGTTGAGCTCGATGTCCTTGAACTTCACGCCCATCTTGACGGTGTGGTTGCCCGCCCATTCGATATTGTCCAGGGTCAGGTCGTCCTGGAACGACCAGCCTTCCTGCCCCTTGCGCTGATAGCTGCCACCCGCGCCCGCGTTGAGAATCGTTTCCTCATTGGCGATCTGTCGCACATAGGACAGCACATAGCCCACGCCATCATTCATCGGCGTCTGGTTCCAGAACGCGCTTTCATAGGTGATGTGCGCATCGTTGAGGAAGCCATTGCCGGTGTACTGCCAACGCAGGTCAACGCGCTTTTCTTCCTGCCCGTTGATGCTGCCGGCGTCGTAGACGGTCTGCTGGCCGATGCCGCTGACTTCGTCCTCCTTACGGTACTTGCCGGTCAGTTCGAACAGGTGGTTGTCACCGACGGCCCAGTCGATCTTGCCGAAATACAGGTCTTCCTTGAACGGCGTGGTGAAGGTGCCGACGCCGGACTGCAGGTTCTCGGGAAGATCACTCACGCGATCGGTATAGATCGAGCCCGGCAGCACGATCACCGGGGTGGAATACTCCTTGGCCTCATAGGCGATGAAGAAATGCGCGCGATCCTTCAGGATCGGGCCACTGAAGGTCGCGCCGTACTGCTCCTCCTTGAACTCGGCCTTCTGGCCGTCACGACGTTCCTGCGGCGAGATGGCGCGCCAGTCATCGTTGCTGTAATCCCAGAAGAAGCTGCCGTGGAAGTCGTTTCCGCCCGACTTGGTCGAGGCCACCACCGCCGCGCTGCTGAGCTGGTCGAACTCGGCCTTGTAGTTGGAGCTGATGACCTTGTATTCGCCAACGGCCGACTGCGGGAACGGATTGCCGCGACTGTTGTCCTGGCCGCTGACGCCGCCGGTCAGCACGTAGTTCTTCTGGCTGACACCGTCGATGTAGACGTTGGTCCCGTTGGCGTTGGTCGCACCGGAACGAAGGCGCGTGTTGCCGTTGCCATCGCGCTGGAACTGCACGCCCGGCACGGTATCGGCGATTTCCAGGAAGTTGCGGGTCGCGCGCGGAAGCGTGTCGATCTGCTTGTTGGAGATGTAGACCGAATTTTCCGACGTGCGCGTCTCGATCAATGCCGTCGGCGCGGCGGTGACCTGCACCGCGTCCAGGTTCTGCGCATCGCCCGGCATGACCGCGCCGCCGCCATCGACATTGAGCGTGGCGCTCTGACCGACGGCCAGGGTGACGTTCTGACTGCTGGCTGCACCATTGGCGACGACGTCGATCTTGTAGGTACCCGGCGGCAGTCCCGCAAGCGTGTAGTTGCCGTTGCGGTCGGCCTTGACCGTACGGCTAAAGCCGCTGGCGCTGTTCGTCGCGGTCACCGTGGCCTCGGCGCCAGCACCTGCAACCTGGCCGCGCAGCGTGGCGCCAGTGGACTGTGCAAGTGCCGAACCCGAACCAAGCAACAGGCAGCCGGCCAATGCGCAGGTCAATAGGTTGCGACGGGGACGATACGTCAAAGTCGTGCGGGGGATGGTGGGACTGGACATGGCGTCCTCTCTCCTGAGTTATGAGTACAGCAACGCGCGCACCGCCCTGCAGGCGGCGTGCTCGACGATGGGGCGCAAGTGGTCGCCCCTCCCTACAACCTCACAGCCCAAGGGGCTGGCGAGTTCGTGTGTGCGGACGTGCGTCCGCATCACGCGAGATGAACCGCGCGCGCGCGGCTGCCGCCATGGGCGCGGCAACGCGCACGTGTGCACGGAATGAAATCGGTTCCAATCGAAGGCGGAAGGACAACACGTTCCCCGGGCGCGTTTCCAGCGCCCGGGTCCATGTCCTCCCAACATGACTCAGGCGCCTGTTCCGCTCAGGATCGGCGGTGGCCAATCGGCCGAGGTGCGGATGCTCGCGTTGCCGCACGTCGGCAACGGGCACCGGAAACCTGTGCGCGGGACTCTCATCCCTTGACGCTGCCCAGCAACAAGCCCTGGATGTAATAGCGCTGCAACGCCAGGAACAGCAGCAGCACCGGCACCACTGTCACCACGGCGCCGGCCATCATCATTTCCACATCCATGACGTGCTCGCGCGACAGCGTGGCCAACGCCACCGGCAACGTGTAATGCGCCTGGTCGGTCAGCACGATCAACGGCCACATGAAGTCGTTCCACGCGGCCATGAAGGTGAAGATGGTCAATGTCACCAGGACGGGCTTGAGCATGGGCAGCACGATCTGGAAGAAGATGCGCATCTCGCCTGCACCGTCCATGCGCGCGGCTTCCAACAGTTCATCCGGAATGCTGCGTGCGTACTGACGGACAAGAAAGATGCCGAACACGGTCGCCAGACTGGGAATCACCACACCGGCGAAACTGTTGACCAGACCCATCTGCTTCATCAACAGGAACAGCGGCAACATCGAGACTTGCGCGGGAATCACCAGCGCCGCCAACAGGATCTGGAAGATCCGCTCGCGCCCTGCGAAACGCAGCTTGGCGAACGCGTACCCCGCCATCGTATTGATCAGCAACGATCCCAGGGTAATGGCGACCGACACGATGAGGCTATTGACGAAGTTTCCGCCCATCCCCGTACGGCCAAACAACGTGTGGTAGTTGTCCAGCGTCACGCGCGAGGGCGTCAACGGCGGCGGAAAATGGCTGGCCTCGCCGCTGGGCATGAAGGACACCGACACCATCCAGAGCAGCGGTGCCAGTGCGATGATTGCCAGCACCAGCAGGCCACCATTGACCAGGATCGCGTTCCAACGCGTGCCACCGACTTCACGACTCATAGCAAAAACCCCTGCCCGGCAGGCGCGCCTGGAACGCGCTCAAGGCATGTCGCGAGCGCAATCAGAGGGCGTGTGATGGAGCGGCGCACGCACGACGGTTGGCCAGCGCAGGAGATTGGGCGGGATCTCATACCAGGTCCCGCTTGCGACCAAAGCGCAGCATCAACGATGTCACCGCCAGGATGAGGAGGAACAGCAGGAAGGCCACTGCCGATGCCCGACCCAGGTTCCACCACTTGAAGCCCTCCTCGAACATGAAATACAGCACGCTGACCGTGCTCTGCAGCGGGTCGCCTCGCGTCATCACATAGGGCTCGGCGAACAGCTGGAAATAGCCGGACACGGTGATCACACCGACCACCAGCAGCACTGGCCCCAGCATCGGCAGCGTGATGTGCAGGAACTGCTTCCAGCGGTTGGCGCCATCGATGCGCGCGGCTTCATACAGATCCTGCGGAATCGCCTGCAGGCCGGCCAGGAAGATCACCATGTTGTAGCCGAAGTTCTTCCACACGGCGAACAGCATGATGGTCGGCATGGCCCAGCGCGGGTCGCCCAGCCAGTCGATCGGATCGATCCCGATGTGCCCCAGACCCCAGTTCACCAGGCCATAGCGTGTGTTGAACAGGTAGCGCCAGATCACCGCCACGGCCACCACCGTGGTCACCACGGGTGCGAACAGCGCGGTCCGGAACAACCCCTTGAAACGTGCGACCGGCGCATTGAGCAGCATTGCCGCGCCCAGCGACAACGCCAGTGACATCGGAACGCCGAGAATCACGAAGTAGGTCGTGTTCCACAACGACTTCCAGAACATCGGCGTGCGTAGCAGCTCGATGTAGTTGTCCAACGCCACGAAGCGCAGGTTGGAAACATCGGCCAGGGCATACAGGTCGAAGTCGGTCAGGCTGAGCAACAGCGCCGAAGCGACCGGCAGCCCGAAGAACACGCCCAGTACCACCAACGACGGCGCTGCGAAGATCCAACCTGCCAGCGAGGTCTTGGAACTCACGGTGCCGCCGCCTTGCCTGCGGCGCTGCGGTCATGGTCACGCGCATGCATCCAGCGGCGCTTTTCCAGCAGCTCGTCCACGCGGGCATCCAGATCCCGGGTGGCCGCGTCCTGCGCCTTGCCGCCGCGCACGACGCGTTCGGTCTCCAGCCGCATCTCCTGCATCACACGCTCCCACTCCAGCACCTTGGGCGTCGGCTTGGCGCGTTCCAGCTGTTCACGGAACGGCTGGGCCAGTGGATCGTTCGCCAGCGACGGAAACTCCCAGGTACTGCGGCGCGGTGGCAGATCGCCAATGATCCCGTGGAATCGCTCCTGGATCTCAGGCCGAGACATGAACTCGATGAACTTCCATGCCGCTTCCTTGCGCTCGGAGTCGCGGAAGATCACCAGACTCGTCCCCCCTGCAATGCCGGAACCGGGGCCGTCCGGACCGGGCAGCGGCATCGTGCCCCATGCATCCTTGAGCCCCTCGGGGGCCACCTTGCGAAACTCCCGGATGTTCCAGGGACCAGAGACATAGAACACGTAATAACCGTTGAAGAATTCTTCCCAGACGTTGGAGATCTGCGTCTCGGACACTGCCGGTGCCCATCCTTGCTTGAACATGTTGGCGTAGAAGCCCAGCGCCTTGCGGAATCCTGGCGAGGAGAAATTCCCGCGGGTGTCGTGCTCCTTCAGCAATGGGTCGTCCATCTGCAGACCGAAGGACAGCTGCTGCTCGAATTCGTTGATCGGCATCAGCGTGGCGAAACGATCCTTGCCGACCAGCGCCTTGACCTGTGCCATTGCCGTCTCCCAGTCCGCCCAGGTGTTGATCGGCAACTTGACGCCGGCCTGCGCGACCAGATCCTTGCGATAGAACAGCAGGCGCGTATCGACGTACCACGGCACGCCGACGACTTCACCCTCGACGACGTTGGTGTCCCAGATTCCAGGAAAATAATCGACTTGCTTGACCACGCTGGACGCGTCGATGCGCGACTGCAGCGGCTCCAGTGACTTCAGGGAGGCGAACTCGGCCAGCCAGGTGTTGCCCAGTTGGCAGACGTCGGGCAGATCGTCGGCGGCAAACGCCGTCAACAGCTTCTCGTGCGCGGCTGTCCAAGGGATCTGCTGCACCCGGATTTCGATCTCCGGGTGTTCCTTCTCGAACGCCGGCAGCAGTTCGCCCACCACTTCGGCCTCGCGGCCCATCGCCCAGAACGAGACGACCTGCTTGCCTTGGCCTTGGCCGGTACAGCCTGCCAGCAGGACGACCAACGCCACCTTGACACCCGCATGCAGCACACGCATTCCTTCGAGATCCAACAGGCGCATCAGCCCGTCATTCCGGCTGCTGCGGACGTGGCTGCGTCTGCTGTGTATCGCCTGAAGGCTCGCTTGGAATGCGTGACTCGGCCGTGCCAAGCGCACGGGCGTTGGCTGCTTCCGGATCGCCCTTGGTGCTGGCCGGATCCGGCTTTTCACCTTCAGGCGCCAACCAGCCGCCCTTGAAGCCCGCACGCTCCAGGCCCCGCCGGATGTGCGGATTCTTCTTCATCACGTTCCACACGAATTCGTTGCGGAAGTTGGAGATCATCGTGAGGATGGGCCCCTGGTCGATGCCGATGTAGTCGCTGGCCACCCAGCCACGATCAGGCACCATCCGGCCGGTCTTGATCGGGATGTCGTAGTT
>JBEVNH010000157.1:0-6331 GCA_040508175.1 Pseudoxanthomonas sp.
CAGCTCGGCCTGGACCATTTCGAAGATCTCCTCGTAGCGACCCTGCACTGCCTGCGCCAGCGAATGACGCGGCAGGCGACGCGGTGGACGATCACCCACGCTCGGCACCTGGATGGACTCCTCCGCCGTGGCCAGCTGCGCCAGCGCGCAGGCGTAGCGCACCTTGATCTGCTCGGCTTCCGGCGTGGGCGTGCGCAGCATGTGCGCGATGTCATTGGTGACGTGGTCGCCCGCGATCGGCAGCGAAGCGGTGTGGCAGATCGCGCCCTGTGCAAAGACCGCCAGGTCGGTGGTGCCTGCGCCCATGTCCACCAGCACCACGCCCAGCTCGCGCTCGTCACTGGTCAACACGGCGACGGAGGATGCCAATGAGGACAGGATGAGGTCGTCGATCTGCAGGCCGCAGCGCTGCACGCACTTGGAGATGTTGGCCGCCGCCGACTGCGCGCAGGTGACCAGATGCGCATGTACTTCCAGGCGCACGCCGGTCATGCCGACGGGGTTGCGGATGCCTTCCTGCGAATCGTCCAGCACGTATTCGCGCGGAATGGCATGCAGGATTTTCTGATCGGCGGGAATGGCCACGGCCTTAGCGGCATCCAGCACGCGGTCCAGGTCCGACCAGGTCACTTCGCCATCGCGGATGGGCTGGATGCCCTGCGAGTTGCGGCATTGCACGTGTGCGCCGGAAATGGAGGCGTAGACCGAGCGGATCTCGCAGCCGGCCATCAGCTCGGCTTCTTCCACCGCACGCTGGATGGACTGCACCGTCGATTCGATGTCCACCACCACGCCGCGCTTGAGGCCGCGTGATTCGTGGGTGCCGATGCCGATCACTTCGATCGGATTGCCCGGCGAGTATTCGCCGACCAGCGCGGTGACCTTGGAGGTGCCGATGTCGAGCCCGACGATCAGCGATTTGTCGCCTTTGCGATTCATGTTGTTGCCTGTGCCTGACCGCGCCCGGCGGACGCCGGCGCAAGTGTCTTGTTGTCTTCATGTGTCGCCTTGCCCCAGCTCAGGGCAAAGCCGTTGGTGTAGCGCAGATCGGCACGTTCCAGCGTCTGATCCGGGTTGTTGAGCAGCTGCGGCAACAGACGTGCAAAGCGGTTCAGACGCGGGCGTGCATCGGCGCGACCGACGATCACCTGGGTGCCGTTGCTCAGCTTCAGCGACCAGCTGCCGCGCGCGTCCATCACCAGCGTATTGACCTGCATGCCCAGTGGGCCGAACAGCTGCGTCGACTCGTTGTAGAGCGCGACGACGTCCGGCACCTGTGACGCCGGCCCGCCAAGCTGCGGCAGCATGCTGGCGTCGAGATTGCGCGGCGCCGGGAAGATCTTGCCTTCTTCCGACAGCAGTTTGCCTTCGCCCCAACGCGCGAACGGGTGGTGCTCGACGATCTCGATTTCCAGCGTATCGGGCCAGCGCTTGCGCACTTCGGCGCGTTCCACCCACGGCAGCTGCTCCAGCGTGCCCTGCGCATCCTGCAGCTGCACGGCGAAGAACCCCCGCTGCGCGTACGGCAGCACCGCCGTCCGCAGCACGGCCGGATCCACGCGCTTGAACTGCCCGTGCACGCGCAACCTGGTCAGCGGCCAGCGCTCGGCGCCGATCCAGCCGTTGACCACGGCCACCACCGGCAGCGCGACAAGCGCGAGTGCCAGGATCCAGGCCACGATGCGCAGCGCGGCATTCATGCCGAAACCACCTCCGGCAAGGTCTGCTCCAGGATGCGCCAGCACAGCGCCTCGAAGCCGATGCCCAGCTGTGCTGCCGCCTTGGGCACCAGCGAATGACTGGTCATCCCGGGCGCAGTGTTGACTTCGATCAACTGCAGGCCGCGCGACGCATCACGCATCACATCCACGCGTCCCCAGCCGCTGCAGCCAGCGCTTTCAAACGCGGCGAGCGACAGCTGGCGGATCTGCGCTTCCTCGTCGCCGGACAGGCCCGGGCAAAGATACTGGGTGTCCTCGGCGATGTACTTGGCATGGTAGTCGTACCAATCGCCGGCCGGCACGATCTTGATCGATGGCAATGCGATTTCACCCAGGATGCCGACGGTGTACTCCTCACCTTGCACCATCTGCTCCATCAGCAGCTCGCCTGCATAGCCGGCGGCGAAGTCGATGGCTGGTTGCAGGTCCTCGTCACGCAGCACGCGGAATACGCCCACGCTGGAACCTTCGGCCGAGGGTTTGACGAAGACCGGCAGGCCAAGCTCGGATGCGGCCGCGCGCAGGTCGCTGCCGCGCGGAATGCGTCGGAACGCCGGGGTCGGCAGGCCGGCGGCGATCCACACCTGCTTGGTGCGGATCTTGTCCAGCGTCAACGCGCTGCCCAGCACGCCCGGCCCGGTGAAGGGCACCTTCAACGCCGACAGCAGGCCCTGCAGCACGCCGTTCTCGCCATCTCCGCCATGCAGAATGTTGAACACGCGGTCAAGACCACCGGCGCGGATCTGCTCCAGCAATGCCTCCACGCCATCGACCGCATGCGCCTGCACGCCACGCGAGCGCAGGGCTTCAAGCACGTTGCCACCCGAGTTCAAGGAAACCTCGCGTTCGCTGGAGCTGCCGCCCATCAGCACGGCGACGCGGCCGAAGACAGCCGGATCGGTGTGGCGCGGCGCGGGCAACTGCGCGCTCACGCCTGACCTCCAAAGCCCTGAGAGCCGATCTGCTGGGCCATGTGGCCGATGTCGCCCGCGCCCATCATCAACAGCAGGTCACCGTCCTGCAGCACGTCGGGCAGCACCACGGGGAGATCGGCGACCTGGCTGACCACGACCGGCTCGTTGCGACCGCGCGCGCGGATGGCGCGCGCCAGCGACTTGGCATCAGCGCCGGCAATCGGCGCTTCGCCCGCCGGATAGACCTCGCTCAGCACCAGTGCGTCGACTTCACTGAGCACCGCGGCAAACGCATCGAACTGATCGCGCGTGCGGCTGAAGCGATGCGGCTGGAAGCACACGACCAGGCGCTTGTCCGGCCAGCCACCGCGGGCCGCGGCGAACACGGCTGCCAGCTCACGCGGGTGATGGCCGTAGTCGTCGATCAACTGCACCTGCCCGCCGTTGGGCAGATCAATCTGGCCCAGGTCGTTGAAGCGACGACCGATGCCGGAGAAGTTGGCCAACGCACGGGCGATCGTGCCGGGCTGCACGCCCAGCTGCCAGCCCACCGCCGCCGCCGCCAGCGCGTTGAGCACGTTGTGGATGCCCGGCAACGCCAGGGTCACGTTGACCGACACGTCCTCGGGCAGGCGCAGGGTAAAGCGCATCTTGCCCGCTTCCTGCTGCACGTTTTCGGCACGGATGTCGGCGTGGTCCGACACGCCGTAGGTCATCACGTGGCGCGGGGTTTCCGCGGCCAGCGCGGCCACCTCCGGGTCGTCGATGCACAACACCGCCAGCCCGTAGAACGGCAGGCGCTGCAGGAACTCGGCAAAGGCGGCCTGCACGCGGGCGAAGTCGTTGCCGTAGTTCTCAAGGTGGTCGGCATCGATATTGGTGATGATGGCGATCAGCGGGTTCAAGCGCAGGAAGCTGCCATCGCTTTCGTCCGCCTCGGCCACCAGCCACTGGCCGTCGCCCAGCTTGGCGTTGGCGCCGGCAGAAAGCAGCTGTCCGCCGATGACGTAGGTGGGATCCAGGCCGCCCTCGCTCAGGATCGCCGCGGTCAGGCTGGTGGTGGTGGTCTTGCCATGCGTGCCCGCGACGGCGATGCCGCGGCGGAAGCGCATCAGCTCGGCCAGCATCATCGCGCGCGGCACGATGGGAATGCGCTGGCTGCGCGCTTCCATCAGCTCGGGGTTGTCGTGCTTGATCGCGCTCGACACCACCACGCAGTCGGTGCCCAGCACATTGGAGGCGTTGTGTCCGCGCATCACGCGCGCACCCAGCGCGACCAGGCGCTTGGTCGCGGCATTCTCCGAAGCGTCCGAACCGGACACCTCGTAGCCGAGTGTGCACAGCACTTCGGCGATCCCGCTCATGCCCGATCCGCCGATGCCCACGAAGTGGACGCGACGGAACTGCTGGGCCAGGTTGCCGGTGGTCTGCAACCGGCGCTCGCGTGCGGCCGCGATCATCATGCGGCTTCCTCCAAAATGATGTCCGCGATGCGGTCGGCTGCATCGGGCTTGGCCAACGTGCGCGCGGCGATGGCCATGGCCAGTCGCTGCGGCCCATCGATGGCCAGGGTGGAAAGGACCTGCTGCAGACGCACGGCCAGCTGATCGTCCTGCTTGAGCAAGACGGCGGCACCGCGTTCGACCAGGTATTCGGCGTTGCGGGTCTGGTGGTCGTCCACCGCGGCGGCAAACGGCACCAGCACGCTGCCGACACCTGCAGCGCAGAGTTCGGCCAGTGTCGAAGCACCGGCGCGGCACACGACCAGATCGGCCCACGCGTAAGCGGCCGCCATGTCGGCGATGAAGCTTTCGACACTGGCCGGTACGCCGGCCTGCGCATAGGCGGCATCGGCTTCGGCACGCAGCTTCTCGCCACACTGGTGGCGCACCTGGGCCTGCAGCTTGAGGGCTGCCAGCGCCTGCGGCACGGCGTTGTTCAACGCGCGCGCACCCTGGCTACCACCCAGCACCAGCAGGCGCAGTGGCCCATTGCGATCGGACAGGCGCTCGGCCGGTGCGGTGATCGCCGCGATTTCCTCACGCACTGGATTGCCGACGGGCTCTTCGCGCACTCCGGCGAAACTGCCCGGAAATCCGGTCAGCACGCGACGCGCAAACCTGGACAACACCTTGTTGGTCATGCCGGGCGCGCGGTTCTGTTCATGCACCACCAGCGGACGGCCGACCAGTTTAGAGGCCAGACCACCGGGGCCGGCCGCGTAACCGCCGAAGCTCACCACCGTGCGGGGCGCGCGACGGCGCAGCACACCGGCCGCCGCCATGACCGCACGGGCCACGCGCAGCGGCGCGCCCAGCAGGGCCAGCTTGCCCTTGCCACGCAGGCCGGCGATATCCAGCGTCTCCAGCTCGATCCCTTGCTGCGGCACCAGGCGGGTTTCCATCGCACCGGTCGCGCCCAGCCAGACCACCGGCACGTTGCGCGCGCGCAGCACCTTGGCCACGGCCAGCGCGGGAAAGATGTGCCCACCGGTCCCCCCGGCGAGGATCATCACAGGCGCATTGGAGGCCACGGCGGTCATGCAATCCGCTCGAAGGTGGGTTCGATGCGCGACTGCAAGCGGCTGGTCCCGCGCAACGCGCTGGCGGTCTCGGTCGAAGAAGGCACCGGCACGGTCACCGGCGCTTCCCGGGTCTTGCGTTTGGTCGCCGGGGCGGGCGCCTGCTTTGCAATATGCGGCGGCACGTCTTGTGGCTGTGCGCTCTCGCCGCGCAGCAGCGCGACCTGCTTCTCGGCGCGGCTCAGTTCATAGGACACCCGTAGCAGCAGACCCATGGCCGCGCACGTCATCAGCACCGAGGAACCGCCGGAGGAAATCAGCGGCAAGGTCAGGCCCTTGGTTGGCAGCATGCCCAGGTTCACGCCCACCGAGACGAAGGCCTGCATGGCGATCCACAGGCCGATGCCGAAGGCGATGTAGCCGGAAAAATGACGACGCATCTCCACGCATCGATAGCCCAGCCACAGCGCGCGCCCGACCAGCAGCGCATACAGCGCGATCACGCCGCAGACGCCGGCAAAGCCCAGCTCTTCGCCGATCACCGAGAAAATGAAATCGGTATGCGCTTCGGGCAGGTAGTTCAGCTTCTGCACCGAGCTGCCCAGGCCCACGCCGCTCCACTGGCCGCGGCCGATGGCCATCAGCGCGTTGGACAGCTGGTAGCCCGAGCCGAGCTGGTCGGCCCAAGGGTTCAGGAACGAGGTGATGCGGCGCATGCGATATGGCTCAAGGATCGCCACGAATGCAAACACCGGCAGGCCAATCACGATCGGCGCGGACATGCGCGGCAGGTTGACACCGCCCAGCACCAGCATGCCGGCGGTGATAGCCAGCAGCAGTGTGGAGGAGCCGAAGTCCGGCTGCATCAGCAGCAAGCCCACCAGCGCCACGGCAACGCCCAGCGGCTTGAGCATCGCCGGCCAAGTCGCGTTGACCTCGTCGCGGAAGCGCACCAGATAGCTGGCCAGCCATACGATGTAGAGCACCTTGACCGCTTCCACGGTCTGGAAGCGGATCACCAGCAGGTTGATCCAGCGGCGCGCGCCGTTGACGCTGACACCGATGCCCGGCACGAACACCACCAACAGCAGCGCAAAGCAGCCCAGTAGCAGCAGCTGGTTGTACTTCTCGATGGTCTTGAGCTCGATGCGCATCGCCGCAAAGGCCAGGCACAA
>JBEVNH010000080.1:0-7294 GCA_040508175.1 Pseudoxanthomonas sp.
CCGGCCCGCATGTAGGGGTTGGTCATGCGCGGCATTGGCAGGTGCGCGAACGACTCGCGGCGGCCGTTGCCGGTGGGCGCCATCCCCATCAGCCGCGCATTGAGCGTGTCCTGCATGTAGCCGACCAGCACACCGTCTTCGATCAGGGTGGTGCAGCTGGTTGGCGTGCCTTCGTCGTCGATGTTGAGCGAACCGCGGCGGCCCTCCAGCGTGCCGTCGTCGACGATGGTGACGCCCGGCGAGGCCACGCGCTGGCCGATACGACCGGCGTAGACGCTGGTGCCCTTGCGGTTGAAGTCGCCTTCCAGCCCGTGGCCGACGGCCTCGTGCAGCAGCACGCCGGGCCAGCCGGCGCCCAGCACGACCGGCATCACGCCGGCCGGCGCGTCGATGGCCTCCAGGTTCACCAGCGCCTGGCGCAAAGCCTCGCGGGCAAACTCCTCGGGGCGGCCATTGCCCAGCAACTCGCTGTAGGCGTAGCGCCCGCCATAGCCGGAATAGCCCGACTCGCGACGGCCGTTCTGCTCGACGATGACCTGGATGTTCAGGCGCACCAGCGGACGCACATCGGCGGCCAGCACGCCGTCGCTGCGCGCGACCAGCACCGTATCCACCCCTCCGGACAGGCTGACGGTGACCTGCTGCACGCGCGGGTCGGCGGCGCGCAGGAAGCGGTCGACACGGCGCAGTGCTTCGACCTTGGCATCGTTGCCCAGGCCGTCGATGGGGTCCTCCGGCGCATACAGCGCGCGGCCGCGGCCGGTGACGAGCGATTGCGGGCTGTGCGAGCGGCCATCGCGGGCGATGGCACGCGCCGAACCGGCCGCTTCCAGCAGCGCCTGGGTGTTGAGATCGTCGGAATAGGCGAACCCGGTCTTCTCACCGGAAATGGCGCGCACACCCACGCCTTGTTCGATGGAATGCGCGCCGTCCTTGACGATGCCGTCCTCCACCGTCCAGCTCTCGCGCCGGGCATGTTGGAAATACAAATCGCCAAAGTCGATACCCGGCCCGAGCAGGGTGCCGAAGGCGCGCTCCAGTCCGTGGGTATCCAGGCCGGCGGGCAACAGCAGGCGATGTTCGGCAAGCGTCAGTGCAGTCATGTTGATCCAGTTGGGGGCAAGGCCGTGGCCTGGCAAGGGCCAGCGCTTCGGTGCGCGCTATGGCGTGCGGGATTCCGGTGAAGGCGGCGCGGTGGCGGGCGGTGTGGGCGTGGCAGGCGCAAGGTTGTCGCGGCCGATCTCATCGACCTGCGGGTCCTTCCACGGCCCGGTGACACGATAATTCTTGGCGCCGATCTCACCCAGCGGCTTGCCCAGCACCGCATTGGCCGCAGCGCCCATGGCCGCGCCCACCGGGCCGCCGGCCACTGCGCCGACCACGGTCAGCAGGTTGCCGGACTTGGGCAGCACCTGGATGGTCTGATCGAACTGCTGGGCCTTCAGGTCGGTGGTGCCGCGGATCTGGATCTCCGCGGCAGGGCCCTTGATGACCATGTCATCGCTACGCGCCTTGCCCGCACCGAAAGCGACATTGCCACGCAATTCGTTGAAGGCCAGGCCTTTGGAAAACAGATCGCGGAAATCGAACAGGATGCGCCGCGGCAGCTGGGTCAGGCTGAGCAGCCCCAGCACGCGGCCAGCGCCAGGCTCCAGCTCCAGCAGCTGGCCATTGCGGGTATCCACCTTGAGGCTGCCGTCCAGATTGGCCAGGGTGAACTCAGCCGGGCTTCCCGGCCAGGCCGCGTCGATCTCCAGCGTGCCCTGACCACCGCTGAGTCGACCGGCAATGCCGAAGCCGGCAATCAGCTTGCCGTAGTCATTGCTCTCGATGCGGCTGCGCAGACGCGTGCGCTGGCCTTGGCCCTGGCCGACGCGCTTCCAGTCGCCTTCCACATCGATCTTCTGGCCGGGGGCGCGCAGCTGCAGCTGGCGGATGGCCATGCCATCGGGCTGGCGAAGGGTCCGCAGATGCGCCTGACCCAGCTGGGCGCTGCCAAAGCGCAGGTCGGCGATGTCCAGCTCCAGCGAGGGCACGGCCGACGGGTCGAGGGCATCATCCCTGCCGGCGTCCTGCGGCGGTGCCACGGCAAGCGGCGCTTCCGGCACAGCCGCGTCCGCCGGCAAGGCAGAGGAGACCGACGTCCAGTGCACGCGCGCCAGTTCACCCTCGATGGCCTCCTGCTCGGCATCCGGCACGCGGATTTCGCCGGCCAGCGCAGGCCCGTCTAGCTGCACATGCAAGGCCCGGTCACCGGGCAGGACCTGCAGCCGGGTCTGTGGGAAATCGCTGCCCAGCAGGTGCAGGTGATCGGCCTGCAGATCCACGCGTCGCAGCGGCAGGCTGTCATCCCCGGTCGCCGCGCGCGGATCGGCCGCCACGCCAGCCGGCGCCACCGGCAGCGCGATCGGGCCGGGATTGCCGGTCTTGCCGGGCACCTGCGGTACGGCAGGGACCTGCTGGCTGCTGCTGCGCGCCACGCTGATCCAATCCAGCGCGGCAAGCGTGCGCGTGCGCCCGGTCGCCACCAAGCCGAAGTCCGGCGCGGGCTCGCTGATCTCGCTGCTGCCCAACTGCACCCGGACACCCGTGCGGCCGTTCTGGCTACGCGCCTTGACCGCCAGCAGCTGGCCGAAAGCGACGTTGATGTCACCACCTTCGACCGGCAGACGCGTGGACACCGTGGTTGGCAAGGCCACGTCCTCGGCCTTGTCCAGCGGCGCCGGCAGTTTCAGCGTGGTTCCGACCAGGTCCGACTGCAGGTGCAACGCGCTGCCGGCCTCCTTGGCGCCAGCTGGAGCCTTGGCCACGTCCACGCCGATGGTCCAGCGCGAGCGTCCTTCCAGGTACGGCGCCAGCCACTTCATCTCCGGCGTCTGCTGCAGCAGCTCGGCCGCAGTGATGGGCACCGACAGGGCGCCTTCAAAGACCTTGGACATATCGCGCACCTCACCGCCAGCACGCAGCGCGAGCTGGCCGGCCTGGCCCTGGCGCATGACCGCCATGTCCTCGGCGGCAAACCCGTCTTCATTGAAGCGGGCCTTGCCGTGCACCTGCTCGAGCGCCAGCTGGTAGCGCGGATCGCCCAACGACGCGCCGGCCAGGGCGACTTCGCCGGTGATGGTATGGACCGGATCCAGCGCATCGCGCATCGGCAGTTTCAGGTGGAAATCGACCTGGGATGGCCCGGCGGCCGTGATGTTGTCGAAGGTTTCCGGCGTGATCTCACGCAGCGGGCTGCGCCGGACCAGCTCCAGGAGGCGACGCGCATCGGTGGCGCTCTTGGCATCCACGCTCAGATAGCCGTCCTTGTAGTCGTCGATGCCGGCCGTGACCCGTTCGATCGGCACGCCGATCAAGGTGCCGGTGCCGTCGACCGAAAAGCCGTTGCCGATGAAGGCCACATCGGCGTTGAACGGCTCCACCGCCGGCCAGCCTGGCCTGAAGCCGATCTTGCCGCCTTCGATCTTCGCGCGCGCTTCGAAGCGCCCGTTGTGACCGGTGAACGGCCACTCGTCCAGATCCCCGGAAATCACCGCGCGCCCGTCGGTAAGACGGCCGCCCTGCAGGCCATTGTCCAGCCAGTCCACCGCGACCTTGGGCATGCGGTGGTGCACCCAGAACTTCTTGGCCACCACCACCGGCGCGGTGTCGATGTCCACGGCCATGTCGATGCGCGGACGACTGCCATCGGCCTGGAAGGCCATGCCGCCGCGGGCGGACACCGCGTAATCCACGCCCTGGATGCGCAGTGCTGGCGTGCCGACCTGCCAGCCACTGCCTGCGCGCCAGCCGGCGATCTGACCAGTCAACGTGATGTCGTGGCGCACGCCAAATCCACTCGGCCAGTCGAAGACGAACGGCACCTTGGGGTCTAGGGTCAACGCGAATCCCTGTGCATCGCCCTGCAACTCGCCCGCCAGGCCACGCATGCCCGGCGCATCTTCCACCGGGGCGAACGCGATGCCTTCCAGCCGGCCACTGGCCTGCAGGCGCGTGCCGTCCCGCGTGCCTGCCAGCGAGACGTTGGACACCCCCACCTGCGGCTTGGCCGCCAGCAGCCAACGACGCAGGCCAGGGCTCAAGCGATCGCTCAGCGCCAGCGCCTGGAACAGCGCCGAGACCTGGGCCTGTTCGGCCAACAGCGTCAGCTGCCGACCGGTGCCGATGGAGACCCCTTTGATCTGCTGCAGCGCGTCCGCATCACCGGCCTGCAGCTGCGGCACGTCCAACCGCCAGCCATCGCCCGTGGGGCGCCAGCGCAGACGGCCCTGCAAGCGTTCAAGCCCGGCCTGGGGCCGGCGGTCTCCCTCTCGCAGCGGCTCCCCCGTGGCCAGCAGGTCGCGCAACTGCAGCTCTGCATCGATCCGGGTCACGCGATGGTCCCGCAGCTGCAGCCAGGTGCGCAGCACGCCGGTGCCTGCATTCACCGCCACGCCCAGGTCCGGGGCCACGCCCGCCCACTGCGCCAGGTCCACCGCCTGCCCGCCGAGATAGGCCACGCCCGTCCCACGATGACGATCGACGTCTGCCGAGACATTCAGCGGGTTTCCACCGGCCCGCGCCCAGACCTGGGCGCCGAGATGCACGCGCGCACCGTCCACCTGCACACGCACATCCACCCGCGGCAGCTGGGTCGACCAGTTCAACGAAGGCGCCTGGATCGCCAGACGACTATCAATCACCTGCAGCTCGCCCAGGCGCTCCAACTGGCCCAGCGGGTCGGCGCTGCCCCCACCGCTAGGCAGGCCCTGCACGGTCCACGCCCCGTCATCGCCCCGCAGCAGCGTAAGCGACACCCCGCGCAGGCGCAGCTCGGTGAACGAGCGCCCCGGCAGCAGGCCTGCATACATCGAGACCAGCAGCTCGACCTGGCCGATCTGGACGCCCTCGCCCCCGCCCACGCGCAGGCCGTCGAACTGCAACAGCGGTCCGCGCCGGGTCCATTGGGTGTGGATGTCGTCGAACCGGATCTGCTGGCCGGCGCGCGCGCTCAGCCAGGCCGCCACCTGCTGCGGCCGTTGCTCCACCACGGGTAGCAGCTGGCTGAGCACGCCGACCAGCAAGGCCACCGTCACCAGCGCCATCGCCACCACGTAGGCCAGAGCCCGGCGGGCCAGGCGCAGGCGGCGGCGCCACGGCGTCTGCATCAGACCGCCGTCCTCGGACCCTGCTCAAAAACCTGCGCGCGCGCGCTCAGGCGGCAGGCGCGGCAGGACGTTGCACAGCGTCTCACAGCAGGACCACGTCGAACTGTTCCTGCAGGTACTGCTCGTCGGCCTGGAAACGGATCGACTTACCGAGAAATTCCTCCAACTCGGCCACCGCCTGGGATTCCTCGTCGGTGATGCGCGCCACGACCTTGGGCGAGGCGATCACCAGCAGGCGTCCGGCCTCGAACTGGCGCGTGGCGCGGGTGATCTCGCGGAAGATCTCGTAGGTCACCGTCTCGGCGGTCTTGATGCTGCCGCGTCCGCCGCACTCGTGGCACGGCTCGGACAGCTGCCGCTCAAGACTTTCCACCGTGCGCTTGCGCGTCATCTCCACCAGACCCAGCGGCGAGAAGTCGTACACCGTGGTCTTGGCGTGGTCGCGCGACAGGCCCTTCTCCAGCGTACGCAGCACCTGCCGCTTGTGCTCGGCATCGTTCATGTCGATGAAGTCGATGATGATGATGCCGCCCAGGTTGCGCAGGCGCAGCTGCCGGGCCACGGCCTGCGCTGCTTCCAGATTGGTGCGGAACACCGTCTCTTCCAGGTTGCGCTGGCCCAGGAACGATCCGGTATTGACGTCGATGGTCGTCATCGCCTCGGTCTGGTCGATCACCAGATAACCGCCGGACTTGAGCGGTACCTGCTTGTCCAGCGCGCGGCCGATCTCGTCTTCCACGCCATACAGGTCGAAGATCGGGCGCCCGCCGGTATACAGCTCGAGCTTCTCTGCCAGCGGCGGCATGTACTTGGCCACAAAGGCCTGCAGGCGTTCGTAGGTCTCGCGCGAGTCGACCTTGACCTTTTCCACATCCTTGCGGATCAGGTCGCGCACCGCGCGCAGCGGCAGGCTCAGATCCTCATAGATGATGCTGGGCGAAGGCGCTTCGCGGCCGCGCTTCTCCACGATGTTCCAGACGCGCGACAGATAGGCCACGTCTTCGGCCAGGGCCTCGGGCGACTGGCCCTCGGCATTGGTCCGGATGATGTAGCCATGGTTGCCGTGGGTGGCGGCCAGCTCGGAAATGATGCCCTTCAGGCGCGCGCGCTCGTCCTCATCCTCGATCCGGGCCGAGACCCCGACCACCTTGGATTGCGGCAACAGCACCAGGTAGCGCGAGGGAATGCTGATCTGCGTGGTCAGGCGCGCGCCCTTGCTTCCGATCGGGTCCTTCACGACCTGCACCACCAGATCCTGGCCGTCGCGCACCAGCTCCGCGATTGGCACATTGGACGGGGTCTGCACCACCAGCTCTTCCGGGATCGGCGAGGCCGCCGGCGCCGGGCGGATGATGTCGTTGGCATGCAGGAAACCCGCGCGCTCCAGACTGACCTCCACAAAGGCGGCCTGCATGCCAGGCATGACCCGCTGGATCTTGCCGCGATAGATGTTGCCCACCACGCCTCGGCGCCAGCCGCGCTCGATATGCAGCTCCTGCAGCATGCCGTTTTCGACCACGGCCACGCGGGTTTCGCGCGGCGTGACATTGACCAGAATTTCCTCGGACATCTAGCGCTCCCCCCATTGCCTCAACAACTGCGCCGTCTGGTGCAGTGGTAAACCCATTACACCCGAATAACTGCCCGAAAGATGCGCGACGAATTGCTCTGCCTTGCCTTGGATGGCATAGGCACCGGCCTTGCCCATGGGCTCGCCACTGGCGACATAGTCGGCCATGTCCTGTGGCGACAGCGTGGCGATACTGACCTCGGAGATCACCAGCGTCGACAGCGCACGGCCATGCCCCTGCAGCCATACCGAGGTCATCACCTCATGGGTGCGCCCGGAAAGCCGTGCCAGCATCGCCTGCGCATGGGCTGCATCGTGCGGCTTGCCGAAGACGTCGTCCCCCAGCACCACTTCCGTATCGGAGGCCAACACACAGGCCTGTGCATCCTGGAGGCAATGCGCCAAGCCAGCCATGGCCTTGTCCCGCGCCACCCGCACGACATAGTCCTGCGGCGTTTCGTCCGGCTGGCGGATTTCGGGGACTTCCACGTCCAACGAGGCGAACGCGACTCCCAGGCGGGTCAACAGTTCGGCGCGTCGGGGGGAACGCGAGGCGAGATAGAGCATCGATCTA
>JBEVNH010000124.1:0-5687 GCA_040508175.1 Pseudoxanthomonas sp.
TGCGCGCAAGGCTGCCGCGGTACCGCCGGCGATTGCCACGCGCGGGGCGTGAGGACGCGAGAGATGACCATGCACAGGAGTGCACCTTGATCGGCTACTACTTCCGCCTGGCCCTGCGCAGCCTGCGCCGCACGCCGGTGATGACCGCACTGATGGTCTGCGCCATCGGACTTGGGATCGGCGCGAGCATGACCATGCTCACCGTGCTGCACGTGATGACGCAGGATCCGATTCCCACGCGCAGCGGTGCGTTGTACTACCCATACCTTGATCCGCTGCCGCTGAAGTATCCGGATGGCGGCAGGTGGGGAAATCCCGCCAACAATTTCACGTATCCCGACGCAATGGCGCTGATCCAGCATGGCAAGGCCACGCATCAGGCCGCCATGGCGGGAAGCAATCTGCTGGTATGGCCAGTAGACACAGCGGGGCGCCCCACTAGCCACGACGGCCGCTTCACTACCTCAGATTTTTTTGAGATGTTCCAGGTGCCGTTCGAACATGGCCAAGGCTGGAGCGCGCATGACGACGACGCGCATACGCGCGTGGTGGTGCTCGGGCACGCGCTCGCCATGAAACTTTATGGCACGGCAGATGCCGTCGGGCGTACGGTGCGCTTGAAGGACACGCTCTTCCGCGTGGTGGGCGTCATTGCGCCATGGTCGCCGCAGCCGCGCTTTTACGCCGATCTCGGCAGCAGCGAATCGTTTGGCCACAGCGATGACTTCTTCCTGCCGCTGTCGGTTGCGGTGGAACTGCGCCACAACATTGCCGGCAACCAGTCCAGCTGGTCGGATACGGACATGGAAGAGGTCTTGAAATCGCCGTCTTCCAGCTGGCTCCAGTTCTGGGTGCAGCTGGACACACCGCAGCAGGTAGCTGACTACACACGCTTCCTGCACGACTACGCTGCCCAGCAGCATGCCAGCGGGCGCTTCGAGCGCGATCCGGATACCGCGCGCCTGTATTCGCTGATGGACTGGCTGGCCTATCGAAAGCTGGTGCCTTCAGAAGTCCAGTTGCAGCTATTCCTGGCACTGGGATTCCTGCTGGTATGCCTCGTCAACATCATCGCGCTGTTGCTGGCCAAGTTCCTGAGACGCGGTGGTGAGATCGGCGTGCGTCGTGCCCTGGGCGCGCGTGGTCGGGACATCCTGATCCAACTCGGAACTGAAGCTGCCTTGATCGGCCTGAGCGGTGGCTTCCTTGGCATCGCGCTGTCGCAGCTCGGACTGTGGAGCGTGCGTCAACGGCCCGACGACTACGCCCGCATCGCACAGATGGATGCCTCGATGCTGCTGTCCACCGTGGCGCTGGCGGTGTTTGCCACCCTGCTGGCCGGTTTGTTACCCGCCTGGCGTGCCAGCAGGATTTCGCCTGCACTGCAGATCAAGGGAGTCTGAAGCATGACCTTTCCCTTCAGTCCCATCCTGTCGGCCCTGCGCCATCACCGCCTCACCGCCGCGCTGCTCACATTGCAGGTCGCGTTGACCTGCGCCATCGTGATCAACGCCGGCTTCATGCTGGTCGAGCGCATCCAGCACATCACGCTGGCGTCCGGCATTCCGGAAGACCAGCTGTCCCTCATCAGCGTCAGCGGCCTGGACGAATCAGCCAATGCACAGGCGCAGCGTCGGACCGACCTGCTCGCGCTGCGCGCCATTGACGGCATCCAGGCCGCAGCGGCGTTGGACAATGGGAGCCTGCCTCTCTCACGCAATTACGCCGGTACGGGCGCGTGTGCATCGCAGGCGGCGTTTGACCGCGCAAAAGCCGCGCATGGCATCGACGGAATCGACGGCTGCGTCTCGTTTCCTAGCTACTCCGGCTCTTCGGACCTGTTGAACACAATGGGGTTGAGGCTGCTTGCAGGACGCGATTTCACCGACGAAGAACGGGCCTCTAGGAAGGCCGGCCAGGCTGTCATCGTGACCCGCAGCATGGCGCATCACCTCTGGCCCGAGCAAAGCCCAATAGGCCAACATTTATACGGTTTCAACGGACCTGTTCCAGTGGTGGGCATGATCGAGGACGTGTTGGCACCCATGGTCACCGGCCGGGATGAAGACACGATGCTGCTGCTGACGTCCAGCAGCGAAGCACAGATTTCCAGTACCTACCTGCTTCGTAGCGCCCCGCAGGACCGCCAGCGCGTGCTACGTGAAGCAGCCACCGTGCTGGACAAGACGGGCCCGGTGCGGCTGATTCCCGAAGATGAGCAACGCACTTACAGCCAGATCCGCACCGAGTATTTTCAACGCGACACCACCATGCTCGGCCTGCTCATCGCCTCATCTTTGGCGCTGCTGTTCGTCACCGCGCTGGGCATCGGCGGGCTGGCCAATTTCTGGGTGGGCCAGCGCACGCGGCAGATCGGTATCCGGCGCGCGATCGGGGCCACGCGCAGCGACATCCTGCGCCACTTCCAGGTCGAGAACTTCATGATCGTCGGCGCCGGCGTGGCATTGGGCATGGTCCTGGCGTATGGCCTGAACCAACTGCTGATGCGCCAGTACGAACTGGATCGCCTGCCGCTGGTCTACCTGCCGATCGGCGCGGTGCTGCTGTGGGTGTTGGGTCAGATCGCCGTGCTTGCGCCTGCGCTACGTGCCGCGCGCGTGCCGCCGGCCATTGCCACGCGGGCCGGTTGATGCGGGCGGGCCATGAAGCGTTGCCGGTGAACGGGCCGCTCGGACCGGCGTCCGGCCTGACACCGGTGTGGTGCTTGGCCGCCGCACCTGGCCATGTACCGCAGCCGTGAGCGACCGCATGGACCACCGGCCGCTATCCTGTGCCTGCTCTGTCCTTCGCCTGGGTCTGTCGCCATGTCCGTCCGCCTGATCACCGCCCCGTTGTTGCTGCTGGCCACGCTGGCCTGTGCGCTGCCCGTGCGCGCCCAAGAGTCCACGCCCGCGCCCGACGGCGTGCTGGTGTCCGAAGGCACCCTGGACGGCTACAGCGGCCGCTACGTCACCACCACCGGCATTACCCTGAAGGTCTGGCGCGAAGGCCCTTCGCTGCAGCTGCAGCCCGATGGCGGCGCACCGGCGGCGTTGATTCCCGATTCCGAAACCACCTTCCGCGTCAGCGGCATGGACGCGCGCGTGGAGTTCGTCTTCGACGCCTCCGACCGCATCAGCCACCTGCTGCTGATCCAGGGCGGCGCCACGGTCAAGGCGCTCCACCAGTAACCGCACGATCGACTCCCCATGCCTACCCTGCTGATCATCGACGACAACCCCGCAGTCGCCACGGCGCTGAACGTGCTGTTCTCGCTGCACGACATCGACACCGTGCACGCAGCCGATCCCGATGCAGGCCTAGGCGTGCTGGACCGCGGCGGCATCGACCTGGTGATCCAGGACATGAACTTCTCCGCCGACACCACCAGCGGCGAGGAAGGCCAGGCGCTGTTCGCGCAGATCCGCGCGCGCCATCCCGACCTGCCGGTGATCCTGCTCACCGCCTGGACGCATCTGGAAGCGGCGGTGGAGCTGGTCAAGGCCGGCGCGGCCGACTACATGGGCAAGCCCTGGGACGACCGCCGCCTGCTGGCCACGGTCAACACCTTGCTGGAGCTGTCCGAGGCGCGCGCCGAACTGGACCGCAGGCGCGCGCGCGATCGCCTGCAGCGCACCCAGCTGGAACAGAAATACGACCTGCGCGGCGTGGTCTTCGCCGATGCGGCCAGCGAGCGCGTGCTGGCGCTGGCCTGCCAGGTCGCGCGCAGCGATCTGCCGGTGCTGATCACCGGCCCCAACGGCGCCGGCAAGGAAAAGATCGCCGAGATCCTGCAGGCCAATTCGTCGGTGCGCCACGGCGCCTTCATCACGCTCAACTGCGGCGCGCTGCCGAGCGAGCTGATCGAAGCCGAACTGTTCGGCGCCGATGCCGGCGCCTACACCGGCGCCAACAAGGCGCGCGAAGGCAAGTTTGAAGCCGCCGATGGCGGCACGCTGTTCCTGGACGAAGTAGGCAACCTGCCGCTGGCCGGGCAGATGAAACTGCTGCGCGTGCTCGAGACCGGCAAGTTCGAACGCCTGGGCTCCAACCGCGAGCGCAGCGTGCGCGTGCGCGTGATCAGCGCGACCAACGCCGATCTGCAGGCGATGATCCGCGAGGGCACCTTTCGCGAGGATCTGTACTACCGGCTCAACGCGATCGAACTGTCGCTACCGCCGCTGGCCGAACGCCCCGGCGACATCCTCCCGCTGGCCGCGCACTTCGCCGACAAGCCGATCGCCGAGAGCGCGCGCACCGCACTGTTGCGACACGCCTGGCCGGGCAACGTGCGCGAGCTGCGCAACGTGATCCAGCGCGCCAGCCTGCTCAGCCCCGGCGCGCATATCGAAGCACCCGACCTGCAGCTGCCGGCCAACGCGCCCACGCTGCGCGCGCATGCGCCGGTGCAGGAGCCGGACAAGACCCAGATCGAGTCCGCGCTGTCGCGCGCCGGCGGCGTGATCGCGCAGGCCGCCGCCGAACTCGGATTGAGCCGGCAGGCGCTGTACCGGCGCATGGAACGCCACGGCATCAAGACCCAATGAATCGCCTTGCCGCCTGGAGCGCACCACGATGAAGCGTTCGCTCGCCGGTCGCCTGCTGCTGTGGCTGCTGCCGCTGGGTGTGGCGGCGATCGCGGTGCCGCTGACGCTGCAGGCGTGGCTGGACGATATCTGGCTGTCGGGCGTGATCGCTGCGGTGATCCTGCTGCCGTTGACGGTGTGGGTGCTGCGCCAGGCGCTGGCACCGGTCAACTCGCTGTTCCGTGCATTGTCCGGCGCGGTCAACAGCTATCGCGATGGCGAGTTCAATTTTGGCGTGCACTGGAACGACCACGACGAGTTGAACGATCTGGTGATCTCGCACGAGGAGCTGGGACAGGTGCTGCGCGACCAGCGCCAGGGCCTGGCCCAGCGCGAACTGCTGCTGGACAGCATGGTCCAGCATTCGCCGGTCGCCATGCTGTTGCTGGCCCCCGGCGGCGATGGCGGCATGCGCGTGGTGTTCGCCAACCTGGCCGCGCGCACGCTGCTCTACGGCGGCAAGCGCATGGAAGGCCAGCCGTTCGATCCGCTGCTGCAGCAGGCCCAGCCTGAGCTGGTCGAGGCGCTGGAACGCGGCGGCGACAGCCTGTTCGCCGTTCCTTCCACCGAAGAAGGCGGCGAGGAACAGATCTATCACCTGGCGCGGCGCCGCTTCCAGCTCAATGGCCGCCAGCAGGAGTTGTTGCAGCTGTGGCGCCTGACCACCGAGCTGCGCCGGCAGGAGGTGCAGACCTGGAAGAAGGTCATCCGCGTGATCAGCCACGAGCTCAACAACTCATTGGCGCCGGTGGCTTCACTGGCGCATTCGGGTGGCGAGCTGGTGCGGCGCGGCCGCTACGACCAGCTCGAACATGTCTTCGCCACGATCGAAGAACGTGCGCGCCATCTGGAGGAATTCATCCGCGGCTATGCGCGTTTCGCCAAGCTCCCGCAGCCGCAGAAGCAGGCGGTCGAATGGTCGGCGTTCCTGCGCGGGCTGCAGCAACAGATCGGTTTCATCATCGAAGGCCACGCCCAGGACACGCACAGCCGCATCGACCCGGCGCAGTTCGGCCAGGCGCTGCTCAATCTGGTCAAGAACGCACATGAATCCGGCGGCGATCCGGCGCAGGTGACCGTCAAGGTGCTGCCGCTGCACGG
>JBEVNH010000139.1:0-22878 GCA_040508175.1 Pseudoxanthomonas sp.
TTGCTGGCGCCGAACACGGCCACCGGGCCGAGCGCGATGTGACGCTGGCGCAGGTCGCCGCGCGGCAGCGGCGCGCGCTCGGGCAGTGCCGGATCGATGCGCGCTTCCAGCCAGCTGCCTTCGCGCACGACGGAGGCGAACAGCCGGAGCTGGCCGACGGTGCGGCCGCGCTCGCCTTCCAGGCGTGCGCGCGGCAGACCGGACTCGGCCATGGCGCGTTCGATCAGGTCATCGCCGATGGCGAGGATCTCTTCGGCGATGGTTTCGAGAAACGTCGCGCGGGCTTCCAGCGAGGTTTCGCGGTAGGGGTCGAACGCAGCCGCGGCCAGCGCGCAAGCGCGCTCCAGGTCGGCATCGGTGGCCAGGCCATAGGCCGGCTCCAGCGCAGCCCCGGTGGACGGGTCGATGCCCTGCACCGTGCCGTTGCTGCCCAGCACCGCATCGGCGCCGATGATCATTTTTCCGGTGAGTGCACCCATTACTTGCGATCTCCTATCAGCTTCTTGAGGACGTCGAGCTCTTCGCCGGTCAGGTCGGCCAGCGGCGTGCGGACCGGACCGGCGCTGCGGCCCACCGCGGTCATGCCGGCCTTGACGATCGACACGGCATAGCCGGCGCGGCGGTTGCGCAGCTCGGTGTAGGGCAGGACAAAGTCGTTGAGCTCGCGGTAGACATGCGCCACGTCGCGCGCACGCACGGCCTTGTAGAACGCGAGTGCCCACTCCGGCAGGAAGTTGAAGATCGCCGAGGAATACGTGGTCACGCCCATTTCCAGATACGGCAGGGCGAAGGTCTCGGCGGTCGGCAGGCCACCGATGTACAGCAGGCGGTCGCCCAGGCGCGCATAGATGCGGGTCATGCGATCCACGTCGCCCACGCCATCCTTGAAGCCGATCAGGTTGGGGCAGCGCGCGGCGATACGCTCGACCGCGTTGGCGTCCAGCTTGCCGTTGGCGCGGCTGTAGACGATCACGCCCAGCTTGGTGGCCTTGCACACGCGCTCGACGTGGTCGGCCACGCCGGCGGCGTCGCACTCGGTCAGGTAGGGCGGAAACAGCAGGATGCCGTCGGCGCCATTGGCTTCGGCCGCCTGCGCCATTTCGATGGCGATCGCGGTGCCGTAGCCGGCCGGGGCGATGATCGGGGTATTGCCGCCGGCTTCTTCCACCGCGGCTTTGACCGCCTGGTTCACTTCGGCCAGGGTCAGCGAGAAGAGCTCACCGGTGCCGCCGGCAGCGAACAGGCCCGAGGCCGGATAGCCGGACAGCCACTGCAGGTTGCTGCGGTAGGCGGCTTCGTCGAACGCATGATCAGCCGGTTTGAAGTGGGTGACCGGGAACGACAGCAGGCCAGCGCCCAGCGCCTTGGCCACTTCCTGCGGGGTGTATTTGCTCATGGATCGGACGCTTTGCTGCGAGGGGTGGGGGCCGATCCTAGGCAGCGCCCATCATGTTGGTCCAAGCCAAATATGGTATGGAATGATGCAGAAAATGGATTGTTTAGACTTTGGTCGCGCATTCCACCGGACGCACCAGATTCCGGTTCTTCCAGGCAAATGACTGATTAGTAAGGAAAGATCAATGCGTTCGACCGAGCCGCGTTGGCATCCGCGGCGCTGATGAATGGCCACGATATTGTTTGCGAATACATGGAGCCGCGTGGTGCCATGCGCTCAGCGCGGCGGGCGGCCGCGACGCGCCGGCGCCCCATCGCGCGCCGCTAGGGTGGCCAACAGTTTGGGCAGTGCCGGGTTGTCGTTGTCGTCCTTCCACACCAGGTGCAGTTCCACTGGCCGGGCCGGCGACAGGCCGGCGACATCGCGATAGACGATGCCCTCGAAGCGCAGGCTGCTGGCCGCTTCGGGCACCAGCGCCACGCCCATCTCCGCGCGCACCAGCGCCAGCACCGAATGGATCTGCGCCACGTGCTGCTGATAGTGCGGGCTGACCCCGACGCGGCTGAAGATGCGGCCGACCAGGTCGTAGAAATAGCGCGCCTCGTCCGGCGCATACATCACGAAGGCGCTGCGGTCGAAATCGCGCAGGTGCAGGGCCTCCTGCTTGGCCAGGGGGTGGCCTTCGGGAATCGCCGCCACCAGCGGTTCGCGCACCACGCAGCGGCTGCGCAGCCCATCGCGCGTGATCGGCGGACGCAGCAGGCCCACGTCCAGGCGACCGGCTTCCAGCGCATCAAGCTGCGTATTGCTCAGCATCTCACGCAGCTGCAGGTCCACGCCGGGAAATGCCTCGCGCCACAGCCCCACCGCTTCGGGCAGGAAGCGATAGCCCGCCGCCGCCGTGAAACCCACCGACAGGCTGCCCGCCTCGCCACTGGCCACCTGCCGTGCGGACAGGCTGGCGTTCTCGGCCAGGCGCAGGATGGTGCGGGCCTCCGGCAGCAGGCGACGTCCGGCGGGCGTGAGCCGCACCACGCGGTTGTTGCGGGTGAACAAAGCGGTGCCGATGGCATGTTCCAGCAGCTGGATCTGCCGGCTCAACGGCGGTTGCGTCATGTGCAGGCGCAACGCGGCGCGACTGAAGTGCAGCTCTTCGGCGACGGTGACGAAACAGCGCAGTTGATGGAGATCGAACACGCCAGCGGCTTCCAGGCAGATCCCACACGCGCCGACACGGCGCAGCGGGCGCTCACCCTAGCACGCGGGTTGCCCTGCGCTTGCAGCATGGTCGCGCGATCAGTGCTTTTTCCAGGCCGATGAAATACTGCCAGTGACCGATCGAATCCGCTGGCACGCGGCAGGCCCGGGCATCTCTGGCATGCGTGCGCGCGCTCACTGCCTTATCTCCTGCAACGCGCCTGGTGCGTTTGTGCAGCAGTCGGACCTCGAGCGTGCCGTGGCAGACCACGCATCCTGCGTGTGGCCCTATGCCTGCAGCATGTCCGTACTGCTCAGTAGCCAGGCGTTGCTGCAACCACCAGTGCGTCACGCGTGCCCGGGGACGCCATCGCGAGCGCGTGCATCGTGCCGATCAGCCCTGCATCTGCTCCAGCTCGCGGCCGGCCGTTTCCTTCACGTAGCGGGCGACAAAGAAGATGGAGAGGAAGGCCGCCGCGGCATACAGGCCATAGGCGAATGCCAGGCCCACGCTGGTCAGCAGCATTGGGAACGTGATGGTGATGAAGAAGTTGGACGTCCACTGCGCCGCACCGGCCACGGCCAGCGCAGAGCCGCGGATCTGGTTGGGGAACATTTCGCCCAGCATCACCCACATCACCGGCCCCCAGGTGGAGTTGAAGAAGACCACATAGGCATTGGCCGCCACCAGGGCGATCAGGCCCATGTTGCCCGACAGCTGCAGTGCGCCATCCTGCGTGGCCGCACCGGCAAAAGACCAGGTCACCACGGCCAGCGAGACCGCCATGCCAATCGAACCGACCCACAGCAACGGCTTTCTGCCGATGCGGTCGACCAGCAGGATCGTCACGATGCAGGCGCCGATGCTCAAGCCGCCGGACAGCACGTTGATCAGCAGCGCATCGGCTTCGGAAAAGCCCACCGCCTGCCACAGCACCGCGCCGTAATAGAACACGACGTTGATGCCGACCAGCTGCTGGAAGGTGGCCAAGCCAATGCCGACCCAGACGATCGGGCGGATCTTTCCGGTCTGCTTGCTGATCAGGTCTGAGAACTTGGGGCGATGCTGATCCTGCGCCCGCGTGCCGGCGATCTCATCGAGCTTGAGCTGTGCCTCGCGCGGGCCATAGAGCCGCGCCAACACGTTCAAGGCCGCCTCGCCACGCCCCTTCATCGCCAGATAGCGCGGGCTTTCGGGAATGGCCAACAGCAACACCAGGAACAGCGCGGACGGTAGCGCCTGCATCCAGAACATCCAGCGCCAGGCGGCGTGGCCCCCCCACAGCGGCTCGGTTGAAGCGCCGGCCGCGTTGGCCAGAAAGTAGTTGGATAGAAACGCGCAGAACAGGCCGGAGATGATGGCGATCTGCTGCATGGTCGCCAGCCGGCCGCGGTAACGTGCCGAAGCCACCTCGGCGATGTAGGCAGGCGAGATCACACTGGCCGCGCCGACCGCAAAGCCACCCAGCACGCGCGCGGTGATGAACAGCAGCGAGGTGCTGGCGCTGCCCGCGCCAATGGCCGATAGCAGGAACAGCACCGCCGAGATGATCAAGACCGTCCGCCGGCCCCAGGCATCGGCCAGGCGTGCGGCGATGAAGGCACCGATCGCGCAGCCCAGCAGCATCGATGCCACTTCGAAGCCCAAGCCTGCCGAGCTGGAGTGGAACGTCTGTTTCAGGCCGTCCACGGTGCCGTTGATGACACCGCTGTCGAAGCCGAACAGAAACCCTCCCAGCGTGGCCACGCAGCTGATCAGGATGATGAAGCCGGTATTCTCTTCGCTGTGGATCGCGGTGGTATTCATGCTGCTCCCTGGTCGTACGGCCGTGGCCGCACGAAGTGTCGATGCGAGGTGTCTTGCGGAACGGCAGCGCATGAATGTCGTCGCCGGATCGGAGGATCATAGGCAAGGCCATCGCCTTTGGAATGCTGCAACGCGGCGCAGCGGCCGCACCTCAAGGCATCAGGCCACCATCCAGGCCTTCGTCGCAGGCGCAGCAGGGGTGCTGTGCGGGACGCTCGTGCGCCGCACCCATCCACGGCGGGCGTCGGAACGATAGCCATCCAGCCGCAACGCGGCGCCCGTGCATCCGCACGGGCAGCGCTCATCGCGCCAGCCAGCCACCATCCACCGGCAGGATGGCCCCGTGGACATAATCCGAGGCGGCGCTGGCCAGGAATACCGCCGCTCCGCCCAGATCGGCCGGCGTGCCCCAGCGTGCGGCCGGGATACGCTCGAGGATGGACTGGTTGCGCGCGGCGTCGGCACGCAGCTGGGTAGTGTTGTCCGTCTCCATGTAGCCGGGGGCGATCGCGTTGACGCTCACGCCCTTGGCAGCCCATTCGTTGGCCAGCAGCCGCGTCAGGCCGGCGATGCCTGACTTGCTGGCCGTGTACGAAGGGACCCGGATGCCGCCCTGGAAGGACAGCATCGAGGCGATGTTGATGACCTTGCCGCCCCCCTGGGCGATGAAGTGCCGCCCCACCGCCTGGGTCAGGAAGAACGTGCTCTTCAGATTCACGTTCATCACCGCGTCCCAGTCTTCCTCGCTGAAATCCACCGCGTCGGTGCGGCGGATGATGCCGGCGTTGTTGACCAGCACGTGCAGCCCGCCCATGTCCTCCAGCGTGCGCGACACGATCTGCGGAATCGGCTCGAGCGAGCCCAGGTCGGCTTCGATGCCCAAGAAGCGACGCCCCAGGGCGCGCACCTGCTCACCGGTCTCGGTGGACGGACGGCGTGCCACGGACACGATATCGGCACCGGCCTGCGCCAGCGCCACGGCGATGCCCAGGCCCAGGCCGACATTGCCACCGGTGACCAGCGCCACCTTGCCTTCGAGATTGAACGGGTGTGCGGTCATGACGTGTGTCCTGCTGCGGAGGGAAAGGCCGGTACCGGGTGCATTACTTGAGCTGGCAGATGTCCAGCACGTGCATGTCGGTGTAGTCCAGGTTCTCGCCACCCATCGCCCAGATGAAGGCGTAGTTCGAGGTGCCCGCGCCCATGTGGATCGACCACGGCGGCGAGACCACGGCCTCGTTGTTCTGGATCACGATGTGGCGCTGCGCTTCCGGCTCGCCCATGAAGTGGTACACGCGGTCCTTGTCGCTGAGATCGAAGTAGAAATAGACCTCGCTGCGGCGGTCGTGCAGATGCGGCGGCATGGTGTTCCAGACGCTGCCCGGCTTGAGGATGGTCAGGCCCAGCAACAGCTGAGAGGATTGGCAGGTCGCCGGCACGATGTACTGGTAGATGGTGCGCTCGTTGCTGGTTTCCAGCGCGCCACGCTCCAGCGGGACCGCATCGGCAATGGAAATCTGCTTGGTCTCAAAGCGCGCATGCGCCGGCGTGGAGGCCAGGTAGAAGGCCGCGGGCGTGGCGCTGTCGGCCGAGGCGAAGCGCACGGACTCGCTGCCCATCGCGATGTACAGGCCGTCCTTCGGACCAAGCGTGTACTCGGTGCCGTCGACAGTGACCGTTCCGGCACCGGCGCCGACGTTGATCACGCCCAGCTCGCGACGCTCCAGAAACGGATGCCCGGCCGCCGAGGCCGGCTCGGTCTGGCGCGGCAGTTCGATGGGCTGGGTGCGCGGTAACACGCCGCCGAGCACGAAGCGCTCGTAATGCGTGTACTTGAGCGTGACGGCGTCATCCACGAACAGGCCGTCGAGCAGGTACAGCTCGCGCAGTTCGTCATTGCTGACGCCGTTGATGGCCGCCGGGTGCGTGGCGTAATGGGTCTTGGCAAACATGGGGGACCTCCTGGGTCTGCGTCGCCGGAACCTGAGGAGCCGGCGCTAAGGAAAACCTGATTCTAGTCAATCGCGGTAACCGGTGTCATACCGCGACGCGACATCACCCTAGAACTTTTGGGTGAAGCCGGGCGCGGGAATTACAGCTCCGGCGGCTGGCAGCTGTCGCGGATGGCCAGATGGGGGCGCACGCTGGCCATCTGCATGGCGCTGCCTTCGGGCTGGATGAGCATGGCCGCCGCGGTCCGGCCGGTGTCGCGTGTCTGCCGGCGCACGGACGTCAGCGACGGCCACAGGCGCGATGCCAGCGGACTGTCGTCGTAGCCGATGATCGACAGCTGGCGCGGGATGGTCAGCCCGGCACGCATGGCCACCTTGTAGACGCCGGCGGCCATTTCATCGTTGCCGGTGAAGATCGCCGTCGGGCGCGACGGGCCGAGCAGCAGCTTTTCCGCCGCCGCCACGCCGGATTCGAAGGTGTAGCCGGCCTCGATGATGCGCGCCGGCGGCAGGGTGATGCCGCGGCGCTGCAGGGCGTCGATGAAGCCTGCGGTGCGCTCGTGCGCAGAACGGTACGCCGACGGACCGGTGATCAGCGCGATGTCCCGATGTCCCAGCGAGAGCAGGTAATCGGCCGCCTCGCCGGCGCCGTCGCGATCGTGCGTGACCACCATCTGCGAGCTGTTGTCCAAGGGCAGTGCGGCGATGCGCGTGTAGCGGCAGCCGATCTCGTTGAGCATGTCGGCCAGCGCCTGGTCCTCCGATGCACGCGGCACCAGGATCAACCCGTGCAGCCTCTGCTGCTGCACGAAACGCTTCACGCCTTCGATATAACCAGGGCTGCTGGTATCGCAGGGATGGACCACTAGCTCGAAGCTCGACCCGCGCAGGGCATCCAGCGCGCCGTACTGCATGTCCACGATGTACTGCGCGGTAGGGTTGTCGTAGACCAGGCCGATCAGGAACGAGCGCCGGAACGCCAACGCGCGGGCCAACGGGTCGGGCGCGTAGCCCAGCTCCTGCATCAACGCCTGCACCTTGGCCCGCGTGTCCTCGCGCACCAACGGCGAATTGTTGATGATCCGGGAGACGGTCTTCTTGGACACCCCGGACAAGCGCGCGATGTCGTTGATCGTCGCGGTCTGGCCGGGCGCAAGCGTCTGCCGGGGCGTCTCGGCTTTTTTCCGGGGTGGCATGTCGAGGCGGGACCGGCGGGGGAGGAGGCGCGATTCTACCGGTTACCGGCTTCAGTCCAGCGCACGGTAGCGGAAGTCGCGGAAGTGCACGTTGCCGCTTCCGGCCGCGTACAGGCCGGGTTTCAGCGCCAGGAACTGGCCGGCCACGTTGTGGTGGTAGCCGGAGACTTCCATCTGCACCGGATATTTTTCCCAGTGCGTCCCGTCGGTGCTGGTGTGAACGGTAACGATGTGCCGATCGTTCCTGACCCGCAGCCACAGCCTGCCGCCCTTGCCCGGTGGCAGGCCATCGCTGGGCCGTTCCTGCCCGTAGCGGTGCATGACGAATTTCTCGCCATTGCTGCCCACGCCTGCATACAGGCGATCGTTGTAGAACAGCAGCGCGCCGCCGATGGCGCCCGGCTCGATCTGCAATTCCACCTGGAACTCATAGGCGGTGTCGCCGGCAATGACGGTCAATGGGGAGCTATTGCGTGGCGTGGTGCCCTTGCCTTGCAGGGTCATGCTGCCCCGCCCGAAGGACAGGCGCGTGTCTTCGCCCTGCGCCGGGTTGTAGAACGACCATTGCGGGCCCAGCCTGCCAGACGCGAAATCGTCCGACAGCGCCAAGCCGTGCGTGCCCACGACCTGACCGCTGGGCTTGCGCAGCGGCCTGCCCAGGTCGCCGCCCTGGGCCACGAACCAGCCATCGTCGGTCCACTCGATCGGATCCAGCAGCGCCTGGCGACCCAAGGTCCAGTAGCCATGCTCGTAGCCGTGATACAGCATCCACCAGCGACCGTCGGTGCCTTCCACCACGGTGGCGTGGCCGCGCGACCACCACGGTTCGGCCGCCGACTGCGTGCGGGTGATTGGATTGTTGGGTGCGTTGCGCCACGGCCCATGGATGGACTTGGAGCGTGCGGTGATCACCATGTGTCCCGTCGGCGGACCGGCGGTCCCGCCGACCGCAGTGGTCATGTAGTACCAGTCGCCGCGCTTGTGGATCTTCGGGCCTTCCTGCGCATAGCCCTCCACGTCCCAGCTTTCCGGATACTTCCAGCCGTCGTAGACATGCCGCGGCGCCCCGACCACGCGCAGGCCATCGTCGGACAGCTGCACATAGTCGCCGCCGCTCAGAAACAGATAGCGCTTGCCGTCCTCGCCCACCGCGTGGCCAGGATCGATGTATTTGCCCAGCCCGATGTCGACCGGCTCGCTCCAAGGTCCGCGGATGTCATCGGCCCACACCACGTAGTTGCTGCGCGTATTGCCTTCGGTCCCGCCAGTGCGCGCCGGGAAGTAGATGTAATAGCGTCCCTTGTGCTTGACGATGTCGGGCGCCCAGATCGAACCGACATTGCGGGTGATGGCGTGGCCCAACGGCACCCAGTTGACCAGGTCGCGCGAGTGCCAGATCGGCAGGCCCGGATAGGCATCGAACGAGGACAGCGTGAGGTAGTAATCGTCCCCGTCCTTGAGCACCGACGGATCGGGATGATCGCCAGCCAGCACGGGATTGAGGAAGGTGCCGTCGCCCAGATCGGCCTGGCGCTGGTGTTCGATCCCGCGCTTCCAGGTGACGCCAGTGGACGCGGGCGGCTGTGCAACGGTCACGGTGCTGGCAACGGCCAGGCAGCACCACGCGGTGGCCACGCAGGCGAAGTGTCGAAGGTTCATGGCAGCGCGTCCTTTGCGGAAGGCGTTTTCAGGGCCGGCCTGCTCAGGCGCGCATCAGCGCTGGCAGCCACAGCGAAATTGCGGGGAACAGCGCGACCAGGATCAGCACGGCGAAAGCTGCCAGCCAGAAGGGCCAGATCGTGCGCATGCTCTGGGTGACGCTGATCTTGCCGATGGCCGTGCCGATGAACAGCACCGAGCCCACCGGCGGACTGACCAGGCCAATGCCACCGGCCAGCACCATGACCATGCCGAACTGGATCGGGTCGATGCCATAGGCCTTCACCACCGGCAGGAAGATCGGCGTGCAGATCAGGATCTTCGGCGCCAGGTCCATGAACATGCCCAGCACCATCAGGATCGCCACGATCATCAGCAGCACCGTGGTACGACGTTCGGCGAAGGACTGCAGGAACGAAACAGCCGCATCGGGGACCTTGAGGAAGGCCAGCAACCAGCCGAACACAGCCGCCGTGGCGATGACGAACAGGATCACGCCGGTGGTGCGCGCGGCGTGCGTCACCGTGGCCAGGAAGTCGCGCCACTTGAGCTGTCGATACAGCACGGCGGTGACCAGCAAGGCGTAGACCACGGCGATGGCGGCACTTTCCACGGCCGTGAAGATGCCTGCCCGGATGCCGATGAAGATCAGCGCCACCAGGCCCAGGCCCGGCAAGGCCGAGACCAGGCGCAGCAGCACCGCGCGCTTGCCCGGGAAAGGCTCGGTGCCGTAGCCGCGGTGACGCGCCACCAGATAGCCCACCAGCATCATCGCCGCGGTCATCATCAGCGCCGGCACGATGCCCGCCGCGAACAGGTCGGCGATGGAGATGCCGCCGCCGGCGGCCGAAGAGAACAGGATCAGGTTGTGCGACGGCGGCACCAACAGCGCCACCAGCGCTGCGGTGATGCTCACATTGACCGCGAAATCGCGGTCATAACCGCGCTTGATCATCTGCGGGATCATCGTGCCGCCCACTGCCGACACATCCGCGATGGCCGAGCCGGACACGCCGCCGAAGAACAATGAGGACAGCACGCTGACCTGTCCCAAGCCACCGCGCATGCGCCCCACTAGCGAGGAGGCCAGTGCGATCAGTCGCTCGGAGATGCCGCCGCGCATCATGATCTCACCGGCGAAGATGAATAGTGGGATGGCAATCAGCGATGCCGAACCCACGCCTGCGGACACCTGCTGCGCCAGCACCACGGTGGGCACATCCAGATACAGCAGGGTGGCCAAGGACGCGGCCGCCAGAGCGAACGCCACCGGCACGCCGATGGCCAACAGCCCGATGAACAACAAGAAGAGAATGGCGATGGCCACGGCTCAGGCCTCCTTCGACGCGGGTGCCGGCCGCAACGCCAGGCCAAGGCGGTAGAGCGCGAACAGCGCCACCAGGAAGGCACCCACGCATAGCGGCAGGTAGTTGATGCTCTGCGGCAGCGAGGCGCCGGCAATCTTGATGTCCCACCCATCCAGCAGCAGGAGCGCGCTCCAGTACGCCAGCACCACGCCAAGCGCCAGGATGGTCGCCGCACTCACCGCCTCTGTCGTCCTGCGCGCCCAGGTCGGCAGGCTTTGCGCCAGCAGGAAGAAGCCGAAGTGACGATTCTCGTGCACGCCGGCCGCCGCGCCCAGGCTCATGGCCGTGCTCAACAGCAGCAGCGTGACCGGCTCGGTCCAGCTTGGCGAATCATTGAGCACGTAACGGGTGAACACCTGCCAGCCCTGTACGACCACCAGCCCGAGCAGCGCCGTGGCGGAGACGGCGATGGCCGCGCGCGCCACATGGTCCAGCGCGCGCTTGACCACGCCAACCTGCACCGCCTCCGCTGCACGTTCGGTTTCAGTCTCGTCGTGCATGTGTTGCTCCACTGCCTGCCCGCTCATGCCGCCGCCTCGATCGCGCGCAGCAGCGGCGCGAGCTCATCGCGGCTGCCATAGCGTTGAAGCAGGGGTTCGGCCGCGGCACGGAAAGCCGCGGTGTCCACCTCGTTGACGTGCACGCCGGCTGCGGCAACCGCCTCGCGGGCCTCGCGCTCGGACGCATCCCAGCGGGCGCGCATCACCTTGACCGAAGCGCGTGCCACCTCGCGCACCAGCGTGCGGTCCGCCGCCGACAGCGACTGGTAAGCCGATTGCGACATCAGGAGCACGTCGGGCGCATAGGAATGATCGGTATGCGACCAATAACGGGCTGCTTCGAAATGGCGGCTCGAATGGAAGCTGAGCATGTTGTTCTCGGCGCCATCGATCATGTGCGTCTCCATGCCGGAGAACGTCTCGCCCAGCGACATCGGCGTCGGATTGGCGCCGAGCATGCGCACCAGCTCGATGAAGATGTCCGAAGACGCCACGCGCATCTTCAAGCCGTGCAGGTCCTGCGGCACGGTGATCGCGTGACGGGTGTTGTAGAAGCTGCGCGCGCCGGAATCGTAGATGGCCAAGCCCACCAGATCACGCTTGGCGAACCCATCCAGCACGGCTTGGCCGACCCGCCCATCGAGCACCTCGCGCAGGTGCGCCGACGAGGTGAACACGTAGGGCAGGCACAGGGCGCAGGTCAGCGGAAACGCGTTGTTGAGTGCACCCGAGTACACGCGGGTGATGTCGATGGCGCCGAACCGGGCCATGTCGATCGCCTCGGCTTCGCGACCCAGCTGGCCGGAGTGGTACATGCGCAGGCGCAGCCGGCCCGCGGTCTCGCGCTCCAACGTCTGCCCGATCCAGCGCACGGCTTCCACCGTGGGATAGTCCGAGATGTGGACATCGCTGGACGTCAGCCAGCGTGTGCCCGGCGCATCACCGGCCATCGCCGCCAACGGCGTGGCCGCCAAGGCGCCGAGGCCGGCGCCGATGAGTTGTCTCCGAGTGATCATGGCGCCCTCCCGCGCGTGGCATCACTCCATCGCTGCGGTCTTAAACAGCGACGGCCCTACAGGAAAGATCTGCGTAGCCAGCAAAACGTATCACCGCCTGCTGGCCGACCCGGATGTCATGGATGCCGGTGGCGTTGCCCGTGGCGATCAGGTCACCCTTGCGCAGCGGGCGCCCGCGTCGGGCCGAGCGCTGCAGGGCAAAGGCGATCGCCGTGCGCAGCCCACCCGGCAACAGCGTGGCGCCACCGCTGCCCACGCGCTCGCCTTCGATGAAGGTCTCGGCCAGCAGCGTGGTTTCGTCCAATGCCTTCCAGCCAGGGATTTCCGGACCGACGATCAACCCGTTGTTGTTGCCGAAGTCGGAGACCACCACGCGCGGACCCAGCGCGTTGATCGTGGGCAGTGGGCTACTGGCGACCTCGATGCCCACAAACAGTCGGCAAGCCAACGCATCGATGTCCTCCGGCCGCCATGACTGCACCCCGGCGGGTGCATCCTCATCGAGCAGCAGGACGTACTCGGCTTCAATGGCGGCAAACCCGCCCTCGAACACGCGGATCTCCGAAATGCTACCGGTAGCATTTTGGTGTGCGGCAGCGAAGATGGGGCCCAGCAGCCGGTCATCGCCACTGTGGTCGCGGCGCTCGGCGGCAATGTAGCCAACCTTCCAGCCAACGACGGCATCCTGCCACTGGGCAATGGCGCGATCCTGCACCTGATAGGCCATGTCCAGGTCATCAGGGATGCTGCCGGGGAAGTCCGACAGCGCTTGACCAGCGCGGCGCGCCTGCACGAAGCGGGTCGCGATGCCGTCCAGATCTGGCGTATTCATTGCGGGGATTGCGGCGTCCTGATTCACATGTCTACCTTGTTGGGGATGCTGCGCTGCTTATCGACAGTGGCTGCCGATGTTGTATATGGTAAACCGGTGTCATTGGCAATGTGCAGCGCGACAGTGGGGTGTTCAACCAAAGTCGCACCACCTTGGGAGGGGCGGGATGCAACGCTGGAATCGGCAGGTCTTTCGAACCTGTAGCGGACTGCTGACCTGCATGGCGATGACCATTGCGTCACACGCGTCCACGCCACCGCCTGAGGCGGTCGAGCGCATCGTGCTGTGGCCCGGTGGGCTTGCGCCGGGGGATAAGGCGTTGACGCATGCGGAGCACGTGGTCGAACGCAGCACCGATCCGACCATGCCCGACCGCTACATGGACCACATCAGCCAGCCGCATCTGGTCGTGTATCGTCCTGCCCGTCCCGATGGCAGCGCCTTGCTGGTGATTCCCGGGGGCGGCTATGCACGCGTGGTGCTGGACAAGGAAGGTACGGCCCTGGTGCCGACCTTCGCCGACGCTGGCGGAGTGACGTTGTACGTGCTGCGCTACCGCCTGCCGGGCGAAGGCCACCCAGGCCGCGCCGACGTTCCCCTGGCCGACGCACAACGGGCGATGCGCCTGATCCGCGCACGCGCGCACCGTGACGGAATCGAGGCCCACCGTGTCGCGGTGATCGGCTTCTCCGCCGGCGGCCATGTCGCGGCCAGCCTGGCCACGCGCTTCGACGCGCCGGTCTATCCGCCGGTGGACGCGGACGATGCGCAGTCCGCGCGTCCGGACCTGCAGCTGCTGGTCTATCCGGTGATCTCCATGGACGCGGATATCGCACATGCCGGCTCACGGCTGCAGTTGCTCGGTGCCACGCCCGACACGCAGGCCGTCCGCGCAGCGTCGCCGCAACACGCGATCGGCCGGCACACGCCGCCAGCGTTCGTGATGCATGCGCAGGACGACACGGTCGTTCCGGTGGCCAACAGCCTGGTCTATACGCAGGCGCTGCTGCAGGCGGGTGTTCCCACCGAACTGCATCTGTTTCCCCAGGGCGGACATGGTTTCGGCGTGCGTGGCACGGCTGGCTTGACCGTGGCGTCCTGGCCACGCCTGGCACTGGACTGGATGCGCTGGCAGTACACGCAACGCGACGACTCGTCCCAGCCCGCAGCGAAGCCGGGGGCGACCAAGTGAGCGCACCGGCGCGTCCACGCCCGCAGGCCTGCGCGGCGCCTGAGGCCGACACGCGTCGCCGGCACCTGCTGCAGGCCATCGGCCTGGGCACGCTGGGATGGCTGACCGGCGGCGTGGCGATTGCCGCCGGTGCGGCCTCGCCCATCGCCACCGTGCGCAGCGGCCGGCTGCGTGGCGCGACCGACCGCGGCGTGCAGGTGTTCAAGGGGATCCCGTACGGCGCCGACACTGGCGCGTATCGCTTCCAGCCGCCACGCGCGGAAGTGGCCTGGTCCGGCGTCCGCGCGGCACACCACGTCGGGCCGGCCAGCCCGCAAGCCAGCACGGAGGAAGCGACCAGCGAGGACTGCCTGTTCCTCAACGTGTGGACACCGGCGCTGCGCGATGGCGGCAAGCGTCCCGTGCTGGTGTACATCCACGGCGGCGCCTTCGCCAACGGCTCGGGCAGTGATCCGCTGTACGACGGCGTGGCGCTGTGCCGGCGCGGCGATGTCATGGTGGTGACGGTGAACCATCGGCTCAACGCCTTCGGTTACCTGTCCCTGGCGCAGCTGGGCGACAGCACGCTTGCGCAGTCGGGCAACGTCGGCCAGCTCGACCTGGTCGCCGCTCTGCACTGGGTGCGCGAACACGCGGCCGAATTCGGTGGCGATGCCGGTAACGTCACCGTGTTCGGCCAATCCGGCGGCGGTGCCAAGATCGCCACGCTGATGGCCATGCCGGCCGCGCGCGGGCTGTTCCACCGTGCCTGGACGATGAGCGGGCAGCAGGTCACCGCGGCAGGCCCCCGCGCGGCGACCCAGCGCGCGCGGATCTACCTGGAGGCGCTGGGCCTGAAGCCCGACCAGCTGGACCAGCTGCGCACCCTGCCCGCGGCCGCGCTGGTAAAAGCGCTGCGCGCGCGCGATCCCTCACGGGTGGAGGACACCGCGCTGTACTTCGGTCCGGTCCTGGATGGCGAGGTACTGCCCCGCCATCCGTTCTGGCCGGACGCGCCGACGCAGAGCGCGGGCATCCCCATGGTGATCGGCAACACCCGCGATGAAACGCGCGCCTTCCTCGGCCAGGACCCACATCATTTCGCCCTGCGCTGGGACGAACTTCCCGCGCTGCTGGAACGCCAGCAGTTCGTCGACCTGCTGCCCGCCACCGTGATCGCCGGGTACCGCCGCCTGTATCCGCACTACACGCCCTCGGAGGTGTTTTTTGCCGCCACCACGGCCGGGCGCTCCTGGCGCGGCGCGGTGGAGGAACTTGAGGCGCGCGCGCGACAGGGCGCGCCCACCTGGGCCTACCAGTTGGACTGGTATGCCCGCGGCGGGCCGGCCGAACCGCTGCGCGCCTTCCACACGCTCGACATCCCGCTGGTCTTCGACAATCCCGGCCAGCCGGGTTCGCGCACCGGCACCGGCGAAGAGGCACGGCGCGTGGCGGCCTCCATGGCCGATGCCCTGCTGGCCTTCGCCCGCCATGGCGATCCCCACCACCCTGGGCTGCCAACCTGGGCGCCGTATTCGCTGGCGCGGCGCGAGACGATGGTGTTCGACCGTGGCAACCGGCTGGAGCTCGACCCCCGCGGCGGCGAGCGCCGGCTGTACGGCCAGGTCCCCTTCCTGCAGCGAGGCACGCAATGAACCGCCTGCTTCTCACGCTTGCGCTCACCATGGGCCTGGCCAGCTGCAAGATGCACACCGCCGGCGCGCCCGGGCCTGTGTTCCGGCATGCACCCCTGGTGCATGCGCCCTATATCGCCGATCCGTCCGCGCGGGTGTTCGACGGCCGCGTGTACGTGTACGGCTCGCACGACATCGAGGGCCCCGCCGCGGACGACCAGCCCGGGCGCGCCTTCGTCATGCGCGATTACCAGGTGCTGTCGATGCCGCACATCGGCGGCCCGGTCACCGTGCATCCGCCGGCGCTCCGCCTGGAAGACGTGCGCTGGGCCGACCGCCAGCTGTGGGCGCCGGATGCGGTCCGCCACCAGGGCCGGTTCTACCTGTACTTCCCTGCCAAGGACGCCCAGGGCATTTTCCGCATCGGCGTGGCCATCGGCGAACGTCCGGAGGGCCCCTTCGTGGCCGATCCCGCGCCCATCCCCGACACCTACAGCATCGATCCCGCCGTACTGGCCGACCGCGACGGCGCGTACTACCTCTATTTCGGCGGCATCCACGGCGGGCAGTTGCAGCGCTGGGAACACGGCAGCTATGACCCGCGCATCGGCGACACCGATCTGCACCGTGACGAGGCCGCCGCGGTGATGCCGCGCGTGGCACGCCTGGAGGCCGACATGCGACACCTGGCCGAGCCGCCACGACCGGTGCAGCTGCTGGACGAGGCCGGCATGCCGCTGCGCGGGGGCGACCACGCGCGCCGCTTCTTCGAGGCAGCCTGGGTCCATCGTCATGACGGCCGCTACTACTTCAGCTATTCCACCGGCGACACCCACACCATCGCGTATGCCACCGGTGACTCGCCCTACGGGCCTTTCACCTACCGCGGCGTGGTACTGGCACCAGTCCAGGGCTGGACGACGCATCACTCCATCGTCGCCGTGGACGGCCGCTGGTTCCTGTTTTATCACGACACCCAGCAATCCGGCCGCACCGAGCTGCGCAACACCAAGGTGGCCGAGCTGCAGCATGCGCCCGACGGAAGCATCCACACGATCCACCCCTTCATGCGCTGACACGCACCCTCACCGGAGCCCACCTTGACGCATCGCCATCCCTTTCTGGCCGTCATGCTTGCAGCGACCTGGCTGACGGCCGCACCCGTTTCAGCGAGCGGGGTCGCGCGCCCGCCGGTCACGCCAATTCATGCAAGCAAGATCATCCTGGTGGGCGATTCCACCACCGCCGTGCAAAGTGGCTGGGGCGCCGACTTCTGTGCCAGGCACGTGACCTCGGCATTGACCTGCACCAACCTGGCACGCGGCGGGCGCAGTACCTACAGCTATCGCGCGGATGGCTCTTGGGACCTCGCCCTGGAGGAGATGCGCAGCGGCCGCTACGCGCAGGTCTGGGTCGTGGTGCAGTTCGGCCATAACGACCAGCCCGGCAAGCCGGAGCGCTCCACCGATCTGGCCACCGAATTCCCTGCCAACCTGCGCCGTTATGTCGAGGACATCCGCAGTGCGGGCGCCATTCCGGTCCTGGTCACGCCGTTGACGCGCCGGCAGTTCGACCGCGGCGTGCTGCGCGATGACCTGGCGCCATGGGCCGCATCCGTGCATCAGGTGGCGCGACAGTTGGATGTCCCACTGGTGGATCTGCATGCGCGCAGCCGCGCCGTGGTGCAGGGCATGGGCCCGGTGCTGTCCACGCAACTGGCGCAGCGTCCTGCGACCACCGCGCAGGTCAAGGCAGCGCAGGCCGGCGACAGCCTGGAGGCGAAGGCGCCCGTGGCCGATACCACACCTGCCGCAGCGGCGGTTGCGAGCGCAGCCAACGCCGGCACCGGCGCCGAGACCATGGCCACGCCCAAACTGGCGTTTGACTACACGCATCTCGGTCCGGAAGGCGCAGCGTTGTTCAGCGCCATCATGGCCGACGAGCTGGCGCGCCAGCTACCCGCGCTGCGCAGCCTGCTGATTCCCTGATCGATGCACGCCATGCAGCCAATGCGCCAACCCCGATCCACGCCTCCACGCGCCCACCATCTTCCGCGGGCGGCAACCGCGCCGGCCAGGCGCTCGCACCGCTTGTCCGCGCTGTGGTTTGGAGTGATGTGCAGCGTGTTCGCGCCTGGACTGCAGGGCGGCGAGGTGGCGAGCGTCTTCCCTGCACACACGGCTTTCGCCGCAGCCGAGCCGGTGGCGGCGCCCGCGGCATCCTCCGCGCCGGTGCCGGAAGTCGATGGGGTGCGCTACGGCCGCTATCGCGGCTTCGATGCGCTGCTGATCAGCGCCGCCGACGCGACTGCGGCGATCGCGCTGTCGGGCGGCCACCTGCTGTCGTTCGTACCGCGTGGTCAGCAGGAGGTGCTGTGGCTCTCACCGCACACGGCGTTGCCGCCGCAGCCCACGCGCGGTGGTGTTCCGGTGCTGTGGCCCTACTTCTCACGGCAAGGCCAGCGCGCGGACATGCCCGCGCATGGCCTGGTCAGGACCGCCCGCTGGCAGCTGCGGCACGCCGCCCGCCACGCCGACGGCACGGTCACGGTGACCCTGGCGCCACCGGAGTTGGCCGGTCTGCCGCTGTCGTTGCGCATGACCGTGCGCGTGGGTCGCACGCTCGAACAAAGCCTGCTGACCACCAACATCGGCAATGCACCGGTCCGCTTCACCCAGGCGCTGCATACCTACTACCGCGTTGGCGATCTCCACCAGGTGCAGGTCAATGGCCTGGAAGGCGCGCGCTATCGCGACAAGCACGAGCACTTCGCGCGGACCTATCCGCAGCACGGCCCGCTGGTCCTGGCCGACACGTCACGGGAGCGTGGCATCGACCGACTCTACGCCGCCGTGTCCGGGCGTTACACGCTGGTCGATCCATCGCTACGTCGGACGATCCAGCTCGAGACGACGGGCAGCCGCAGCCTGGTGGCCTGGAGCCCAGGTGCATCGGCGCAGGAGCGCATGCCCGATGTCGGCACGGGTTGGCGCCATTATTTGTGCCTGGAAGCAGCCAACGCCGGTGAGGACGTGGTGGAACTTGCCGCCGGGGCGCAGGCACGACTGACCCAGCGCATCAGCGTGACGCCGTTGACGTCGGCGCTCAGCCCTGGCACCCCCTAGGCGGAATCACGGTGCACGGCGCCATTGCCGCGCATCCAGCACGTTGTTCAGCAGGGTCACTTCGGGCACATCACCGGTGGTGACCAGCCGCAGCCGCGTGCCTTCCAGCGACGCCCCGGCAGGCAGCGCGATCGCCACCGGTGTGCTGCGTGGCTGCAGGTCGCGCGGCGCCTGCATCGGCGCGAACGCGCCGCGCGCCAGGATCCGACCCTTGGCATCCTCCAGCAGCACCTCACCAGCCGGCGCGTCGAGATGGCCCAGGCTGTGGACCGTGACGTGCAAGGCATCGGCGGTCACCTGGACATCGTCGTACCCAATGCCGACATCGGCGCGCAGTGCGACATCCGGCGCCGCCGCCTCGTCGACGCGCTCGAACTCCATGACCTGCGTCCTGCCCGCGGGAAAGGCCACCTCGATCGAAGCGCTGGCGTGCAACGCCAACTCATGCACCTCGGCGCGGCCATCGATCTTGCCGTCGCCATCGGCATCCAGCCCGGTGCGCATCCGCCACAAGCCCGGCGCGACATGCCAGGTGTGCATGCGTGCGCGCTGTACGCGGCGATCCAGGTTGTGCGCGATGACGGTAAAGCGCTCCGGGGTGGGGCGCGGCAGCAGCAAGCCCACCTTGGTGGCGCCATCGGGATCGGCGAATCGCCAGCTCACGGTGTGCCCGGCCCAGGTCTGGTTGCGCTTGAGCGCCACGCCGCCCAGGCGCGCACGCTGCAGCAGCTCGGTCGGCGATTCGACGCGGTCACTCCACCATTGCCCATCGGTGTTGAGGTAGAGATCGCGCTGCTTCTGGCGGGTTTCCGTGCGATACAACGCGGCCAGCGGCGCGGTGTCCCCGGTGGTTTCCCAGGCGACATGCTGCGCGAACCCGGGGGCGTCGGCCTGCAGGCCCGCCTTGGCCAGGGCCTGTCCCCAGCGGTCGCGCTGGCCCAGCGCGTCGATGACGTTCTCGTTCAGACCCTCCAGCCCGACCGGCCCGCTGCGCGCGACCCGGTAATCCAGGGGCTGGAGATAGCGCTTGTCGCCGGTGAAGCGCCAGGCCGCCCAGAACGTGTGCAGCGTATCGGCACCGCCGCTGCCCTCGAGCAGCTCGCCGCCGCGCGTCTTGCCAGTGGCCCAGTGGATCTCATTGGGCAAGGTCCACTGCCCCTTGGCGTCGGTGCCGGCATGCGCCAGGTAACCATCGGCCAGGCCAACGGCCAAGCGGCGGCTGGTCGGATCGGCGTTGTAGGCGCCCAGCTGCAGCACCGGATGCAGCACCGGAAAGGAATACGGCTTCTGCCATTGCCAGTTGGGCTCGCGATAGACCTTGCGCCCGCCGAACCAGTTGCTGGAGAACAGCAGGTGCCCCTGCGGATTGATGCGGATGATGTCGTCCAACGCCTTGACCGTGGTCATCAGCCGCTCGAGCGTGCGCGGATCGCCCCAGTTGAGGTACAGCAGCGCGCTGTTGAGGTTGATGCCCTCCTCGTAGGCATGCAGCTCATCGGTCTCGATGGTGGACAGGCCATTGGTGAACATGCCATTGCGGTAGTTCGCCTCCGACAGCGCCAGCATCGAGGCGTTGAGCTTGTCCGGGTCCACCCCCATCAGGGCCAGCCCCGGCCATTGCTGCACCAGGTCGCTGTCGTCGGAAATGCCGCCGCCGAAATCGCCATAGGCCACCTGGCGCTCGTCGACCCACCAGTTGGCGAAGCGCCGTGCCAGCTTGAGATCCTCGGTCTGCCAGAACGCCCACGCGGGAATGCCCTTAGGCACCTCAGGCAATGCGACCGGCAGCGCGCCCTGGTTGCCGTAGCTGATGTCGTTCCACAGCACGCGGCCCAGCGCATGCTCTGGATCCACCCGCAACAGGTCGCGCATGTCGCGCTCCAGCCGGCGGTACAGCAGCTGCCGCTGCGAGGTGGTGTGCTCTTCCACCAGGAAGCCCCAGTTGTCGCGCGCCTGGTTGAAGCGGTCGGCGACATGTTCAGCCAGCGCCTGTGCGCGCGGCTTGAACACCAGGCGCAAGCGCGCACCGTCAAGCGCGGCGGCCGAAAATGCCGGCGAGCCCGAGGCGATGGACAGATACAGGCTGTCGCCATCGAGAAGCCGATCGCGCAGGTCCAGCCACAGCGTGCGCGGCTCTCCCGGGCGCACCGAGACGTTGACGTCCAGCATATTGCGCGCCGGCCAGATCGGATCCTTGACCTGGAGATTGAGCGGAATCAGGCCGTCGGAAACCGCAGGCAGATCGAGGGCGGGAAGCTCGAGCACGATGCCATCCAGGCCGTCGTGCATGTTGGTCCAGCCATACGCCCAGCTGCGCATCAAGGGCTGGTCCGCAGGCGGATCTCCCAACGTGGCGGGCACAAGGACATGCACGATCGGCGCCATCGCCGTGGCCTGTGCCGCGCGCGCGCGCGCTGGCGCACGCTTGGGCAGCGCGACCACGGTGCTGCGCTCCTCAACAGGGTGGCGCCCCCGGATGAAGTCACGCAGCGTGGCCAGGTTGGCGTAGTCCGGCGCCACCTGCGGCTGAAGGGTGTAATCCAGGGTGGTGCGGCCTTCGGGTACCGGCGTCGCGTCCACCTGGTAACCCCAGATTTCCTGGATCGGCGTTTCCTGCGCCTCGTTGGTGAACGTGAGGGTGCCCCCGCGCAGTGCGGGCACCTCATCGCTGCTGCGGACCTGTCCCTTGTCGCGGGTGAAGAGCACCTGCGCAGGCGTCTCCGGGGCCGCCTTCCACTGCGCTGTGCCATACGCCGCGCCACGCAGCTCGATGCGATTGAGCGGCTCATCCGGCAGCGAAAGCGCCAGCGCCTTGCCGCCTTCGACGTAGGTATTCCAGTCCGGCAGCTCAAAGTAATCGTGGCGGCCTTCCAGGCGCGAGCGGTTGTACACGCCCGGCCAGGTCGTCTCGCTAATGCCGTCGGTGGCCTTGTACATCCAGGCCTTCAGGTCGCGCGCATCGGCGAACTCGACCTTGCGGATCCGGGTCAGCGGATGCGTCAGCACCGCCGGCAGCGTGCGGTCCCAGCCGTAGCGATGCAGCCAGGCCTGACGCTGCGCGGCGTCCTGCTGCGGCTGGGCAGCCACCGGTTCGCCCAGCCTGGCCAGCGTGGCGATGTCGCGCGGCGCCAGCATGTGGTCATAGATGCGCAGCTCGTCGAGATCGCTGCCACGCAGGAAGTTGTACCGGCTCTGCACCTGATGCGGCGACATCACCCGTCCGGCCAGCCCGAACTGGTCCAGCCCGGCATCCAGGTCGGCGGTGGTGTCTAGGCGTGCCACTTCCTTGCCGGCGACCGACAGCCGCACACCGCGGGTCTCGTCCCAGCTGAAGGCCAGGTGTGTCCAGGCATCGGGCGCGGGCGGTGTCTCCATGTGGAAGGACACGCGCTTGCGCGCCAGATTGGCATCGGTGACGAACGCATCGAAGCCGTGGCCGTTCCAATCGATCCGCAACCAGGCCATGTCCCAGCTGGTGTGATCGGCATAGCCCACGCGAAAGATCACGAACGGCGCCTCGCCGACCGGATAGCGCGCGCGCCAGAAGAACGACAGCGTGCCGCGCTGGGCATACAGGTTGCCCGGCGCGTTCCATGCCAGGACGCCATCATCGGCCCATTCGATCGCCTTGCCCGATGCACCGTTGTCGACCAGGCGGACCTTGTCGCGGAAATTCGGCACGGCCTGACCGCCGGCGACCTGTGCATCAAACCCGGTGTCGGCCGAGACGCGGAACAGCAAGCCTGCGGCATCGGCCGCGAACGCGGTGCCAGGGAGGGCGGCGGCCAGCAGCATGGCAACCGCGGCAGTGAACAGGCGACCACGGCCGCGGAGCTTCTGGATCATATCTGGAACACACGCCCTGTCTGGAACGGGCGGATGTCGCCCTGAGGAACGATGTCGTCTGTGTCGATCACGCAGCCAGGCCGGCGCAACGGGATCTTCGCCACATCATGCGCCGCAGCCAGGGCTGCGGCGCCACTGCACCATGGTCGAACAGCGATGCGGCATCAGAACCGATAGCGC
>JBEVNH010000140.1:0-5409 GCA_040508175.1 Pseudoxanthomonas sp.
GTTGCCCTGCGTTTCATAGCGCGTGTCCAGCTCGGCCAGCAGCGTTTTCAATGCACGGTAGTCGGCTGCCTTGGTGAAGTCGCCGCGCAGGTAATGCATGCGTTTGTTGAGCCAGTTCCAGGCTTCGGTGTCCAGGCCCTCCGCTTCGAACTCGCCTCCGCCCTTGGTGGCCTGTTCGTGCATGGCATCGCTGATCTTGCGGCGCCAGGTACGCTCGCTGATGTCGCCGTGGTCGAAGCCGAGGATGGCGAAGTTGTCGTCCAGCTGGCCGGCGCGCTTGAGGTTGTACAGCGCAGGTAGCACCAGCCGGCGCGCCAGGTCGCCGCGCGCGCCAAACAACACCAACAGGCAGGGGGGCGCGCGGCCGTTCTCGGCGGCATGGGCAAGCTCATTCATGGTTTCACCTCTTCACTGCGATGGTGATGGTGGCCGGCATCAGCCAGTCGGTAGGCCGCGTTGACCAGGGCCACGTGGGAATACCCCTGCGGGAAATTGCCGAGCATGCGACGGGTCTTGGGGTCGTATTCCTCGGCCAGGAGTCCGACGTCGTTGCACAGGCCACACAGGCGCTCGAACAGGGCCTTGGCATCGTCGTGCCGGTCGATCATCACCAGGCATTCCACCAGCCAGAAGCTGCACGCCAGGAAGGTGCCCTCGCCGGGGGGCAGCCCATCGCCGTCCTCGTCGTCTGCGCGGTAGCGCTCGACCAGGCCATCGACAGTGAGATCGCGTTCGATCGCCTCGACGGTCGCCACCACGCGCGCGTCGTGCGGCGGCAGGAAGCCGATCATCGGGATCAGCAGCAGCGAGCCGTCCAGCCGCTGGCTGCCGTAGGACTGCACGAAATAGCCATCCTTGTGCAGGCCCCGTTCCAGGATCTCGGCCTTGATGGTGTCGGCCAGCGTGCGCCAGCGCGTGCGCTGCTCGTCGCTGTAGTCGCGGCTATTGTTCTCGGCGGCGCGGTCGAAGGCCAGCCAGGCCATCAGCTTGGAGTGGGTGAAATGCGCACGGCCGTCGCGCATTTCCCAGATGCCCTCATCCGGCTCCTGCCAGCGTTTTTCCAGCTCGTCCAGGAAGGCGCGTTCCAGGTCGTGGATCGCCGCGTCGGCCAGCACGCCCTTGCGCTCGGCAAACTCCATCACGCCGATCAGCTCGCCGTAGACGTCCAGTTGGAACTGCGTGGCGGCGGCATTGCCGATGTTGACCGGCTGGCTGTTCTCATAGCCCGGCAACCAGTCGGCGTTCCATTCGGTCAGGCGGCGCTCGCCGCCCACGCCGTACAGCGCCTGCAGCTCGCCAGGGGTGCCGGCCACGGCGCGCTTGACCCAGTTGCGGAAAGCAGCGGCCTCTTCGGTGTATCCGGCATTGAGCAACGCCAACAACACGAATACGCCATCACGCAACCAACAATAGCGGTAGTCCCAGTTGCGCTCGCCGCCCAGCTTCTCCGGCAGCGAGGCCGTCGGCGCAGCAATGATGGCCCCGGTCGGCAGATAGCTCAGGCCCTTGAGGACGATCAGCGAGCGCCGTACCAGGTCGCTCCATGGCCCGGCATGCGTGCAGTGACCGGACCAGTCATGCCAGAACGCCTCGGTCACGGCCAGCGCCTGTTTGGCCTGCAGTGGCTCGGGTGGTGCGCAATGCGACGGGCCATGGCTCAGGACGAAGTCCACCGCTTCGCCTTCGGACACGGAGAACTCGCCGTCGGTGATGAAGTCGTGGCTACGCAACGGCACTGACGTGCGAATGACAATCTGGTCAGCGCCCGCCACGGCCAGCAAACCGTCCTCGGTCTGGGTGACCCAGGGAACGACCTTGCCGTAGCCGAAGCGCAACACGATCTCCGTGCGCAGCTTCATGGTGCCGCGAATGCCCTCCACCCGCCGCACCAGGTGGCTATTGGGCTGCCCGTCCTGGGTGGCGACCATGAAATCGAGCAGCCGCACGGCGCCGTGTTCGTCTTCGAACTGGGTCTCCAGCACCAAGCTGCCGTCGCGATAGTGGCGGGAGCTGGTGGCCTCGCCGGTGGGGTTGATGGCCCAGCGGCCGTGTTCGGAGGTGCCCAGCAGGGCGGCGAAGACAGCATCCGAGTCGAAACGGGGCAGACAGAGCCAGTCGATGGAGCCGTTGGAGCAGACCAACGCGGCGCTGCGGCAATTGCCCAGCATTGCGTAGTCTTCGATATGAGCCGGCATGCGGTACTCCTGAAAACCTGCCCCCAGTGATAGCAGTCCATCCGTCAGGCCGGCGTGGTCATTGGCCGACGCCGGCCTTGCCGCTGCCTGACCGTCCTGTCGAACCGTCAGGGCATGACCTTTGTCACCTTGCCCGCAGCCTTGGGCGCCCCATCTTGTAGAATCGAACGATTCTCGGATTCGCAGGGCCGTGTGCCCGTGCAGTTCATCAACACGGAGTGGGCATGGCCTGGAACACCCCTGGAAGCTCGGGCGACAACGGATCGGGCGGCAATGGGTCCAACAACAATCCCTGGCGGCGCAACACGCCGCCCGGTGGCGGTGGTGGCGGCATCAACGCGCTGATCGAGCGCCTGCGCGAGCTGTTCAATGGCGGCGGTGGCAACCCGTTGCGTTGGGTCGGCCTGGCGGCATTGTTGCTGCTGGCACTGAGCAGCTTCCAGCTGGTGGGCGAGCAGGAGCGCGGCGTGGTCCTGCGCTTTGGCCAGTTCACCCGCATCATGCAGCCTGGTCCCAACTTCAAGTGGCCCTGGCCGGTTGAAAGCGTGCGCAAGGTCAACGCCACCGAGATCAAGACCTTCAGCAACACCTTCCCGGTGCTGAGCAGCGACGAGAACATCGTCAGCGTCACGCTGAACGTGCAGTACCGCATCAGCGACCCGCGGTTGTACTTCTACGGTTCGCGCGATGCCGATGAGATCCTCGAACAGTCGGCCCAGAGTGCCGTACGCGAGCAGGTCGGCCGTTCGGAGCTGGAGGCGGTGCTTAACAAGCGTGGCCCGCTGTCGGCGGCCGCCAAGATCCGCCTGCAGGGCGCGCTGGATGCCTACCGCACGGGCCTGATCGTGACCGGCCTGACGCTGCCCAACGCGCGTCCGCCCGATGAAGTGAAGCCTGCGTTCGATGAGGTCAACGGTGCCCAGCAGGTGCGCGAGCGCCTGGTGAACGAGGCCAATGCCTACGCGGCCAAGGTCGTGCCGGAGTCGCGTGGTGAAGCCGCGCGCACCCGCACCCAGGCCGAGGGTTACAAGGAAGCGACCATCGCCAACGCACAGGGTGATGCCGAGCGCTTCTCGCTGCTGCAGAAGCAGTACGCCAATGCTCCGGACACCACGCGCAAGCGCCTGTGGCTGGAGACGGTAGAAAAGGTGCTGGCCGGCAACCGCAAGGTCATCGGCGCCGATGGCCGCCAGCTGATTTACGTGCCCATGCAGCCGGGCCAGGCCGGGCCGCAGCAATCGGGCGGCAATCCGCCGGTGATGCCGCCGCAGACCTATCTGCAGTCAGGCACCGGTTCCAGTGACAGCACCACCGTCACGCCGATGGAGCGCCCCGCGCGCCCGGCCGGCCGTGAGGAGAGCACCCGATGAAGACTTCCGTGATCGTGGCGATCGCCGTCGCCGTTCTGCTGGGCCTGATGGGCTCGGTCTACGTGGTGCGCGAAGACCAGACTGCCATGGTGCTCAACCTGGGCCGCGTGGTGCGCGCCGACGTCAAGCCCGGCCTGCACTTCAAGCTGCCGCTGGTGGAAACCGCGCGCGTGTTCGACCGCCGTTTCTCGGTACTGGAAACCGCACCGGAGCGCTATTTCACCAGCGAGCAGAAGGACGTCAGCGTCGACTTCTTCGCGGTGGGCTATATCTCCGACGTGCGCGCCTTCTACCGCGCCACCAACGGCGAAGATCGTGTCGCTGCCGCGCGCCTGGCCCCGATCATCACCGACTCGCTGCGTAACGAGATCAACTCGCGCACGTTGACCCAGCTGGTGTCCGGCGACCGTGGCGAGATCATCGCCAACCAGCTCAAGGCCATCAACGAGGCCAGCAAGGGCCTGGGCATGGAGATCGTGGATCTGCGCCTGAAGCAGATCGACCTGCCGACCGACAGCCAGGTCATCACCGATGTGTACGAGCGTATGCGCGCCCAGCGCAAGCAGGTGGCCAGCAAGCTGCGTGCGGAGGGCGAGGAGCAGGCGCGGACCATCCGTGCTGAAGCCGACCGCCAGCAGACGGTGATCGTGGCCGAAGCCGAGCGTGACGCCCAGCGTCTGCGCGGTGAGGGTGATGCCGAAGCGGCGGCCATCTTTGCCCGTGCTGCACAGGCCGACCCGGCGTTCTACACGTTCTACCGCAGCCTGGAGGCCTACCGCAATTCGCTGGCCGACGGCAATGGCGTGATCGTGCTGGACACCAAGGATCCGTTCCTACAGTACCTCAAGTCCGATCGCTGATCCCTGACAGACGCACCTCATGAAGGGTCTGTTTGCCGCGCTCTGCCTGATGGCAGTGCTGGAAGGGCTGTTCCTGTTTGCCGCCCCGCTGGCCTGGAAGCGCATGGTGGAACAGCTGCATGCGCTGTCGCCCACCCAGCTGCGCACCTATGGCGCGGTGGTGATGTTCATCGGCCTGGGCGTGTTGTGGCTGGTGCGGCAATAAGGTTGGGGTCACCGTTTGACTGAACCGCCCCCGCCGAGGGGCGGGCAGGGGTGGCCCCGGTCACCGGAAACCCGGATAATGCACAAAAGCCGGATGGGCCCGCTGACACCAAGCGATCCCGCCCGGCTTTTTCCGTGTCTGGGCGGTTGGCAGGCCTGGCGCTCCCCGATGGAGCTCCCACCCAAGGCTCACCAATGCGCCCGCGCACGGCCCAAGTCCGCGGCCCCGATGGCCGCAACAAAACAGGAGTTACCCGTCATGGGTCAGTCAGTTGTCGTGTTGGGCGCCCAGTGGGGCGACGAAGGCAAAGGCAAGATCGTCGACCTGCTCACCGAGGAAATCGGTGCCGTCGTGCGTTTCCAAGGCGGTCACAACGCCGGCCACACGCTGGTCATCAATGGCAAGAAGACCGTCTTGCACCTCATTCCCTCCGGCATCCTGCGCGATGACGCGCTGTGCCTGATCGGCAACGGCGTGGTCATCAGCCCGGCCGCGCTGATCAAGGAAATCGACGAGCTGGAAACGGCCGGCGTGGAAGTGCGCTCGCGCCTGAAGATCTCCCCGGCCGCGCCGTTGATCATGCCGTACCACATCGCCCTGGATCAGGCCCGCGAGAAGGCTGCCGGCGGCAAGGCCATCGGCACTACCGGCCGCGGCATCGGCCCGGCATATGAAGACAAGGTGGCGCGCCGCGGCATCCGCATCGCCGACCTGCATTACCCCAAGCAGCTGGAAGAACTGCTGCGCTCGGCACTGGATTACCACAACTTCGTGCTGAC
>JBEVNH010000147.1:0-7675 GCA_040508175.1 Pseudoxanthomonas sp.
GCGCAGGAAATGCAGGACAAGTACCGCAGCCTGTTCGATTCCATCGACGCGGGCTTCTGTGTCATCGACGTGATCTTCGATGCCCAAGGCAAAGGCGTGGATTACGTTTTTCGCGAGGTCAACCGCGCCTTCGAGCACCATACCGGGATCCGTGATGCCATCGGGCGGACCATGTGCAGCATCGCCTCGGGGCACGAACCGAGCTGGTATGAGATCTATGGCGAGATCGCCACCAGCGGGACGCCGCGCCGCTTCGAGCAGGCGGCCGAGCAGCTGGGCTTTTACTACGACGTGTATGCCTTCCCGATCGGGACGTCGGCGCCGTACCCGCTGGGCGTCCTGTTTTCCGATATCAGTCATCGCAAGCTGGAGCAGCGTGCGTTGGAAGAAGACAGCCGACGCAAAACCGAATTCATCGCCATGCTGGCGCACGAGCTGCGCAACCCGTTGGCGACGGTGACCAGCGGCTTGCAGGTGATGTCCATGGCCGATTGCGTGAGCGGGCCGGGCAAGACGGTTGCGCCGATGATCGAACGTCAGTTGCGCCAGACCACCCAGCTGCTGGACGACCTGCTGGATATCAATCGCATCACGCTGGGCAAGGTCTTGCTGCGCAAGACGGGCGTAGCGCTCGATGCCTTGGCGCGCGAGGTGCTGGAAGCCTATTCGCCACAATTCGTCCAGGCGGGCAAGCTGCTGGTCTGCAACATCGCCCCGGATGACCACGGTGTGTGGGCAGATCCGATACGGATCAACCAAGTGCTGGGCAACCTGATCGGCAATGCGCTGAAGTTTACCGACACAGGCGGGCGCATCGAGATCGAACTCACGCGCGAGCAGGACGAGTCGGTACTGCGCGTGCGTGATGATGGGGTTGGCATCGAAGCGTCTCAGTTGGACAATATTTTCGAACTGTTTGCCCAGGTCGATCCTGCCCACCAGGCCTCGCATGAAGGTCTGGGCGTTGGCATGACGCTGGCCAAAGAACTGGTGGAGCTGCACGACGGCAGCCTCCACGCTTACAGCGAAGGTCTGGGCAGGGGCGCAGTGTTCGAAATGCGTCTACCCAGCCTTCAGGCGCAATCGCAAGGAGATGAAGGCATGAACGCACGACAGGCATTGGGGATGGGCCCCTACAAGATTCTTGTGGTCGACGACAACCGCGACGCTGCGGATTCCATCTCCATGGTGATGGAGCTGCTGGGGCACGAAGTCACGACCTGCTACAGCGGTCAGGAGGGCCTGGACACTGCCGCTGCGCTGTCACCACACGTGGTGTTTACCGATATCGGCATGCCGGGCATGGACGGGCACGAGGTCTGCCGTCGCCTGCGTGACCAGCCAGGCGGCGACGGCTTGCGCATCGTGGCGCTGACGGGGTGGGGCGCCGACGGCGACCGGCAGAAGACGCAGGAGGCGGGCTTTGACCACCATCTGGTCAAGCCGGTGACTGCCGAATCCCTCAAGCAGGCGTTGGTGCAGGTCGCGACCTGAGCGGTGCGCCAGGCGGGCAGCGCTGAATCGGCCGGGCGAGGAAACACCCGGCCTTTTTATTTGCTCAGAAACGCTGACGGATGTTGTCCGGGGTCTCCGGACGACCCAGGTGGAAGCCCTGCAGCGAGGTACAGCCCAGCTCGGTGAGCAGCTTCTGCTGCGATTCGGTTTCCACGCCTTCTGCGATCACGCTCATGTTGAGCGTACGGCCCAGCGCGATGATGGCCGAAACGATGGCGGCATCTTCTCCGCCGGGGACCAGATCCTTGACGAAGCCGCGGTCGATCTTCAGTTCGGCAGCAGGCAGGCGCTTGAGGTACAGCAGGCTGGAATAGCCGGTGCCGAAGTCGTCGATGGAGATGTGCACGCCCAGGGCGGCCAGGCGCTGAAGGATGGCCAGGCTGGATTCCGGATCGTGCATGGCGGTGGATTCGGTGATCTCCAGCGTCAGGCGGTCCGGCAACAGTCCGTGCTTGGACAAGGCCTCCTTGACCTTGCCGAACAGCCCGGGCGAACGGAACTGCGTGGCCGACAGGTTCACCGCGACATTGGGGATGCGGTGTCCCTGCTGCTCCCATTCCATCAACTGACGGCAGGATTCGTTGAGTACCCAGCGACCGAGTTCCAGGATCAGGCCGGTCTTTTCAGCCAGCGGGATGAAAGTGGCTGGCGGCACCAGCCCACGCGTGGGGTGCTGCCAGCGCACCAGTGCCTCCACGCCCTGCAAGGGGCCTGCCGGTGCGATCAACTTGGGCTGGTAGTGCAGGACGAACTGGTCGAGCTCCAGCGCCTTGCGCAGCTCCTGGATCAGCGCCAGCTGCTCGTGCATGCCTTGGTTCATCGATGGTTCGAAGAAACAGTAGCCGTTGCGGCCCTGGTCCTTTGCGCTGTACATGGCGGCATCGGCATTGGCCATCAGCTCGCGGGCCTCATGTCCGTCCTCGCCGAAGATGGCGATGCCCACGCTGCCGGTGACATGCAGCTCGGCGCTTTCGATGATGACCGGCAGGCCGACGCGCTCCAGCACTTTTTCGGCGATGGCCGCGGCATCGGCCGGCTCGGTGATTTCCACCAGCAGCACGAACTCGTCGCCGCCCAGACGTGCCAGCGTGTCTTCCAGGCGCAAGCCGGATTTGAGGTTACGGGCAACCTGCAGCAACAGGCGGTCGCCAGCCTGGTGGCCATAGACATCGTTGATGGCTTTGAAACCGTCCAGGTCGATGAACAGCAGCGCGAACTTGCTGCCACCGCGCAGCGCCTTGCCGATGGCCTGGCCCAGGCGGTCCTCCAGCAACACGCGGTTGGGCAGCTTGGTGAGGTTGTCGTGCAGCGCCAGGTGGGTCAGTTCCTGGTTGGCACGCTGCAGCGATTCGCTGAGTTTGGCAGTGCGCTCCTGCAGGCGGCGGTCCAGCACAGAGGTCACCAGCGCCAGGCCAAGGATGGCAAACGTGCTGGTGCCGACCAGGCTGGCCAGCCATTGCGGCGACACCCCGCCGTTGAGCGCTGCGCCACAGATGCTACCCAGCGGGAAGCGCGCGGCGGCCATGCCGGTGTAGTGCATGCCGATCACTGCCACGCCCATCACCAGCGCCGCGGCAATGCGGTAGTGCCGGTGATGGCTGAAATCAGAACGTAACGCGTAGGCGATCCACAGCGCAGCGGCAGCGGCGGCAATGGCGATCAGGATCGAGACTGCGAACCACAGTGCGTCGTAGTCGATGCCAGGCTCCATCTCCATGGCGGCCATGCCGGTGTAATGCATGGTGGCGATACCTGCGCCCAGGATCACCGCGCCCACCAGCAAACGCCTGTGGGGCAACTCCTCGCGGGAGACCAGCCACAGCGCATAAGCCGAACTACCGACGGCGATCAGCAGCGAGTACAGCGTGATCAGCAGGTTGTAGCCCTGCGGAATCGGCAGCTTGAAGGCCAGCATGCCAATGAAATGCATCGACCAGATCCCAAAGCCCATCGCGCAGGCGCCGCCGATCAGCCACCAGCGTGCCGCGGTGCCCTCGCTGGCGGTAATGCGACCGGCCATGTCCAGTGCCACGAACGAGGCAACGGCCGCCACGATGTAGGAGATCAGGACGAGAGAAAGGGTGTAGCTACCGGCCAGCATGGGACATCAACGGAAGGGGGTACGTGCTGAATAGGCAAATAGCGTGCCATCCCTGCGGCTGTGTCGGAAGTCTGTCGCAACGGGAACGCTGATTCCAAAGTCGCAGGTGGCAGCGAACCGGTTGGCCGCCGTCCTGCGGTGGTGGCGCCGCAATGCGGGACGCCGTCACTTTCACGGCGTGCACTAGGGTGCCGTTTTTGGTCGCATTCGGCCCCTGGGCAGCGCGGTCCTCGCACCGCAATCGGGCGGGGCATCGGCACGTTCGGGGTCCGCAAGACATCTCGGAGCAGATGCCACGAGACGCGTGCCTGCGGCTAAGGTGGGCAGCCTCGCGTAACGCCTGCCTGCCATGCCGTCCACCACACACGCGCGTAACAGCGCCAAGGTCCTGCTGTTATCCGCCCTGGGCGGTGCGCTGGAGTTCTACGACTTCGTGGTCTTCGTGTTCTTCACCAAGATCCTAAGCCAGCTGTTTTTCCCGCCCGAGATCCCGGCCTGGCTGGCGCAGCTGCAGGTGTTCGCGATTTTTGCTGCTGGCTACCTGGTGCGTCCGCTGGGCGGGGTGGTGATGGCGCACTTTGGCGATCGCGTCGGACGCAAGCGGATGTTCTCACTGAGTATTCTGCTGATGGCCTTGCCGACGCTGGGGATCGGCCTGTTGCCGACCTACGCGCAGATCGGCGTGCTGGCGCCGTTGCTGCTGCTTGCGCTGCGCATGCTCCAAGGGCTGGCCATCGGCGGCGAAATGCCGGGCGCATGGGTGTTCGTGGCCGAGCATGCACCGCCGGCCAAGGTAGGGTTCGCCGTGGCCAGCCTGAGTGCCGGCGTCAGCGTCGGCACGCTGATGGGGTCGGCGATGGCCTCACTGATCGCCTGGATGTTCACCCCGGCCGAGGTGCTGAGCCATGGCTGGCGGGTGCCGTTTCTGATCGGGGGCGTGTTCGGCTTCATCTCGGTGTGGTTGCGCCGCTGGCTGGACGAAACGCCGGTCTTCGCGCAGCTGCGCGCCCAGCGACAGTTGGCCCCCGAGCTGCCGTTCAAACAGGTCCTGCGCGACCACCGGGCCGGAGTGGTCGTGTCGATGCTGGCCACCTGGCTGCTGACCGCCGGCATCGTGGTGGTGATCCTGATGACGCCGATCCTGATCCAGGCCAGCTTCCAGGTGACGGCCGAACTGGCCGCGCGCGGCAATCTCATTGCCGCGACCTGCCTGGTGCTGGGATGCCTGTGGACCGGCATCCTGTGCGATCGCATCGGTCGCGCCCCAGCGTTGCTCGTGGCCGCGGCCTGCCTGCTGCTGGCGGTCTATGCGCTGTATCTGGATCTGGCTGCTGGCGGCGCTCATTTCCTTCTGCTCTATGCGCTGGCCGGATTTGCTGCCGGGGTCGGCGGCGTGGTGCCGGCGGTGATGGTGGCCGCCTTTCCCGCCTCGGTGCGTTACACCGGGCTGGCGCTGTCCTACAACCTGGCCTACGCCATCGCCGGCGCGGTGACGCCGCCGCTGATCAGCTTCCTTTCCTCGCACGCGGGTGCGTTGGCGCCGGCCCACTACGTGGGCTTCGTCGCGGTGGTCAACATCACCATGGCGCTATGGCAATGGAAGCGGCCAGCGGTGGTTTGAAGCTGCCCAACGGTGTGCTGTCGGACATGGAGTTCCCGCAAGATCGGCCGGTTTTCATGATCCGGCATCGCCTCCCCCGGGGCGCTGCCTTCGACAGAAGAGTCAATCGCACCATGCTGTTTCCGGGGATCTCCTTCCTGCTGCTGCTGTTGCACCTGCTGCTGGCCTGGCGTCTTGGCGAGGCCGGCGGCGTGCTGCCCCAGTTGCTGACCATTGGCATCCAACTGGTGGCGGTGTGGGGGGTGCTGCGGCGGAGCCAGCGCAGCGTGGGCATGGGCCGTTCGCTTTGGCACCTGCTGGCGCTGGCGGGACTGATGCAGGTGCTGTGGGCGGCGACCAACCTGATCGCCTCGCTGCTGCCGGCGCAGGCTGCGGCATTGCAGGTGCTGGCAGTGGGGTTCTCGGCGCTGAACGTCAGTCCCTGCATGTTCCTGATCACCAGTGCCTTCAGCAGCCGCGAACCGCGGGCGGTGCGTGCGCTGGACGTGGTGCTGTCGGCGGTCCTGGCCGTGCTGCTGGGCGTGCTGGTCTGGAACGTACTCAATGGCGCCAGCATGCGCGGCGTGCCGGGCAACGTGGTGATGGTGTGGCATGCCGACGTGATCGACTACGCGCTATGCAGCCTGGCGACCTTGCGGTTGCTTGGCGCGCGCAGCCAGAGCCGTCGTGCGTTCTACTTCATCGCCTGTAGTTTCCTGTGGGTCAATTCCCTGGTGGCTACGCTCTACAACCGGGTGGAGCTGCAGGGGCTGCCGTGGTGGGCGCTGGTGCTGGTGGACCTGCCGTATCTGCTGCTCACCGTCTTGCTGAGCTATCCACCCCCGCGTGCGATCCGGCGCTACCAGCCGTCGCCTCACACGGCGCAGGTGGTGGCGTCATTCGCGCCGGTGGCCATGGCGCTGGGCGTGTTGACCATGGGGATCACCATTTCCCAGCTGAGTTTCTATCCAGGCGCATGCGCGGCACTGCTGGCGGCGGTGGTCTACGGCCTGCGCGTGGCACTGATCCAGACCCGGCACGCCGACCAGCAGCGGCAGAGCGACCTGAGCAACCGTCAGCTGCAACAGCTGTTGGGCACCGACCCCCTGACCGGCATTGCCAACCGCACTGTGTTCGAAGCGCGGCTGCGCGAGACGCTCTCGCGCGACATGGCCTGTTCGCTGCTGATGATCGACATCGATCATTTCAAGCAGTTCAACGATGGCCGGGGCCATGTGGCAGGCGATGCCTGCCTGGTGCAGGTGGCCGCCGCGTTGCGCGGCAGCCTGCGTCGTGCGGGGGACGTGGTGGCGCGCTACGGCGGTGAGGAGTTCGTGCCCGATACCCTGGCGCCGGAAGCGGCCGAGGTGGCACAGCGGATGCTGGAGGCAGTCGATGCGCTGGCGGTATCGCATCCGGGCTCGCCGCTGTGCAGGGTCACCATCAGCATCGGGTTTGCCACCCGCCGGCCCGGAGACGACCACCACGAAGGCACGCGCCTGCTGGAGGCGGCCGATCGTGCGTTGTATGACGCCAAGGGTGCCGGCCGCCACGGCATCCGCCAGGCATCGACAGGGCCAGTGGATGGCTGAGCGTGTGCGCGCACGCGCGCCTGTCAGGCCCACGCGCGTCACGCTTCCGGGAAACACACAGACACACAGGCGCCTTGCGGCGCCTGTGTGTTGTCTTCAGGCGATGGTGGCTTACGCCTCCACGTCGTCCTTGTATGCATCGACCGGGATGCAGGCGCACATGATGTTCTTGTCGCCGTAGACGTTGTCCACGCGTGCCACCGGCGGCCAGTACTTGGCCTGGCGGAGCGAGGCCAGCGGGAAGGCGGCCAGCTCGCGCGGATAGGCGTGGGTCCACTCGCTGCCCGAGACCTGCACGGCGGTATGCGGGGCGTGCTTGAGCGGGTTGTCTTCGCGATCCAGGCGCCCGTCTTCGACTGCACGGATCTCTTCGCGGATCTGGATCATCGCGTCGATGAAGCGGTCCAGTTCGTGCTGGGATTCGCTTTCGGTCGGCTCGACCATCAGCGTGCCGGCGACCGGGAAGCTCAGGGTCGGGGCATGGAAGCCGAAGTCGATCAGGCGCTTGGCCACGTCCTCGGCGCTGACGCCGGTGGCCTTTTCCAGCGGACGCACGTCCAGGATGCACTCATGCGCCACCAGTCCGTTGCGGCCGGTGTAGAGCGTCTTGTAGTGCGGGGCCAGACGCTTGGCGATGTAGTTGGCGTTGAGCAAGGCCACCTGGGTCGCCTTGCGCAGGCCGCCGGTGCCCATCATGGTGATGTACATCCAGCTGATTGGCAGGATCGAGGCCGAACCGAAGCTCGCCGCCGAGACCATGCCGACATCGCCTTCGCCGCCCAGCGTGCGCGGCAGGAACGGCGCCAGGTGCGACTTGACCGCGCACGGACCCACGCCCGGCCCACCGCCACCGTGAGGAATGCAGAA